>CAZRGL010000705.1:0-5151 GCA_964599485.1 uncultured Polyangiaceae bacterium
GTGGCGGAGATCTATGAGCCGGTGAGCTACGCCGAGCTCGCCTGGTACGAGGCGCTCGGGTTTTGCAATGAAGGCGAAGCCGGCCGGCTCATCGAAGATGGAGTCACCGAGATGGACGGACAGCTGCCGGTCAATCCGTCGGGCGGCGTGCTGTCAACCAACCCCGTCGGAGCCAGCGGCGTCATCCGAGTGGCGGAGGCTGCGCTGCAACTCCACGGGCGGGCTGGCGAGCACCAAGTCGACGGCGCCCGGCGCGCCCTGGCCACCGGTTACGGCGTGTACGCCTGGGCCGACGTGATGGTGTTGGGGAGTGAGCCATGAGCGACACGGTCGAGATCACCATGGACCTGAGCTGGCGCTACGCGTCGGGCGAGGCGATGGGCCGCTTTTGCGCCGGGCTGCGCGAGCGGCGCATCGAGGCGCTGCAATGTGACGGTTGTGGGCGGCGCTACCTGCCGCCGCGGCCCTTCTGCGGGCGCTGCCGCCGGCGCATGAGCCACTGGGTGGAGGTGAAGGACGAAGGCACACTCGTCGCCTGGACCGTCGTGCACTTGCCGATCCTCGACGGCCGCACCGGTGAGATGCGCGAGGCGCCCTACGGCATGGGCCTCATACGGCTCGACGGCGCTGACTGCACGGTTAACCACTACCTCGACCTGGCTGATCCATCACGGCTGCGCATCGGCGCCAGGGTGCGCGCCGAATGGCGTGCAGAGTTGCATGGCGCGATGGACGACATCCTGCGTTTCGAGGTGCTGTCATGATCCGGTCCGAACCGATCCGCCTCCCCTTTCGCTTCGCCACAGGCGATGTCGTCAGCCGCTTCTTGCAAGCGCTCGCCAAGGACGCGCAGATCCTCGGCTCACGCTGCCAGGGCTGTGAGCGGGTCGCGTGCCCCGCGCGACCGTGTTGCCCGTGGTGTTGCGCCGAAGAGTGCGACCTCGTGCCGGTCGGCCCCGCAGGCGTGGTGATCGCGATCGCGTCCACAGCCGACCGCGGCAGCTACGGGCTGGTGCGCCTCGACGGGGCCGATGGAGCGATGCTCCACAGAGTGCTGGATGACGCTCTCGTCGTCGGATCGCGCGTCGTCGCTACATTCGCCGCTGAGCGCACGGTCAGCATCACCGCCATTGCTGGCTTTGCTGCCGAGGTGACATGAGCATCCAAACCGAAGTCACGGGGTCCGTCTTGCTGGTCACCATCGATCGGCCCGACAAACGAAACGCCCTCACCTTGGAGATGGGGCGCGAGCTCTGCGATGCGTGGCGCAGTTTTCGGAGCGATCGAGACTTGCGCGTCGCCATCCTCACCGGCGCCGGAGACAAGGCTTTTTGCGCGGGGGCCGATTTGACAGAGGTGGGCCCGTGGTACCGCTCGATGAGCCCGCTCGAGCGGCGCGAGCACGCCGAGCGGGAACCCGGCTTGGGTGGAATCACCCGCAATTTGGATCCGGGCAAACCCATCATCGCCGCCATCAACGGCCACTGCCTGGCCGGCGGCCTCGAGCTCGCGCTGGCCTGCGATCTACGCGTCGCCGCCGAGCATGCCACCTTCGGGCTGCCGGAGGTGAAGCGCGGCATCATCCCTGGCGCCGGCGGCACCCAGCGACTGCCCCGCACCATCCCCTTGGCCATCGCCCTCGAGCTGCTGTTGACCGGCGACGCGATCGATGCCCACACCGCGCTCACTGCCGGTCTGATCAACCGCGTGGTGCCGAAAGATGAGTTACTCGACGCGGCACAGGCGCTCGCGCAACGCATCGCGGTCAACGCGCCCCTGGCGGTTCAAACCGCACGCGCTGCAGCGCTAGCCGGAATGCACCTGCCCCTCGCCGAAGGGCTGAGACTCGAGCAACTCCATGCCGAGCCGCTGCGTTGTACCGAAGACGCAGCCGAAGGCGTGCGCGCATTTGTCGACAAGCGCATCCCCACCTTCAAAGGAAAATGACGATGACCACCTACGAGACCATCCGCTGTGAGCGCCATGGACCGGTGTTGCACGTCACCCTGAACCGGCCCGAGTGCCTCAACGCCATCGACGGGCGCATGCTCGTCGAGATCCGCACGGCTTTGGCGCTGGGAGCCGCGGACCCCGAGTTGCGCGTCATGCGCATCGATGCCGAAGGGGAGCGCGCGTTCAGCGCGGGCATCGACGTCGCCTACGTGAAAGACATGACTGGTATCGAAGCACGCGAGGTCGGACGCGAGCTGCACCGGACCTTCTTGGCGCTCCGCACGACGGAGATACCAGTGGTCTGCGCCATCGACGGCCTATGCCTCGGCGCTGGGCTCGAGCTGGCGCTCAGTTGCGACTTCATGTTGGCCACTGATCGGTCGCAGTTCGGTCTGCCGAACATCCATCGCGGGATCCCAGCCATCGTGGAAGCCGCCATCCTGCCACTCGCCATCGGGATCCAGGGGGCGCGCGAGATGGCGTACACCGGCGAGTTCTGGAGCGCAGAAAGGGCCGAGCGGCGTGGCTTGATCCAGCAAGCACTACCGCGGAACGACTTCGAGGCGGCCGTCAGCGGGTTGTGCGCACGCCTCGCAGACAAGAGCCCCACCGCCCTCGGCACGCAAAAGGAGATCATCCACAAGTGGATGACCACCGATCTTGAGTCTGCCATCGATTTTTCCATCAACACCGTGATGCTCAATTTCATGAGCCGTGATCAGAAGGAGGGCATGGCTGCCTTCCTCGACAAACGAAACGCCGAGTTCGGAAAGGAGCAGAGCGGTGAGGAGTAGACGATGAAGACGATGGTCACCTGCGCCTTGACAGGCGCACAGCAAGGCAAGGCAGCGAACCCGAATCTGCCAGAGCAGCCGGAGGAGATCATCGCCCAGGGTCTCGACGCCTGGCGGGCAGGCGCAGCCATCCTCCACATCCATGCCCGCGACGCCCAGGGCAAGGCGACGGGCGATATCTCCATCTTCCGGCGCATCGTCGACGGGCTGCGCAGCGCTGGTTGCGACGCCCTCCTCAACTTGACGACTGGCGGCGCGATCGCGGGCCTGACCCTCGAAGAACGGATCTGCGTCGTGCCCGAGCTGCGACCGGACATCGCCTCCTTCAGCATCGGCGGCGGCAGCTTGCTAGGTCGCTACGACGCTGCGTCGGAAAGCTGGCGCGGCGACCGCTTCGTGCCGTTGTTCTCGTCGCATGCAGAGCTCGAACAAACGGCGAAGATCTTCTTCGACGCGGGTGTTCGACCCGAGCTCGAGATCTACCACCCGGGCATGCTCAACAACCTACGCGCGCTGCTCGACCGTGGCGTGCTGGCCCACCCGCTGCTCGTCAACTTCGTGATGGGAATTCCGGGCGAGGTGAACGAGGCCACCGTCAAAAACCTCGTCTTCCTGGTCGACGGACTACCTGCAGACGCCCAGTGGCTGGTGAGCGCCATCGGCGCCCGCAACCATTTTCGCATGCTCGGCGCAGTGGTCGCCATGGGCGGACACGTGCGCGTCGGCCTGGAAGACAACGTCTACATCGCGCGCGGCCAGCTCGCCGCGGGCAACGGTCCCATCGTGGACAAGGCCGTTCGCATCCTGCGGGAGGTGGGCGCCGAGCCGGCGACGCCCGCTGAGGCGCGCGCGATCCTGCAGCTACAACACGAGGAGAAAGCACCGTGACTCGAGAACGCATCGCCATCGACGCCTGGGGCAGCTGGATCAGCCCCGAAGGCGCAAAGCGCTGGCCCAGTGAGTACCTTCACATCTTCAAGAAGTACCGCTCGCCGCAGGTCATCTTCGAGGGCATGAGCATCGAGCAGATGCTCGCCGAAATGGACGCAGCAGGAGTCGACCGCTGCGTACTGAGCGCCTTCTATCACAAGGACACCGCGGTGGTGTCGAACGAAGAGGTCGCCGAGGTGGTGCGCAAGTACCCCGATCGCTTCGTCGGCTCGGGCACCGTCAACCCGCTTGCCAAACCGATGGACGTGGCCCGCAACGTCGAGCACCTGGTCAAGGAGCTGGCCATGAAGTGCGTCCGGCTCGAGCCGTACATGTACGGTGACGGCACGACCGGCCTGCCCCCCACGGACAAACATTATTGGCCGGTGTACCTGAAATGCGCCGAGCTCGGGGTGCCGGTCTGCATTCAGGTCGGACACACCGGCCCACTGCTGCCGTCCGAGTGTGGGCGTCCGATCTACTTGGACGAAGTGGCCCTCGCTTTCCCCGAGCTGACCATCATCGGCTGTCACCTCGGCCAGCCTTGGCACGAGGAGATGATGACGCTCGCTTGGAAGCACGAGAACGTCTACGTGGAGACCTCGGCCCGCACGCCCAAGCATTGGCCGGAGTCGTTCGTGAAATTCGCGCGCGGCTGGGGCCGAGACAAAGTCATCTGGGCGACGGACTACCCTCTGCTCACCTTCGAACGGACGCTCGCGGAACTCGAGGCGCTCGATCTCAAGCCGGCGATCTTCCGCAAGGTGGTACGCGACAACGCCGCGCGGGCGTTCCGACTGGACGGGTCATGACGGCGACATCGCTGGCGGGTGTGTTGGCGCGCATCCCCTACCTGCAGCCGCATCGTTTGGCGGTCGACGCGAGCGACGAGGCTGTCGTCGTGCGCATGCACCCCAACCCGGAGCTCATGAACCACGTAGGGATCTTCCATGCCGGCGCCCTCTACACCGCAGCCGAGACCGCCGCTGGGGTGGCGGCATGGCAAATCGTCGGCGGTGATCGCGCCTTCGTCTTGTTGCGCGGCGCCGAAGTGAAATACCCGCGCCGCGCGGAGGGACAAGTGGTGGCCTCGGCGAAAGTGGATCCCACCGTCGCACAAACCGCGCGCGCCGATTTCGACGCCAACGCGCGCGCCGACGCCATGGTCGCGGTGACCGCCACAGATGCAAGCGGGCAAACGGTGTTCAGCGGCAGCTTCGACTATGCGCTGCGACCAAGGAAGAGAACATGACCGACGCGATACAAACTACGGAAAAGGAGGGGGTCTTCACGATCACCCTCAACCGACCCGAACGCCTCAATGCCATCGATCTCCCCGCTCTCCAAGCTCTGGTGGCTGCCTTGGACCAGGCCCGCCAACGCGCGCGCGTGGTGGTGCTCGCGGGCAACGGACGCGTCTTCTGTGCAGGCGCCGACCAGGCTGAAATGGTGCCGCGCTCGGCCGCCGAATGGG
>CAZRGL010000706.1:0-5149 GCA_964599485.1 uncultured Polyangiaceae bacterium
TATTTTGTGAATGGGGTTCGGTTTCAGCTATTCGGACACCTGATTTCCGGCTGGATACTTACCTCGGATCGGGCGGCCGAGGGCCCTCGTCGGTCCAGCGATAGAACCCGCGGCCCGTCTTCTTGCCGAGCCAACCGGCCCGCACCATTCGACGCAGCAGCTGAGGTGGCCGAAACTGCTCGCCGACTTCCTTATGCAGGTGGTCGAGTATCGCCAAGCGCACATCGAGGCCCACCAAATCGCTGAGCTTGAGCGGCCCCATGGGATGGCGATAGCCGAGCTCCATGGCACGGTCGATGTCTTGAACGGAGGCAACACCAGCCTCGAGCATCCTGATCGCTTCAGCACCAATCGCCACACCAAGCCGACTCGTGGCGAAGCCAGGCGAGTCATGCACCAAGATGGAAGCTTTGCCGAGGCGTGCCGCAAGCGTCTGGCAGCGGGTCACTGTGGTCGCACTCGTGTGCATTCCCTTGACGAGCTCGAGCAAGGGCATCGCCGGTGCTGGATTGAAGAAATGCATGCCGATGGTCCGCTGTCCGGCATCGAGCCGCCCCCCGAGCTCGGTGATCGAGAGGCTCGAGGTGTTCGAGCCAAGCACTGCTTGCGCTGGCGCGGCATCGCGAGCCGTAGCCAGAACGCGAACCTTGAGGTCCATGTCCTCAGGAACCGCCTCGATGATGAGCTTTGCGTCTTCAGCAGCTTCTGCCACGTCGCCCACCGGGCTGACCCTGCTCAAGATGGCCTCGCGCTCCTGCTCGTCGAGCTTGCCTTTGGAAACGCGGCGAGCCAGCGACGCGCCGATCTGCTGGATCGCTCGCTCGACTACCGATAGGTCAACGTCGCACAGGCGCGTTGCAATGCCGGCGGCAGCGACCACCTGAGCAATCCCACGGCCCATCACACCCGAGCCGATCACCAAGATGGGGTCGTCGTTACTCAATGCCCGGGCCTCTTACCCCGCGGCGGCACCAGTCCACGGCGCCTGGCTGCTTCACGAATGCGCTCGCGATCCTTACCCCGCGGCACTCTCGTCTTTGGTCTGGCAACGGGTTTTGGAGGCGCCGCGTTAGCGATAGTCGACGCCGAGGCGGCGGGTTTGCTAGTCTCTGCCCCCGTGTCGGTCTCATCCCCTGAGAATGCCCATAGGCCAACGGCCACAAACAGGGCTATACCGACGGCCGGCAACCAAAGTGGTGTTTGGGGCTCGCCCGCCGCTAGCTCGGTCGTGGGCTCTGGGTCAAACGACTCAGAGGTGTGCGTATCGTCTTCGCCGTTGCTACTCATCGCCGATCTGATGCCTCATCCGCACAAGGAAGTACACCCCCAGCGCCTCAAAACACTGGCGGCAACCAACAACTCGCTCTACCATCCGGCAATAAACCCGCGTTTTCATAGGAACCCGTGACTGGCGAAGTCCGAATCGAGGTGGCTGGCGAAACCAACGTCGGCCGGAAACGAAACCACAACGAGGACAACTTCGCTTTGCTGCCGGAGTTTGGCCTCTACTTGGTTGCCGACGGGATGGGGGGCCACGCCTCAGGCGAAGTGGCTTCCAAGCTATCCATCGACTCTATCCACGAGTTCTTGATGGAGACCGCCGATGACCCGGAGCGTACCTGGCCATACAAGATGGACCGCTCCAAGGGCTACGAAGAGAACCGATTGATCACGGGCATCAAGCTCGCGAACCTTCGCATCTACGAGTCGGCCCAGCGAGACGGTAAAAAGCGCGGCATGGGTACCACTTGGGTGGGCTTGTACGCGGCCGACGACGGGGTCTACATCGCCCACGTGGGCGACAGCCGTTGCTACCGCTTTCGCGACAACAAGCTCGAGGCGTTGACCGAGGATCACTCGCTGCTCAACGACTACATCAAGATGAAGCGGCTCACGCAGGAAGAGATCGACAACTTCCCGCACAAGAACGTGATCGTTCGAGCGCTAGGCATGAAGGACACGGTGAAGGTCGACACGCGCTACGAGTCGCCCGAGATCAACGACACCTTCTTGTTGTGCTCAGACGGACTGGCAGGACCGCTGTCCGACGCAGAAATCGAGGAAGTGATGCGCAACGCCACTGGCGACATCAAGCAGACGACCTCGCGACTCATCGAACGCGCCAACGAAAACGGCGGACCCGACAACATCACCGCTGTCCTCGTCCGCTGGACGGCCGCCTGAGCTAGAACGAGCAACAGCGGACGCGGACGCGGACTCGGACGCGGACTCGGACGCGGACTCGGACGCAGACTCGGACGCGGACTCAATGAATGCCGTACGGAGCCAGCAACAGCCAGGCTAGTACGACGATGAGGAGCATGAGCGCGCTCGTGACCAGGAAGGTCGCTTTGGGATGCGGCGTGGTGCTCCATCCGTCTCCGAAGTACTTTCCTTTGCTGCCTTCACGGATGCGCCGCTGGACACCTTGGACGACTTTGGCAGTTGGCTTGCGCCGCTGCGGCTCAGCTAGCGCACTACGAAGCAGATCGCGGACGTCCACGTCATCGAGGTCGAGCTGATCGAGGTAGCTATCTGGCGGGGCGCTGTCGGGGCTCGATGGCTCGGGGGCGTCGTCGGGCGTGCCATCTGATTGTGGCGACGCGGCATCAGATTCGGGCTCGCTGGGCTCCTCGATTGGCTCAGCACTGGGCTCCTCGATTGGCTCACTGGGCTCTTTGCCGGGCTCGCTGGGCTCTTTGCCGGGCTCGCTGAGCTCGTCAATTGGCTCGCTGGGCGCGTCAGGATCGCCGCTTTGCGCAGCGGGCGGTTTTTCGCTGCTCATTTGCTCTGTCCCTTCTGCAGCTTCTCACCCAGAATCCGCTCGACGCGGGCACGCAGCTGCGCCCGACCTCGATGAATGCGGCTCTTGACCGTGCCGCGTCGCAGGCCGGTCACCTCGGCGATTTCCTCGTAGGACAAGTCCTCGACGTCGCGCAAGATGACGAGCTGACGAAACTCTGGCTCGAGCTGTCCAATCGCGACCTTGAGGATCTTCTCGAGCTGTATCCCCGCGACCAGCTCATCCGGGCGCGCTACCGTGCCGGCGCTCACTCCCTCAGCCGCGCCGAGCGACGTGTGGTCGCCCAAGCTGTCCAATTCCGCGTGGCTACCTGCCGCCCGGCGCGCGTTGTACTTCATGCGGTTCTTGCAGAGGTTGACAGCGACGCGAAAGATCCAGGTCGAGAGCTTCGCATCACCTCGAAAGCTGTCCACCGCTTTGAAGACCTGAACGAACACCTCTTGGGTGATCTCCTCAGCCTCGGCCCTGCGACCCAGCATTCGAAACACGAGCGCGAACACACGGCGTTCGTACAGCTCCATCAGCTCGTTGAACGCCGTCTCATCGCGGGCCACCAACCTAGCCACAAATGTGACTTCTGCCTTGCGGCCGTCATCGGAACTGCCCGCCACGGTCGAGAGACTACCGCGCAGCCTGGCGGCTCGCTAGCCCGGATTGACCGACGAGGGCCAGGCTAGGGCTAGCAGAGCTTGTCCGCGCTGCACGCTCTCTAGAACTGTTTCGCTGTGAGCGTCGGGTCGAGACACGATGCAACATGGCCTAAAGGCGCTGTCGACTCTCAGCGACTGTCTCGAGCACGCCCTCCAAGAGGACATTTTCGTCGCAGGCTGCTAGGGTAGCCGCCGTTTTCATTCTCCGGCGTCGTTCAAAGGCAGGACTGAGGACTTTGAATCCTCCAATCGTGGTTCGAATCCACGCGCCGGAACCTCACTGGACGCGGTCCAGCTCGGTAGTCCGCGGTCCAGCTCGGTAGTCCGCGGTCCAGCTCGGTAGTCCGCTGGGCGCACTTGCTCAGCGGGACGAGCTTGCCCAGCGAGACAGCCACCAGGCCCGCTCGCGCTGCAAAGTAGTTTCTCGGGCGCGGTCGACCAGCAGGCGGCTACGCTCGGCAACGTCTACGGCCACGCGGCGCAGGGGTTCGACCGGCGGCGGCTTGGTTGCAACATGAAATGCGATCGCGCCCGCCAGGCCGCCCGCGACCACGGCGGCGAGGACCAGGTAGCGCCGCCAGTGCGACATGAGCGAACGCCGCCAACGCGAGCCGATCGTGACGGGCTCGGGCTTGGTTAGGCTGCGCCTACGGCGAATCTCCGATTGCTCGGGAACAGACTGCCGCTCCAGTTGGGCCGGATCGTCTTCGTCGGTCAGCTCGGGCACTTGGGCGATGACCAGCCAACAGCCCATACCATCACGCCACACCTTGGTCTCAGGCACGACCTTGCCGGAGGCCAGAGCCAACCACACTTGCACCGTGCTCATGCAGGCGATGGCGTCACCCAAATCGACGCACCAGGGCCCCTGCTCGGACTCGTCGTCAAGACGGCTGTCGAACACCTCGCTGAAGTGAACTTCGACCAACGGGTCGTCTTGCGCAACGCTATCGTGATGATAGCTCGAAACGCGGCGCGGCAGACCCATGCCCGAGCTGTTTCACACGCTCGGTCCGAGGGCCAACAATCGCGACTGAGCGTTGCCGCGTCGATGGGCGCTCGTGTATCGAACTACTTATTTGGGTCCTTCACGAGGCGCCAGCAGCTGCGCCCCTCCCATGTAGGAGCGCAGCGCCTCAGGCACCTCGACCGTGCCGTCAGCACGTTGATATTGTTCGAGAATTGCGATGACCGTGCGGCCGACCGCCAAACCGGAGCCGTTGAGGGTGTGCACCAACCGTGGCTTGCCGCGTGGTTCTGGTCGGTAGCGGATTTTGGCCCGGCGGGACTGAAAGTCACCGCACACCGAACAGCTGGAAATCTCGCGAAACTTGTCTTGCGCTGGAAGCCACACCTCTAGGTCGTAGGTCTTGGTAGCCGAAAAGCCGATGTCGCCAGCGCACAAGAGCACCCGCCGAAAATGCAAGCCAAGCCGCTTGAGCACCTCCTCGGCGTGGGTCGTCAGTTTTTCCAGCTCTTGGTCGGATTGCTCGGGCTCACACAGACGCACCAGCTCCACTTTGTCGAACTGGTGTTGCCGAATCATGCCGCGGACATCCTTGCCGTAGCTGCCCGCCTCCGAGCGAAAACAAGGTGTGTAGGCCGCATACGCTAACGGGAGCTGCTCGCGCGACAGGATCTCGCCAGCGTGCAGGTTGGTCAAAGGCACTTCTGCGGTGGGGCTCAGGTAGAGGTC
>CAZRGL010000707.1:0-5135 GCA_964599485.1 uncultured Polyangiaceae bacterium
GATGTGCTCAAGACCATCAGGATGTTCCACTCCGTACCCTACGGCTTCCCGTGCCACCTCAGCAGCAATGTGGTGTTGACCTTCTTGGATGCAGGGCATGTGCTCGGCAGCGCGATTTGCCTGCTGGATGTCACCAACGGCACCAACAAGCGGCGCATTTGCTTCACTGGTGATTTGGGCAGGGCCAACATGCCCATCCTGGAGGATCCGACCATCCCCACAGACGTCGATGTGTTGTTGATGGAGAGCACCTACGGCGACCGACTCCACGATGACATCCGCACGATGGACGATGACTTGGCGGCGGTGATCCAGCGCACCTTCGATCGAAAAGGAAAAGTGATCATCCCCTCCTTTGCGCTCGAGCGGGCCCAGGAAATTGTCTATTCCCTCAAGAGCTTACGCAGCGAGGGCAAGCTGCCCGACATGAAGGTGTACGTCGATTCTCCCCTCACGGTGAAAATCACCGACGTCTTCAAGCTTCATCCCGAATGCTACGACGAGGAGACGCGCGCCCTGCTATCGGGCCGCCAGTCGCCGTTTGCTTTCGAGAATCTTCGCTATATCGAAGCGGTCGACGACAGCAAGGCGCTGACCGCGAGCAAAGAACCGGCCATCATCATCACGGCGAGCGGCATGTGCGAGGCCGGCCGCATCCTGCACCACCTCAGATCCACTATCGAGGATGACCGCAACACCGTGCTCATCGTCGGCTACCAGGCCCAGCACACCCTCGGCCGCCGGCTGGTAGAGCAACGGCAGCGGGTGAAGATATTCGGCGTCGAGCGTGACCGCCGGGCCGAAGTCGTCGTGCTCAACGGCTTCTCAGCGCACGCTGACCAGAGTGATCTTCTCACCTTCGCTGAGCGCTGCCGCGAACGCGGCGCACTCAAGAAGATCGCCCTCGTGCACAGCGACCCGAAGCCGCAGAAGAAACTGGCCAGCAAGCTCGAGGATCTCGGGTTCGTCCGGCCCATCAACCCCGCCCCCGAAGACGTTCTGCCCATCATGTTCTAACCCTCACCCGGCATGGCCGCTTTCGGCTCCGGCCCCATCACTGGCCCCGCGGCCACGCGCATTTGTGTTCGCGTTCCTGCTGCTCGTTGCTCGTCACCCCTCGCCCACGAGGGCACCCAGCACCGCCGCGATGAGCAACTCGTCCTCGCCGGGTAGCACCGTGCGACCATCGAGCAACAAGCGATCGTCAGCAATGCGAGCAAGAACCGGCGGATCGGCCGCGCGCAAGCGGCGCGCAACTTCGTCCACCGAGCCATCGTGTCGAACATGCGCAGCAACCGACGGCAACGGCTCCTCGGCCAGGGCGCCGCCGCCCACTTGGGCTTCTGCAACGACCGGCTCGGCTTCAACCCCACGGTCAGCAAGTCGCTGACACCAGCTCTGGACACGCTCACGCACCTCGCCGAGTGGCTTGGTCAGCGCCGCGATGGTGGGCAGCTCAGTAGGCTCGCCGCGAAGATAGGGCTCCAGGCTCGCCTCGAGCGCTACCAACGGGAGCCGGCCCAAGCGCAGCGCACGCGCCAGCGGGTCACGGCGCAGGCGGCCGACCAGCTCCGCCTCGCCAACCACTGCGCCGCCCTGCGGTCCCCCGAGCACCTTGTCGCAGCTGAAGCAAACCAGCTGCGCGCCGGCAGCAATACACTCGCGGGCCACCGGCTCGCCACGCAGATCTGCAGCACGCTGCAAGTCAATGAGGGCACCTCCGCCAAGATCCATCACCAGCACCGCACCACGCTCACGCGCCAGCTGTGCGAGCTCGGCCAGCCCCGGCCGGGCGACGAAACCGGTCTGCCGGAAATTGCCTGGATGCACCCGCAAGACGACCGCAACGTCATGCGACCCGTCGAGCACCCGTGCGTAGTCGCTCAGACGGGTGCGATTGGTAGTGCCGATCTCGATCATCTTCGCTCCGGAGCGGGCCAATACCTCCGGCACACGAAAACCGCCCCCGATCTCGACCTGCTCGCCGCGCGAGACCAACACCCCACGTCCTTGCGCCAGTGTGGTCAGCGCCAACAGCACCGCCGCCGCGTTGTTGTTCACCACCAAGGCTGCTTCTGCCCCGCACAACTGCGCTAGCGCACTCTCGGCGAAGGCTCCCCGGGCGCCACGCCGGCCGTTGAGCAGATCCAGCTCCACGGAGGTGTAGCCACCTGCGCTTTCAGCCAACGCCTCGACCGCGGCACGGCTCAGCGGTGCCCTTCCCAAGTTGGTGTGCAGCACCACCCCGGTGGCGTTGATGACCCGCTGGGCGCGCTTACGCATCAGCCCGGCCGCCCGGGAGCAAAGCAACACCGCCGCCGCGTCCAGATCCGGTGGGGCCTGCCCCTCGAGCGCCGCGCTTCGCAACTCGGCGATCAGACCCCGCGCCAAGCGATTCAGCACGCTATCGCCCATGTGAGCCCGAATGGTAGCGAGACGAGAGTGGCCTGCGAGCTTGTCCACCTTGGGCAGGCGGCGCAAGCGCTCGCGGGTGCGCTGCTCAGGGGTAGGCTTGTCCACCATCGTCGTTCCGTTGATTCGATAGCTCCGTCGATTCGGTTCGGCTGCCGACCATGCTAACAAGGACAGGCTGCGAGGAGTCGACGATCCTATCGCAAATCCGCTGTGTTACCCTCGCTTCCGTACATGCTTGGCGTGCTTCTCATTGCGCCGATACGCCACAGGAGAGCTCTGCGATGACCAGAACCATGTCGAACCTGAAGCTCGCGTTGCACCGTTGCGTGCTCCGCGGCGCCGCGATCACCTTGCTCGCGTCCGTTGGCGCCCTCGTCAGCTCTCATGCTGCAGGGTGGCCGCCAAAGGAGAGCCTCACGGCTGAAGACATGGCCGATCCGGCCAACTGGCCCAACGACCACAGCTACGGCTACGACGAGGACAGCAAGGGGCAGTGGAACTATTACTCGTTCATTCCGACCCAAACGGGTGACCTGGTCGTGCGGCCGGACGAAACCGCCTCGGGCATGTCGATCGATTTGGCGTGGCGTTGGACCCAAGGCGACGACCGCGTCCGCATCGCGGTGATGGACTCGGGCATCAAGTGGAACGAGCACGATCTGATCGAACGCGCATACTTGAACAAGGCCGAGCTCGACAGCTTGGAGAAGCGGCCCAAAACCGCCGATGGCATGCCCTGCGGCGGCGACGGCGACTTGGCCGGCTTCGATTGCAACGGCGATGGCATCTTCAACGTCATCGACTACGCGGTGACTCCGACCTTGCAGCCGCCGGCTTCAGAGGGCCATCCCCTCGGCGACGCCAATGGCAACGGCATGCTCGACGCTGGCGATCTCATCCTGAACTTCTCGGACGGCAATGACGACGACGACAACGGCTACGTCGACGACATTTCCGGCTGGGACTTCATGAAGGATGACAACAATCCTTACGACGACACCCGCTACGGCCATGGCACCGGTGAGGCCCGCGACGCCGTCGCCACGGGAAACAACATGGCGGGCGGCATCGGTGGCTGCCCCAACTGTCGCTTCATCCCGATGCGCGTGGGTGACAGCTTCATTGCGGACGTCAACGCTTTTGCTCAGGCCGTCGTTTATGCAACCGACAATGGTGCCAGCGTCGTGCAGTGCGCGCTCGGCACCATCAACATGAACCAGTTCGCACAAGAGGCGCTCGACTACGCCTACGCCAACGGTGTGCTCAACATCACCAGCATGGCCGACGAAAACGCCCGTCACCACAACATGCCGGCGACGGCCAACCATACCCTGCCGGTGCACGCCATCACCTTTGCGCCTGGCAACAACATCACCAGGGTCGAGACCTTCTTCGACTTCAACACCTGCACGAACTTCGGCGGCCAGAATCTCCTCAGCGTCTCAGGTGAAGGCTGCTCGAGCGAGGCCGTGGGCCAATTGTCTGGCATGAGCGGCTTGTTGTTCAGCGCCGCGCTCAAGTACAAAGTCACCCCTCCGCTGACCGCAAACGAAGCGATGCAGCTGTGGTTCCACACCGCTGACGACATCGACGTACCCGAATCGCGAGAAGCCGACCCGAAGTACTTCTGGTCCCAACCCGGCTTCGACCAGCGTTTCGGCTATGGGCGCACCAATGCCAACACCGCGGTGGAATGGGTGAAGGACGGTAAGATCCCGCCCGAGGTCGACGTCGTGCGGCCTTATTGGTTCGAGGTCCTCTACGCCGATCAGGTCAACGGCCCAGTAGACATCGTGGGGACCATCGCCGCCAAGCGTGCCACCAGCTACGACTACGTCGTGGAGTGGGCACCTGGCGTGCAGCCGCTCGACGGGGACTTCAAGGAGCTCGCCGCGGAGACAAACATCGGCAGCGAAGTGGTCACGGGCAGCGACGGCGCCATCACCACCATGGATATTCGGACCATGGACACCACCCATGAGGCCGACATCGACAGCCCCCACGGAGAAAACCAGTACACCATCACCGTGCGCATCCGGGCGACGGCTCATTACGGCGGCGACATCGGCGACGTACCGGGCGAAATGCGCCGCACGTATTACATCCACCGCGACCCGAGTTTGGTCAAAGGCTTCCCCATCTACCTCGGCGATAGCGGCGAGGGCAGCGCCAAGCTTGCCGATCTGGACGGGGACGGGATCCGCGACATCATCTACCCGGTGACTGGCGGCCAACTGGTAGCCCTCAAGATCACGCCCAACGGTCCTGTCGCAGTGGACGGCTTCCCCTTCAAGGGCGATCGCGTGGACGGCCTGGCTCCTCAAGCGCCTCTCGCTGGCAAGCCCAACTATCTGAAGGCTCCGGCCTACGCCACCGGAGACGTCAATGCGAGCCTCGCTGGCGCAGTTAACGAAGCGCTCAACCATGAGGACCACATTGAAGAGATCTATGGTGGTCTCAACGGTGTGCTAGGCATCCTAAACGAGCAACTCGTCGACCTTGCGGCGAAGCTCCCGTTGGGCGAACACCTGCTCGGTGATGTCGGTCGCGTATTTGACGACCTTGAAGGGCTTGCCGTTGAGGTCGAGAATCGGGTTGTAGGAAGCCTGAATCCAGATCTCTCGGCCGCCCTTGGCCAGACGTTTGTATTCCTTGGCTTCGTATTCGCCTCGGTTCAGTTTTTCCCAGAACTCCTTGTACTCGGCACTGGCGGCAAATGC
>CAZRGL010000708.1:0-5125 GCA_964599485.1 uncultured Polyangiaceae bacterium
GCGCACCCGCTCGGCCCCGACCACGAAGAAAACGCCAGGGCGCGTCGCCGCGCCCGAAAGTACGAACCCAAACGAGCCTCGCATCACCGCGTCCGAGTGAGTCCGAGTCCGCGTGGTCCGGGTCCACCTCCGCGTCTCTGTCCGGTGCCCGCTGCTCATGTCTCTGCCGACCTGTCGCCTGCAGGGCCGCCCTCACTTGCGGGCGATGAGCACACCCATGGCGCCGACGCCTGCAAGATCGATGCGTTCGTCGGTGCGCAGACCAGCTTGCTCGAGCCAGGCGCGAATGGTGTCTTCGCGGTGGGGGTATCCAATAGCGGTGCGTAGCGCCAGGTGCAGGGCGTAGGCAGCGCGGAAGCGCTCTGCGGCGGCGCTGCCATTGCTCAAGGTGTCGACGATGACCATCAGGCCTCCGGGGCGAATGGCGGCTGACCACCGCGAGACGAGCGCGCCAGCGCGGGCGGGCGGCTCGAGACGCAGTACGTTGGCGAACAGCAATCGGTCGTAGCGCCCAGCGGGCACTTCGACTGCGCCGTAGTCGCCAGCCATGACACCGACTCGCGCACCGAGTCCACGCAGCTCGGCCGAGCGTTGGAATGCCCCTAGCACCGCTGGTAGATCCAGTGCCGTAACCTGAGCCCCTGGATGACGCTCGGCCATGGTCAGGCTCCAAACTCCTGAGCCAGCGCCGATGTCCAGAATCTGCTCCGCTGGCTCGCTGGCGAGCAAGTCAGTCAGCCGACGCGCCGGCTGAACGAACATCTTTCCCAGACGCTCGACGATGGGTCCGTAGGCCTGTCCGCGATCAGTAGCGAAAGGCGCGTAAGGCTCACCGGTCTGGAGAAAAGGTGTCACGTGTTTCCAGATCGCGGTGTGTTGGGCAAAACCCTCCAGCGCGCCTGCCATGCGCAGCTTTTGAGATGCGCCGTAGCGGTCGCCGCGCCGCTCGGCGAGGCCGTTGGTCACCAGCACTTGGAGAACACGCTCCACACCGCATCGGTCAACCGATAGCCGCTCGGCAAAGCCGCCCGGACAGTCCTGTCCGTCGATGAGGGCTTCGAGCAGGCCACAACCCTCGGCGCCCACAATCGCCGACGTCGCTGCGCCAATCATCATCAGCTCGAAGAGCAGCTCGGTGTCGGGCTCGATGCTCATCGGGTCACCTCCCGCCGCTGCAACAAGTACAGCTGCTCACCCACGAATGCCCACTCGATGTCGGAAGCGCCCTCGAAGCTCGCTTCGCAGCGGGTGGCAAGGGCGTCGAGCGCTTCGAGCTTGCCGTCGTCGAGACACAGCTCACTGACGCGGTCTGAGGTGATTGGCACTTCGCGCGTGCCGCCTTCGGCAGCGCTGACGATGGCGAGATCCTTGTCTCCCGCCCGGCGCTCGAGGACCTCGCCTCCACGACGGACGCGATACCAGTCGGGCGTCACGAGCCCTGAGACCACGGCCTCACCGAGCCCCCAGGTCGCTTCGATGACTCGTTCGTCGACGCGGTCGATGGGGTTGCGGGTAAACAGAACGCCCGCGCAATCGGGGCTGAGCATCCTCTGAACGACGACTCCAATCCGAGGTGCTTCGGAAATCCCCAGCTTGGCTCTATAGGCACGCGCTGCGGCGGTTCGTGCGGAGCGCCACACCTCCACGACAGCGTCAGCGAGCGCCTGGCCCGAGCTCAGGTTCAACACGGTGAGGTGTTGCCCCGCGAAACTTGCCTCTTGCGAGTCTTCGCCGACGGAAGATGAGCGCGCAGCCACCGCTTCGCCATCAAAGCGGGCGTTGTATTCCTCGCTGATCCAGCGCCTGGTTCTGTCGAGCAAGCGACCTTTCGACAACGCCAAGAAATGGACGCCGGGCTACTTGTTCATGCTCGGCTTCATCATCAGCTTGGTGACGATCTTCAAGGGACTCAAGCACCTCAATATCGATCTATCAGCCTTGATGTCCGTCGTCGTAGCCACGATCTTCGGCATCCTCGTTGCGTTGGTTGGCAAGGCGCTCATTCGCCGGGTCAAAACCCCCGAATCCGAAGAGGCGCAGTACAAGAGTGTCGAGCGGGTGTTCACACCCATGATGATCTTCACAGCTTGTGCGATGGCCTTCGCACACGGCTCCAACGACGTCGCCAACGGCATCGGACCACTAGCGGCCGTGGCAAGCATCATTCGTTCAGGCGGTGAGGTCACCCAGAAAGCCGAGCTGCCAAACTGGATCCTGCTACTCGGCGGCGGCGGCATCGTGCTCGGCCTGGCCACGCTGGGCGCACGCGTGATGCGTACCATCGGTGAGCGCATCACATTGCTGACACCCACCCGCGGGTTCTGCGCCAATCTCGCGACCGCTTCGACGGTCGTGTTGGCCTCGCGCACGGGGCTACCAGTCTCGACTACTCACGTGGCGGTCGGCGCCGTGATCGGCGTCGGTTTGGCCCGCGGCGTGTCGGGTATCGATCTACGGGTGATCGGCGAGATCGCTTTGACGTGGATCATCACCCTTCCGGTCGGCGCTTTTCTGGCAGCCTTCTTCTTCTTCACCCTCAAGGGCATGTTCATGTGAGTGAGCGCAACGGCGACGCTTCACGACTTGGTGCACAGAAAATATACGTGCGTCAGCGGCATTGGCAGAACGTGTAGGGTCAGCTTGTTTGGAGCGGCGGTGCCCAGCACGGAGCCGGCATAGGTGACGGCCCTACAGGTGAGGGTGGGGTGCTCGACCTTGATCGTAACCAAGCCAGGCGGCAGCTCTACGATGGCGACCGTACCCTCATTGCTGCTGGTCGGCCCGGTGGGGAACATGCCCACGTCGCCTTCCTCCTCACGGACATACAATACGGTCCCCGCGGGGGGATCAACGGAGGCCGTGACGCCTCCAACCGGGCTTTTCTTGAGGTCGAAGGGAAATAGCGAAAGCAGTCCTAGACCCAGATTGGCTGGCCGTTGGCCGAGCCCGGACCAAGCGCCTTTCAGGAGGAAGTCGGCAGTGGGGAGTCTACGCACCGACTCTGTGAAGTTGGCGGTGGCTGTGATCACGGGCGCTATGAGGCCCAAAGCTCGCTGAGATGCAGGATCGGCAAAACTCAAACGAGCTGGTCGTTGCTGTGGGATCCATGGATGGACCCACGTGGCCGGCGGATCGCCAGTCGCGATGGCCGTAGGAATGGCGTCGCGACCCTGCAGCCAGATCTCCATCCCATCGCGGGCTTCGTCCTTTTCGAAGATTCCGTCTGCCTGAAGAGTCGGAAGTGCTTCGCCCTCGTCGTCACGAGCAAGAAGCCCCGGATTGACGTCGAGCACACGAAGCGAAGCGTCTGGGCTGCATGTGCCAATGTTCGCGTCAGCCGTGGGAATGACCTCGTCGTAGACAGCCAAATCGCGACCAGCAACCAGCTCGTCAGCCACGCCCGTCAGGCTGAGGGCTTGGGTGCAGAGCTCGACCTCTCCAAAACCAATCAGCGCAGCGCGAGCAGCACCACCGAGCCGAGAGCTGATGACGGATGCTTGGGGTGGCTCCCCCCAATCTGGTGGGGTAGGTCGCCTCCGGGCCGGCTGGTCATGAACGGCCACGACATCGGCGCTCGTCCCGCAAGCGCTAACATCCTCGAGAATCGACTCGCGTATCGTCAACGACGCCCCGAGCGCGTGCACCGCCGCCTCGTGAACGTTGTGGATGTGACTCTGCGAGATGTCCACGTTGGCTGGGCCGCTGGGAGAGCCGATGGCACGAACACCATGAGCCACGCAGGAGCCTGGCGCCGGCTCGACGCTGCGAATGGTGCTCTTCGAGACATCGAGATCGACCCCTCGAGCCCTCACACCGACGTTGATGACGTCGTGGATCAAGACCTCGAGCAGGCTCGACCTCGGCTCGTGCTCAGGCAGGACCGTCGATCGCCACGGCTGCCAACCGATGCTCACGCCAGCACCCATGTCGTCCCAGCCAACGTCTGCACCGACCGCCGAGACATGGCGGACAACGGACTTGCTGAGCTGCACGAGGGTCCCTTCAGCCAGCACACCAGCGTAATGGGTCCTCTCGATGAGCGAGTCGCTGACCTCCAGGTAGCTGCCACCAAAATCCGCTAGGTCGAGGTCGTTGACGAGCTGCGAGAAGGGCACGGGCCGCATCCAGATCCCGGCGCCTAGATCGCCGGCTTCGTCGAGCGCTGCGCCCGTCTGTCGAATGCGCGTCTTGCTGATGCGGAGCTCGTAGCCGAGAGCAACGATGGCGCTGCCAGCGGTCGTGCTGAGTAGGGCGCGCTGTACCGTGGCCGTATCGAGCGGCGTCGGTGTCGCCCCGGGCGGAGGCCGTTGCTGAAGAAAGATGGCATTGTGAACACTGTCGATTCGTACGCTCTCGATCCGCAGCCCGCTCGTCGATGTGGCTCGAATGCCGGCCCCGCCACTGAGAATGGACAGGTGCGCCACTCGGCTATCCATCGTCGCGCCCCGCTTGCCTTCCTTTGAAATCACCTCAATCCCGGTTTGGCCATCCTCGGTCTGAATGGTGACATCACGCGCGCAGACGCCTTCGAGATTGATCGGCCAATTCTCGATCGTCACCGGCTCCTCATAGGTGCCGGGGGCCAGGACGATGTGAGCCGATCCAGAGGCAGATTGGATGGCTTGTGCGATGGTCTTGAAGGGCGCGGCTGCAGAGCCATCGCCGCCATCGGGAGCGCCGTCCCAAACGAATGAGGCCCCGTCGTAGCTGCCGGCATAGGTCAGCGGGTCGGGGTCAGCAGGACATTGATCATCGAGCGGCTCGCAGGCCGCCAAGGAAGGGTAAACGATCGCGTCGTCGCTGCAGCTCGGCAACTTGTAGCTCACCCCGACGTCGACGCACCGGTCTTCGAGCGCCAAGGTGCTGTCGGCGCACCCCAACCCAAAGTCGTAAACGTCGAGGATTTGTGCGCAGCCGAGCTGCCCCGCGGCGAGCAGCATGAGAACGATGGCGCGTTGAGCAAGCTGCCGCACAACAGGCTCAGAAGCGGATGGCCAATCCGCGGGGCGAAGCAGTTACGACGTCGTCGCTTGGACGATTGAGAAAGTAGAGCACCACACCCAAGCCAATGCCCGCGGCTCCAACAGCGGTCGCCACAGTGGCAGTATTCGCTGTTGCTACCATC
>CAZRGL010000709.1:0-5123 GCA_964599485.1 uncultured Polyangiaceae bacterium
CCGATTGGAAGGCACTCCTGCGGCGGGGGATAGCGGTTTGGCGGAGGGGGGGGAGGATAGCCGGCGCGCGGGGGGCCTGGTGGTGGATGGGGTTGGCCGGGGTAGGGAGGCGGGGGACCCATCGGTGGTTGTCCTGGAGCCGGCGGCCCTGGCGGCGGCGCCGGCGGTCCGGGTGGGGGCGGGGGGGGGGTGGTGGGGCGGGGGGGGGGGGGGGGGGTGGGGGGCCGGGGGGGGGGGGGGGGGGGGGGCCGGGGGGGGGGCGGCGCGGCAGGACCGGGTCCGGTTGGTTGCCACGCGAGCAGTGCCGTCGTGGTAGCGCGTGCGGCTACTTGTTGCTGCAGCGCTTCGTGATAGCCGTGGCGTGCTGCGAGCTTGCGCACTTTCGTCACGTACTCGTCGAGCACCGCACCCACAGGTTGCTTGCCCAACCGCCACAGCACATTCTTGGCCAGCGCACGCATGCGCAGCCGGCGGGCCATCGGTACGCCGATCTCGGCCGCTTCGGCGTCGAGGGTCTGGGCGACACGCTCCGGCAAGTCGGGATCGCTGCGCAACTGCTGCTGCAGCTCCACGCGATCGCCGGGGCTCATGTCGTCGAGTAGCTGCGCCATCCCGAAAACCGCCTCGTCCATCTCGGGCGCCGCTTGCGTGAGACGTGCTTGCACCGCGGGGTGTTGTCGCTTGGACTCAGGCAGCTCGTGGTATGCGCCAGCCACCAGCAGCGACCGCAAGGACTTCTTGATGAGCAACTGGTCGCGCTCGCCGTAGGGTGCTGCTGCGCTGGCGTCGGCGCCGCTCTTTGGGCCCGTACCAGCCAGCGCATTACCAGCCATTCCAAAAAGGTCATGCAGCGGCATGCCGCCAGCGACCTGCTCCATGGCCCGGTCGAGATCCGCGAGGAACCCATCGAGCCCGTCGTCTGAAGTCCCCGTTGGCGCGTCGATCCCCAGAGGATTCAGAAAGGTGCTACAGCCAGAACCACCGGCTGCTGCGGCCGTTGCCACTGCACCCAGCTTCAGAACTTTGCGGCGATCCATGGCGGCAAGCTATCGCCGCCACCGCAAGGGGTCAATTGTCGCCTGAGGGCGCTTAGCACACGCCCTAGTACGCGCTCAGCTTCATGCCGTCTTCCATCACGATCAGGTTGTTCAGGCCGTCCCAAATCAAACCTGCCGGAGCCCAGCCGCCGTTGAGCGAGGAGGCGGTGAAGAGGCTGGGCGTGCCCCCGGGAATGGTCAGGGCATGGATTTGGTTCTTGCTTCCGCATCCAGCAAATACCCGCACGCCCTCTTCGATCGCGAGTCCGTCCACCTGACACGGCGCGGTGCCCAAGGTCGTGAAGGTTCCTGCTGGCGACAATATCAACACCTTGCTCTGGCTGTAGGCTGCCACGTACAAGTTCTGGCCGTCGAACTCGACGTCAGAGACGTTGCCCGAGGTGCTGCCTATCGTCACGGGGGTGCCGGCACCAGGATCGACAGCGACCACTGCCCCAGTGCTGCGGGCAACGATGATGTGACCGCCGTAGCTTCCCCAACCGGCCGGGGCGATGGTGATCCCGTTGACGTAGCTGCCGATGTTCGCGTTGGGCAGAATCTGCGGGTTGGAGCCTTGCGTGGTGATCGTATAGAGCTTGTCGACCACACCCACGTACAGCAGGTTGTTGTTCGGGTTGTAGACCACGCCGCGGGCGTTGCTGTTGAAGTCGTGGATCTTGGTGATGTTGGCCGTGTTGTACGGGACCTTGTAGAGATCGCCGCCGTCGCCCGAGAAATACAGGTTGCACTGGGCGTCGAAGGTCATGTCGCCCACCGAGTTGGAGGCCGAGAAGGAGATCGGGAACAAGGCCGGGTTCCAATCGCAACTGGCACAGTCCAAGTCGTTCATGTCGTTGCAGTTGGCCGGACAGCAGAAGTCGTTGTCCACACACTGAGTGACCGGTGTGCCGTTGATGCACTGCTTGTTGCTGCAGATCTCGCCTGTCGTGCAAGCATTCAGATCGTCACATGGCTGACCGTCGTTGACTGCTTGAGTGGTGCATTGCCCGCTCATGACGTCACACACACCGAGGTTGCAGCCCTGAGTGAGATTCGAGCAGTCCTTGGGGCTGCCGCCCTGGCAGATTCCGTTGGCGCAGGTCTTGGCGACCGTGCAGGGATCGTTCGGATCGGTGCAGCCGCCGCCCTCATTGCCGATCTGAGGCTCGCATTGTCCGTTGGCCGGATTGCAGACCGCCACGTGGCATTCGTCAGGCACGGGAAAGAAGAAACAATCCTCGAGCGCGCCGCCGGTGCAGAGGCCGTTGCTGCAGGTCGTGCCCTTGAGGCAGAGGTTGTTCGGATCCGTGCAGGAGGCGCCATTCTGGGCCGCTTGCGTACTGCAACTCTGTGAGCTCTCGTTGCAGATGATCGAGGAGCATTGCGGTGGGCTCATGCCGCAGTCGTTGTCACCACCTCCCGTGCAAACACCGCTGGCGCAGGTGTCGTTGATGGTGCAGAACAAGCCGTCCTCGCAGCTGGTTCCATCGGCAGCTTCGACCACCTCGCATTGCAGGGTCTGCATGTTGCATTGCGCGACGCTGCAATCGGGCGTCGAGATGGTCGAGCAGTCGACCCCGCAGGGCCATGACGAGGAGGAGGTGGTGGCCATGCCCCCTTCCGAGCTGCTGGTGCTGTTGGTCGAGCCGGTTGTCGCGCCGCCGCTGCCGGAGCTGCTGCCAGGATCGCCGCCACTGCCGAACTCAGTTGTGCCCTGAGCGCAACCAGCTGTCAGCCCACCGGCAGCAGCCACGCTGCCGAGTGTCACGACGCAGGCCAGTAGGAAGGGACGATTGGTCAAATCGCGATAGTCAAGCATATCCTGAACCTATCATGCGCAGGCCGCTTGGGTAATCGCCAGCAGCGCAATTTTACGTGGCCCGCCGCGATTGATCTCCATGGCCCTGCAGGCTTACCGTGGCGCTCGTGAGTGTCAAAGCGTTCCGAGCGACCATGCCGCTCGCCTCATCCTTGTTGTTGATGGTGCTGCTCGTCTGCGGTTTCCCAGCGATTGCCTCGGCCGAACCGGTCGATCTGCTGCAGGCCGACACACAGGCTTTCCTGCAAGACAGCGGCGCAATGGACGTGATCTACAGCCTGCGTTTTCGCGAAAACGAAGGCCGGCGCACGATCCGCAAGATCGGCCAGTTCTACCAGCCGGTTCACTTCACGCGAGGCTTTCTCAAAGAAGGCGGCAGGGTAAGCCCAGTCACGACACGCTCAGTTGGGGGCGGCTATTACAGTGTGAGCTTCGACAAGGCGACCCGCGCCGGCAGCAGCTACACGCTCGAGCTGCATTTTCGCTCCCGCCGCCGCTTTGCTGATCCGACCACCCGTGGCGAGGACAAACTGCTGGCGGTTTGGTTCAATCCGGTGCGGTGGACCATGCCGGTGCAAGAATCGGTCATCAAGTTGGTGTTGCCGCTCAAGCTGCCCGCGGCAGTCAAGCGTCATCAGGACATCACGCCGGCCATCGTCGACGCCTTGGGCGTGCTCACAGACAGCAGCAATCTGCCCAAGCACGACAAATGGGCGTACGTCTACACGGACTATTTGGGCAGCCGGCGGCTGACCGTTTTCGCCAAGAAGCTGAACCTGCCTCGTCGGGGAATTCACAAGGCGCGTGTGTTCATTCCGCGCAGCGCGATGCCCAAGCTGTCAGAGGACAGGACCGTCGGCGGGAGCGGCGGGGGCTCGAGCATGAACGTGCGCTGGGTGGCCAAAGGCAAGGCCGAGTTGGTTCGGGAACGCTATGAGCTGCAGCACGCGATCGGGGCCTCGCTCGAGCTGCATACCACGCTGACCTTCATGGAGCGCGGCAGCCGCAACTTCTTGCCGGTGCCCACGCCCAGCTTGCCCGGGTTTCGCCTCGTCGATTCATCTTGTCGGGTCAAAATCGGTGGCCAGCTGAGCGTCTGCCGCTCCGAGAAGAAAGCCCTGGTGTTCGACGCCAGCAGCAAGGCTGGCCAGCCCATCGAGCTTCGCTATACGAGCCGCTACCAGAGGAAGAAGTCCGAGCTGGTCAGGCGCCTCGAAGGCGCCACACCCTATGTCCGTTTCAGCTTCACCGGCGTGTCGGCCAAGTGGGCGCCGCGGGACAAGCTCGAGGCAAGCGAAGTGGTGCTCCACACCGGTTTGCCGCTGCTGAAGCAGCTCGGGGCTGGCAAGATTGCCCACAGCAAAGTGCCGCTCGCGCTGCTGCTCGATAGCCCGCCGCGCTCGGATCTCGTCATCCGCGCCGGTAGCAAAGCGCTTGGTGCGCAGGCGGTCGCTCAGTTGCGGAAGAGCCTCGCGGACTACTCACCCAAGTTTCCCGAATGCGTCGTCGAGCGCAGCCAGCTGTCCAAAACCGAGCCACCCCATTTGCAGGTCTGGTTGCCTGCCGATCCGTTGGGCATCGAGCGCTCGTTCTGGACCGTCCCGTCGATCTTCGTCCATCGCTTGCTAGCGGGCACGCTGACCCCACGCGACTCGGCCGAGATGGCCTCCTTCGGCTCTTGGATGGCGGCCCTGCTGGTTGGTTGTTTCTTGCTCAATGTTTTGGTTCTCGGCTTCTTCAAGCTCGTCGTCGGTTGGGTGTTGATGGTGATCGACAAGATTGCCGAGACTCAGCTCTACGACGACGTGTTCTTCCCCGGGGGACGCGACAAGCGTTTTGGCTTCACCGAGGGCAAGGTTTTCAGCTTCGCGGGACTGTTGGTGCCCTTCCGGCTGCTGTGGCTACTGCTCAGCGGTTTGCTCGGGCTGATCG
Organism: uncultured Polyangiaceae bacterium; assembly: GCA_964599485.1. Taxonomy (GTDB): domain Bacteria; phylum Myxococcota_A; class Polyangia; order Polyangiales; family Polyangiaceae; genus JAPYTK01. Next base: position 4,789 of record CAZRGL010000709.1, read on the forward strand.
TTCGGGTGCTCAAGCTGCATCCCTACATCGAGCTGCGGCTTCGCAAGAAAGGTGTGGAGTACGTCTCGCCCGAGATCACCGTGGCGTCCTTCGTCAAGGAAGGCTTCGTGCCGACGCTCGAGCCGCATGAGGCGGCCATGCTCATGGCCAAGCCGATCAAAGCGATCAACTTGGTGCTGATGGCGCTTCGTGACGAAGGTGCGATCGAAATCGTCAGCCGCAATCCGCTCCAGGTGCGGGTGATTGACGCGGATGAGGCCCGCACCCACGCCGCCCGCGGGCTCATCGATTCCTTGCGTAAGCAAGGCACGCTGGGGCGCGCGGGCGTCAAGGCC
>CAZRGL010000710.1:0-5092 GCA_964599485.1 uncultured Polyangiaceae bacterium
CCTGCCTTCGGAGCCCGACTCGGTGCGGGAACGCGCCATCGAGCTCACTGGTGGCGATGGCCCATTTCTGCTGGTCGTGGGACAGAACGCACCCTACAAAAACCATGTAGCGGTCGTCGAAGCGTTCGCAGCGGCCGCTCTGCCGGAGGCGACTCGACTCGTGTTCGTTCAGCGACTCAATCCGGGCGGCCCCATCTATCGGAGGGCTCGCGAGCGGGGCGTCGCCGATCGGGTCGTGTGGGTGTCGCAGCTGTCGAGCGAGGATGCCATCGTGCTGCTGCAGGCGGCTTTGGCGCTGGTGCAGTTCTCACGCTGCGAAGGCTTCGGCATGCCCGCTTTGGAAGCCATGGCTTGCGGCACGCCGGTTATCGCAAGCGATATTCCCGCCCTGAGTGAGGTCCTCGGTCCGGCTGGGATCAAGGTTGGCTTGCAGGTCGAGCAGCTCGCGTCGGCGATGGCGCGCATCGTGAACGAGCCCTCTTGGCGTGAGGATCTGCGCGGCATCGGGCTCGAGCGCGCGGCTGAATTCAGTTGGGACAAGTCTGCTCGGCAGCACTTGGAGCTGTACCGAGAGGCTGCCAGGCGCTGAACGACCGCGCTGTGCAAATGTGCAGGGTGAAAGCTGCCGGGTGCTTGTGCGTTAGGTCGTTCATGAGCTGCATATCTCGATGTTCCAAGATCTACGTCCTCGCAGGGATGGTGGCTGCCTTGCTGACGGCCACTGGCTGCGCCTCGACCATGGTTCCGCTGACCCACGAGCTTCGCACCCAGCACGAGCTGAGCGACAAAGAGGTCCAGCAGCTGCAGATCTATCTGTCACACACAGTCACCATGCGCCGCGAAGTCAACGCCAAAGGGCGCACCATTTCAGGTGGACATCTCAAGGTGACGGCCGGCAAAACCATCGAAGAAGTGGTCATCAAGAAGCACACGCCGGGGGTGGTGATTGGCATCGACGAACAGGTGGTGAGGGTGAGCTTCGAAGAAGGATCGTCTCTCGAGTTCGCACTACGCGGCGCCGAGGTTTTCTCCAAGCCCCTCGTCAAGGAGCCTACCCCTGGTCCTTTCGCCAAGTCGCCCAATCCTTTTCCCGGTCAAGACGAGCCGGGCCCAGTCGAGCACACCCACAAAGGTGCCGACCTGCTCGGCAGCTATTGGCTCGCGATGGAGCACGACAACAGCTACGTCCACTTCCAAGGCAAGCTTTGGGAAGCGGTGCAGGAGAGCTTCCGGGCACACTTGTTGATTGACGCCGAGTCGCTCGAGGAGGTCGTCGAGAGCCGCACGGTCCTCAAAGGGCGCACCATCGGCAAGGTTTTGCCGGTTCGGGTTTATTGACCGAAACGGGTACGCAGAGCCTCGAGGTCGAGCACCTCGCCGGCGATGTCGTCCCGCAAGTCGACGAAGCGCATCAAGTTGTGGGCTTGGCCCTCGACCGTCGGCGCCGGCCATTCAGGAGGCGGGTGTTGCCAGCTGCCGTCGGCATCGCGCATGTGGCGGCGATCCGAAGCAAAAATGGCGAGCAGCTCAGCGGCCGGCACGAGGCGAAACTGCGGTGCCAAATGCGCGCAGTGTGGCTGTAGCGGCAAGAAGCTACGGACCAAGTATTCCTCGAGCGGTAGCGGCGCGCCCAGACGAGAGTCGAGATCCCAGATTTCAGTCGTGTCAGTCTCGAGCAACATGACCACGTGGTAGTCCCATGCAACGACCGCGTCGGCGGGCGCGACGCGTTGTTGGGCTATGGCGCAGCAGCGTGAAGCGTTGCTGATGAATACGGCATAGCGCTTCTGCTCGGCGAAGCGCTCCTCCTGGCAGAGCCACCAGACATTCTCTTCACAGTAGAAGGGATGATAGCGATGAGCCGATGCGCTCACGACGACTCGGTCTTTGCGTTGTCGGCTGCTTCACGCCGTTTGTTGAGCCAAAGCAGACACGCAGGCAGCACCAGCACCCCGGTGAGGACGCAACAGATCTCGCCCGCGGCGGCGGCGATGCCGAAGCTGTTGATGGCTTTGTTGACCGACAAGGTGAGGGCCAAGTAGCCCAGCGTCGTGGTCAGCGAGCAGAGGATGACCGCGCCCCCAGTTTCGACCACTACTTTGCGCATCTGATCGGGCGCGCTCAAGCGGAAGCGTTGCATGACGTTGACCGCGTAGTCGGCGCCCACGCCGATGGTGATGGGCAAGGCCACGAAGTTGAGGAAGTTGAGCTTGAGAGCCTCGAGCTGGAACTTGTCGCCGCCGAGCTCTTTGAAGTTGCTGTTCCAGATGGCCAGGATGGCGATCATCCACACAAAGCCCATCGCTACCGAAACGAGCACCCACACGCCGGCGCGGCGCACCCGGAAGGCGATGAGCACGATGAGCAAGGTGGCGAGCAGCGAGACGATGATGGCCTTGGGAGCGTCTTCGGTGACGGCCAGGATCATGTCGGCGTAGATCACCTGGTCGCCGCTGCCCTTGACCACGGAGCCGTCCGGCAGCTTGGTTTCGCGGAAGCTCGCCGCGAACTCGATGAGATAGCGCCCGTCCCAAACGCTTCGGCCCTTTGCTGGCACGATGTAGACGATGCGACCGAGGCTCCCGTCCTTTTCGACGAAAGGTCGGGCGATCTGCTCGGGCAGATCCTCGATGCCGATGACCGTGAGCTTCTCCGTGGGCAGGATGTCCTGCAGCTTCTTCCAGTCCTTGTCCTTGATGTAGCCCCGCTTGCGTGAGCGGAGCAGCAGCTGCCGGCTGTCCTCGATGAGCTCGATTTTCTCGGGCTGATTGTCGGGAATGAGCGAGTAGATGGTGACGACATTGTCGAAAGGCCTAGCGTCCTTGGGGGCGGCGTCGCGGAGCTTTTCGAGGGCGACTCTGAGCGGCCGGACCTGATCGAGTCGGTCGGTGACGATGGCGCGACCGTCCTGGCCTTGTCGGCCCACGATTTGGTCGACCATGCGGCTGAGCTTGCGCGCGTCGGTCTCCTCCTTGGGCGGATGGTTGGCGATGTTCGCCATGTCGTATTCCATCGGATCGCCGACGAAGGTGCTCGCCGCTGCTACCGCTGCGACGGTGACCAAACCGGCGGTCAGCACGATGGCGCGCGGAAAGCGACCTGCGAGCCAAGCGAAGGGGCGGCCATAGTTTCCCCTCAGCGGAGCAAGCGCTTCCAAGACGGCGCCAACGGCGCGCATGGGCATGACCAGTAGCCAGAGGCCGAGCTGCTGAGCGATGCCTTCGGCAGGCTTCGTGGTCCGCTCCTCGGAGAAGCTGTCGATCCGCTCGAACAAGGCGAGAATCGAAGGCAGGAACAAGTAGGTCGCCAGCCAGCACAAGAGCATGCCGCAACCACCGATGACGCCGAAGTGCTTGAAGCCGCGAAAGTCCGTCACCACCAGTGAGCCGTAGGCCGCGGAGGCCGCAGCGGCGGCGGTGAGCGTCGAGAGCCAAGTTTCCAGATGGGCAGTCAGCGTGCTTTCGGCGGCGTCGTGGTCACGCCGGGCCTCCAAATAGCGCGCCATGTAGATGATGCCGAAATTGATGCCGTTGCCTACGACGATGCTGAACAAGAAGCCCGTCGACGAGTTCAGGTGGCCGATGAGCACGTAGGCGAGTCCGAAGGTCCAGGTCGCGCCGATGCCCACCGACAGCGCCATCGCCAGCAAGGTGCGCAGCCGTAAGTAGAACAGAAACACCACGCTGAGGATGAGGATGCCGCCCCAGAGGCCGACGTGGGCCAAATCGCCGCGTACCTTGTTGTACATCTCGGCGCTGGTGATCAAACTGCCGGTGTAGTCGACCTTGGCTTGCGGATCGTATTTGCTCGGCTGGAGCTCTGCGACGATCGCCGAGACCTTGCGCCTGAGCTCGGCGGCCTTGGCGCTCGTGCCCGACACCGGCGTACGCACCAGCATGACGATGGTGTGGGCTTCGGCGTCCAGGTAGTACTCGGGGAAGCGCTCGCGCTTTTTCTTCTTCTTGGCCTTCTTCTTCTTTTTGGCGCTCTTCTTCTTGCCCTTACCGCGATTCTCGAGGCGCTCGCGAATGCTCTCCTCGGTGACGGGCGGAGGCGGATCGTCGAGCAGGAAGTCCTTGTTGACCTCGTAGTTGTAGCGCTCCCGAACGTCGTGGTTGATCTCCTTGATGAGATCGAGATCGCCGTAGAGAAACTGGTACTTCTTCAGGAACGCATGAGCGGCCTTGGCCCCCGCGCTCACGCTGCCCACCCACTCGGGACCGAGCGCTTCGAGCATGGGCACCGCGTCGTCGACGAAGCGTTTGAGCCCCGCGTTGTCCTTTCCGCGCACCACCACGGTCAAGGTGGCCATCGAAGCGAGGCGCTTGGCGACCTTGTCGGCGATGATGACGCTCTCTTTGTTCTGCGGCAGCAGCTCGCCAAAAGAGGTCTTGAGCTTCAGCTTCGAGGCAAGCAAACCCGCCCCCAGCACCGAGAGCAGCGCGACGAGCAAGGTCGCAAAAGGACGCTCGAGCTGAAGCTTGGTCAAGCGGGCAAACAGCGTGCGAGCGCGCTCGCCTCCTTGGGCGCGGCGAACCGACTCAGCAGGCTTGCTGTCTGGGCTGGATGACGGCTCGGCCATGTGTGCCTTGGGCTCATAGCATGCCCAGCGAGCCGCGGCGGCAGCGCCGCGCTGCTAGCAGCTGCAGGCGTAGGGGAACTGGGGCTCGGGGTGCCACGACCCTTCGCTGATGTTGCCGAGGATGACGCCGAAGCCTTGGTCTGGTGCTCCCACCACGATTCCGAGCGGCCCGCTTCGTGCTTTGCCGAGCAGTTGCTTGGCGTTTTGGGCCACGGCGTGTTCGACGAGCACGCAGGCGGCAGCGAGCACGAAACCCAAGTAGCAGATGGCCCTTGGCCACAAACGTGAGCCGAGACGCCGTTGGGCGGCCGACGCCGCATCAATTTACCACTGAGACACGGAGACACAGAGTGGGGAGGGGCAAAGCCGAGTCTCACCCCTTGGCCACAAACGCGAGCCGAAAGGTGGATCAGCGTTTCGTTCAACGATGGAGCAATGAGCTGACCGCTAGGCCAAGAAAAGAACCTCTGTGTCCCTCTTCGTGTCTCTCTGTGCGTCTCTGTGTAAAAA
>CAZRGL010000711.1:0-5036 GCA_964599485.1 uncultured Polyangiaceae bacterium
CAGGAGCACAGCTCAGAGCGGCAGGGAGAGCTGGGCGTCGGTAGGCAGCCGGGGCCTGTTTCAGAGTACGGAGGACTTGCATTTGGATCGACGATTCCCTCAGTTGTTGCTGAGTGAATCCAGAAGCGGCCGCCGAGATTCGTGCCGCAGCCGTGCCCGCTCATACAGCTCCAACTATCCGTGATCCATATCTTTGCTTTCCAGAGAAGAAAGTCGTCCTCGTAAAGCCAGCGGCGCTCTTTGCCCTCGTCAAGCTCTGGATCCGTATTGAGTGGGTGGTCGAGCGATTCCGTGGTGAAAGGGACCGGCGAAGGACCGGATAGTGTGGTCGTCATTGTGGCTGGTAGCCACGGCGCATTTGCATCGGGTCCGTTTCCCGAAGGGAGCTTGTCCAGCAATGATTCATCAATCGCCTCATCGCCGCAGAAGATCCCGGCCCCCGTGTTGATTTCACAAAACCGGTATGACACCGGCACGGCGGGCACCTTTACCGGTGTCATAAGCTGGCTGTTATGCACGCCGTTGGCAACATAGTTGGAGCCGTGAGGCACCACAGTAAATACATCCCGGATGAGCCTGCCTGTTGTCGTCTTGTGGAATTGGTCTTCCACCACTTGGACGACCACCTCCTTTGGTGATGGGAGATCGGCTGCAGCGCAGGGGATTGGGTCACACCGGTCACCCGCCTCAGGATAGCCGTACTTGATCTCGGCATCAGCGTTGCAGTTGAGCTGGCTCGGATTTGGCGCTTTTGGACAGTTGTCGTCCAGGTCTGGCACTCCATCGCTGTCGAAGTCATCTAGATGAGCCAGGATAAATGTTCCGTTGTTCGTCGCGCGCTTCAGAGGCACCAAACTGTCGCCGATCGGCAAGTAGCTTGTGTAAATGGTGTCCCAGGTTGCTGTGTATCGATTCGTTACTGGACCGCCCACACAATCAGTGCCAGCTGCCATCGTGCAGCTCGCCGAGGTAGGCCACCTCGAGAAAGGCGAACGATAGGCCAACCTCAGCTCCGATTCGGTGTCGCATGGCCTCGTTGCCGAAGTCCCAAGTCGCGTCTGCTACGCCACCGAACCACCAGTACTTCGCCGCGCGGTGCGGTCGCAGATCGACAAAGCTGAGCTCGCCACCAAGCACGAACGCAACGTTACCCTCTTGACCAATGGCGCCCCCCAAGCTGACGCCAGCCGGCAGCCAAAGCCCGTCTAGCCGTGGAAACGCGCTAGCAGTTGCCGAGCTCGGGACCAACCAGCAGACCGTTGCGAGGATGATTATCGTGAGCCGTCGCATGTCTACGTCAAACGCGCCGCACAGGCGGAGCTTTCATAGTCGTCCCAACGGACCTTCGACATCATGGGAATCGTTGACGGAGGAGGGCCCCTCAGCTTGTTGTTGACGAAGCCGGCAAGCTCATTTGGCTTCGGGCTCGAGAGCTGCCAAAGCAGTCTGGTTGCGGCTCTTCACCATGCGCCGTTTCGTGGGGACACGCTCCTACATGGAAATGCGGGCTCTGGAAACCGCCACCGCGGTCGAAGTCGAGCGAGCAGTCAAGCCAGACGTACATTCGGGGCGAATGTCTGCTTGCAGCCCGGACAGCGGGACGCTTCGACACGAATCGCGTGACCGCAGACCCGACACTTGGTGCGCGCGGCTAGGTCGCGGGCAGCGCGCCACTTTCGTAGACCGAAGCCCACCGTTGTGCCAACGACGGCGAGGATCACCAAAAGTCCAATAGCGAGCAGCGGCAACAGCACAATCGCTACGAGCAAGCCCACCACACCGCCGGCCTCGAGTCGGGCATACCAGTTCTCGACGTCGAGCGCCTCGTCGAGCGCCTCGAACAGCTTGCGGCGCAGCTCGCCGACCATGAAAGAGCCGAGCGCGGCGCCGGCTCCAATGCCGATGTTGGCCGCGGCGGTGAGCGCCTGCTCGCCGGTCGGCTCGAGCATTCGTGTGGCGACGATGGCTGCCAAGGCACCGAGCAGTTGCAAGGGGCGCGCGAGCGCCTCCTCAAAGTCGGGGTCGGTGCGCACCTCGTGCTCGACGTAGGTGAGCACTGCCAAGGCGACCAGCGCGTATGGCGTGATCAGCCAGGCAACCTCGGGCTGCATGGCGCTGCCCTCCAAGCGAACAACGCCCGCAAGCACGAACAAAGAAAGGAGTGGACGCGCACCCGTGAGGCCGCCAGCGACAAGCGCTTGCCCGATGATAGTGATCACGAGCCCGCTCCGATCAAGCCCATGAGCCACGTCATCGACGAGCCAAGCAAGCCGATCACCCACATCCCCACCGCCATCACCGCAAGCGCGGCGAGAACCATCAACACTACCAGCGCGAGTGGCAGCGCCCATTCCCAGCTGTCGAGCGCGGCCCCCCGCACCTCGCGACGGATGCGACCGGCCGCGAAGCGCAGACTAGACTCCAGAAACAACACGGCCAACGCCAGCGCCACGGCCATCTTGCCGAAGATCCCGACGATCGGGATCAAGCTCAGGAGTTGGTCTGCCAGCAGGCCCGCCAGCGCGACCAGCACCATCCATTGGCGCAGCATCATCTTGGTGGCCATGCGCCGCTTCGGACCGAGCCAGCCGAGCGCACCGCGCAGCACGGCGTGACGCATCACGAGCAGAGCGACCAGCGTGACCAGCGAAGCGGCAAGTGGAAAGAAACCCGTCAGCAGAGCGCCCAATGCGGTCAAACCGTAGATGACCCAGCGGCGCGCCCCCCACCTGCCCAGCATCTGGTTGATGCGCTCCTCGACGTTGTCGGCAGTGACAAACGTAATCTCGCTAGCGCAACTCGGGCACGTGCCCCCGCCGAGCACGGCGCCGGCTGGGACCCGCTCGGCACAATCACCACAGCGCCGACGCAACAGCAACTCGCTGCGATGGGCCTCGAGCGACGCGCTCAGCGAGCTTGCTTGCATGTCGGGCGAGGAAGCTAGCACAGCGCAACACGCTCACCGATGCTTGGGCCCCGGTTCTACTCGACTGGCTGCTCGCTCATCAGAAACCAAAGGCAGTCGACCACCACAGCGCTCAGCTTCGCAGCAGCTGATGGGCGAAGCGGCAACCAGCAGGTCCGCCCGGCCAAAGTAGGCCGGCTGGCCTAATTTTTACGCATTCATTACATGGCATTAAGCGCGCTGATTGCACTAACGCTGGGCACATGGCGGGTTGCAGATTACCCAGATGAGTAAGAAACTGTCCATCCAAAGGTGATGGTCGCCGGGTATCCAGGGATAGTCGATCCGCAACAGAATTCCCTTTCATATCAAGTGGTTGACCATGTTTGCAGCAGCCACGATCGCGGATTGGGAGGACTGGCACGCCTATTGTATGGCCAGCTCCTACTGTTGCTTACATATCCACACGTGCCCGTACGTCAGAGGAGGCGACCCGAAATGCTCCGTCCGCGCAAAGCCCTGTCAATTCTCGCACTCGCACTCATCCCCGCTTTTGCCACCGCGGGTCAGGGGTGCACCGCCCCAATCGAACAGACCCAGTCCGCCGACGTGACGCAGCTGTCGGGGTACGACATGGACATAGCGACCGCGAACCAGATATGGGCTGGCGACACGCCAATCGTGAAGCCCGAAGATGCCTGGACCGCGAGGGTGAGCATCGGTGGGCAGGTCATTGCCGCTCCGACCCACCTGTTCGGGCCCGTACTCAACGTCATTCCTTATTCGAACGAAGACGGCGTCAAGGACGCGACCGGGGCAGTGTTCGCCCGCGGTGACCAAGTCATCGCCAAGTACTTCACCCCGGGTCAGATTGGCATCGGACTCAAGATGCACCGGCCCGAGCATCGTGACATCGATCTCGACAACGCCGACGCGGCAAACATGAAGGAAGACTTCAAGCTGCAAGACACCCACATCGAGCTCGTCGTCGGGGTCGAAAAAGCCGAGCACGGCAAGCCCGGCGCCATCACGCTCAACAACCCGCAAAACTACGAAAACGGCCGCTTTGGCAACAAGACCTATTCGATGATCTTCTTGCGGCCCGAGCTGCCGGACTACGCGGTCGCGCATGAGCAAGCCTACACCGACAACATCCGGCTCGCCCTGGTGGGCTTCAACGCCGTGACGAACTTCCCCGGTGACTACAACGGTGGCGATCCACTCGGGGCTCGCAACCCTGATCGAGTGCGCGAGTATGTTGATCAAATGGTGCGCGCCATCGCTGGTGAGCAGGCGGCACGTGAGTGGTTCGAAGCACCTGACAACCTGGTGTACTGCGCGGAGCTGGCCTTCCTGTCTCTCAGCGCAGGCGTCATCCAACCCATCAACGCCACGAGCATGGTGCCGCGGGTGGGCCAGCAGACCTGGGACGCCTACGTCGCCGAGATCGAAAAGCACAACCGCGGCGTCGACGAGTTTCAGGCCTCCGGCAACATCACCGAACCATCCGCCTTCCTGGCGCTCAACGACAACAAGCGCGTCGGCATGGTGCGCATCAACCTCGCGCCAGAGGCGCTCGAGCCCATCGCCGAGCTTTCGCCCGACCCAGAGACGGCGCGGCAGCTGCTCGCCTACCGGCCCATGACCATGAGCGACATCGTCGAGCAGTTCATGCGCACCCACATCCCCCGTGAGACTCTCGGAGAAGCGCTCGCCCCCGCCCAAGGCGGCGCCCTTGCCAAGATGAAGCCAGGTCTGCTCGAGAAGATGGGCATGGACCAGCTGCCCACCACTGATCCGAAGCGCGTGGCCGTCGAAGCTCTATTCGACAAGATCGTAGAGGTGGTAGCCACGCCCTTCGCCGACTACGCCGCCTTCCGAAAAGCGCTCGAGCCCTTGCTTGCACAAGCGCGCGTCATCACCGGGCCGCGTGGTGACAGCGGCGAAGGCTTGTTCACCCCGCCGAGCCTCTTTCACGTGGCGGCGCAAGGCAAACACAGCGCGCTATTGCAAATGCAGTACGAAGGCCACGGCGTGCACGTCTCCGCGGTGCGCAAGTCCGCAACTCCCGACCCGGTGCCGAGCCGCGGGGAATCGAGTGTCTGTCATCAAGAGCGCCTCCGCCGCGAAG
>CAZRGL010000712.1:0-5031 GCA_964599485.1 uncultured Polyangiaceae bacterium
CTTGGCGCATCCTCTTTGGACTCAGTCCTCTTGTCCCTTGCGCTGCGCAGCATCTGAAGCAGTGCGACGGCGGCCAACCAGAGCGCGCGAAGCACCATGGCCAGCACCGGGAAGAGCATCAGCGCGAACGCTGCCGAGTACTTCGTCATGATGACGCCGGCGATAGGGAAGGCCAGCAGAACGCAATGGCGCCAGCACAGCCTCGGGTAGGCGCGCAGCAAGGCCAGGAAGATGGGCGCTGTGAAGAACGCAGCGATGTGGTCGGCGCCGCCGCCGAGGCTCGAGTCGTAGAGGAACACTCCGGGAAACAGAAAGCGCGTCACCCACGTCATCGTGGCGCGCGAGTGGGGCACCAAGCGGCGCACCAACGCTGGGATCCCGATGAGCGAGAACGCAAACCCCACGAATTCGAGGTGGGCCGCCAGCTCGACACGGTCGAAGAATCGGCTCGACGGCAGCAGCAAGGCCCAGGAGTAGATGCGGCTTGCGAGCTGCGGCGCAGAGGCTGGATACCAGCCCTCGGGGAACCGTTCGATCCCTCCGGCCGCCGCATAGTGTTGGGCCAATGCCAGGTGCTTCCACTGGGCGTCGAAAGCGATGTTCTTGGGCGTGATGATGGTGAAATAGATCAGTCCGAGCGCGATCAGGCCGAACACCAAGGCTGCAGCATCGAGCAGACTCAGCTTGAGGAAGGCGCCGCCTGTGACCCGCCTGGCACCTCTTCGTAGCCGGCGGAGGAATCGCCAGCTCGGTTGTGCGCCGCTGGCGAGCAGCACCAAAGGGATCACGAAGAAGGCACTGGCGTTGAGCTGGCCGCTGACGCCCACGACGAAGACGGCCAGCGAAAAGAGCACAACCCCGACTGCGAAGGCCATCGCCGCATGCTCGAGCAGGGGCAGGGTCTTGTTGCCCAGCACGACCTTGAGCAGTGCGTGGCCTGAGCTCAGACAGGCGCCGAGCCATACCAGCGAAGCAGCCCAGTAGCCCAGGTAGCGCCAAAAGAGCCAGTGCTCGATCGGGTAGTGCTTTTCGGTGACCCAGCCGAACACGGCCAACCCGCCCAGCAGCAAGGAGGCTGTGATGATGGCGCTCAGCCACTTGCTAACACCTTTTGGCAGGCTCGGCAGTCGTGACAGCATACGCCCTCAGTGCGGCTGTGCCGTGACCAACAAGGTGAGCCCGAGGGGTGGTCGCACGTTGTTCTCTACGACGCGAAACCAGGTGCGCAGGGCAGTGTTCAATGCTCGTTGAGCGGGCGTCTCGGCGTAGCGCATGCTCTCGTCGAAGCGCTTGCCGCGTAGGTTGCTCAGCCACACCGGCAGCACGCCGAGCGCGTTCCAATAGCGGCACGAGTCAACCCGGTATCCAGCTTTGGCGAGTCGGTCGAGCAGGTCCTGCTTGTCGTAGCGTCGGTAGTGGCCCACCGCGACGTCCTTGGGACCGTAGAGCCGGCTGAGCGCGGGCACGCTCAGCACCAAGTGGCCGTCGGCTTTGAGCGCCGCACGAATGGTCTCGAGCGCGGCGATGTCGTCTTCGATGTGCTCGATGACGTCTAGGGCGACTGCTCCGTCGAAAGCGGCTCGCTCAGTGATGGAGTCGACGCTACCAAGCCGTACGCGGTCACTCGACAGTCCCTGCTTCTGCAAGTGCGTCCGACACATCTCGACCATGCGCTCAGACAGATCCTGCGAGGTCACCTTCCGGCCACTCTTGAGCAATTCGGCGCTCAGCGCGCCACTGCCGCAGCCAATGTCCAGCACCGTTCCGCGCGGAGCTAGCGACACCACCAGCTCGTTCAGACTGGTCGCTCGAAAATCGGTTTCAATCTGCGCGAACCAACGCTCGTAGTGATCCTCCAGCCCCTCACGGCCGCGTTGTGGATCCAAGCTCGGTTGTTCTTCGGACGGCCCCATGGCAGGGGCTAGATAGCCCGTCGCCGCTGGGGTGTCATGGGCTTTGCCGCTCAAGCAACAGGGCGTTTTCGGCACCTAGCCAAGGCCAGCGGGGCTATACCCGATCTCGCCCATGTCCAGCCCTCCAGCCAAACCCGAGCCCGATGCGCCTGCCGGCCTCCGGGACAGGGTGCGGGCCATCGCCGACAAGTATTGCGTGGTGGCGGTCACCTTGCTCGCATTCACCCTCCTGGGTATGTCGCTGGGTCGGGTTCGGGCCAACGTCCAAGGCTTTGACATTCAGCGGGTCGACTTTGCCCACAAGAAGCTCAAGCGTTGGGTCGCGCCCAAGCGGAACAACAAGGGCTTCCGGCAGGTCAAACTGCCTTTCTTCAAGGCCGCTGGCCATTTCAGAGTGCGCTTTCGCACCCCATTGAAGCGTCTCGCGCTCGAGCTCTACGGTCGCGATTGTGTGACCCAAGCCTGGCTAGACGGAAAGCGCATCTACAAGCGGCAGGGCGGCTGTCGTCAGTGTGGTTACTTCGGCAACAAGAAGAAGAAACTGTGCAAGAGCGTCGAGCTGGATCTTGCCATCGAGCCGGGCGAGCACCTGTTGGCGGTCAAGACCTACAACGTACGTAAGCGCGATTACATGGGTTCGCGCGACATGCGCACCTTCTGGATCGAGCACGAAGGCGACGCCGCAGGGTGGCGTGCTTTGGCGGCGCTGTGCAGCCTGTATCTGCTGGCAATGATGTTCTTTCTGGGGCGACGGTGGTCGCTGCAGCGTTTTTGGATAGCCACCGTTGGGCGCATCAAGCGCTACCGCTTCTTGCTGTTGACGTTTGCCTTCTGTGGCGTGCTCAGGGTGGTCATTTCGCCCGCCCACCTGACGGGAGACGTGAGCCAGGCGACGCACCTGTACGTCGAGAATCTGGTCCACAAGACCGATTGGAAGTTCACCAAGCTCGACCGCGATCTGACCGCGGCAAAACACCGTGGCAAGTCATACATGCACAAGCCGCCCGGCCTGTACTACCAGTACGTTCCGGCGCGCTTGCTGTTTGGCTACACCCATTTCTATGTGGTGTATCTGTCTCGCTTGCCGGGGTTTCTCGGCGATTTCCTAATCGCTTACGCGCTGTATCGATTGGTGCGGCGACGGACCAGACAGGAGGTGTTTGCCAGGCTGGCCGTGGTCCTCTACCTGTTTGCGCCGGGTACCTTCTTGGTCAATGCGGTGATCGGGCGGGTCGACGCCCTGCCGGTGGCGTTTCTCGCTTTGGCGATCAACCACATCGATCGGAAACGCTTCAGTATCTACTTCGGGCTCGCCGCGCTCCACAAGCAGCTCGCGGTCCTGGTGGGGCCATGGCTGTTGTTACGGCACAAGATGGGCAGAAAGGTCCTGCTCGCGGGCCTGATCACCTTGCTGTTGATGGCGCCCTTCCTGCTCGACAATGCGGATTTGGTGTTCGAGCGGATGACCAAGCCGCAGCTTGCCAAAGGGATAAGTGGCCTGAGCTGGATGAGTAACCTCTCCGACTGGGGGGTCGAGCACAAGCGCTTATGGGCAAGTCGCATCACCATCGCCTACTTTGGCTTGCTGGTGTTCATCTCGCCATTTCTGCGGGGTGAGCCCCATCGGGTGGCGGGGTTGATATACGTGAGCTTTTTGCTGTTCGCCCGCAATGTGGCTGAGCACTATCTCCTCTGGGCAGCGCCTTTCTTGATCGCGCATTTCTGCATCAGCCGCAGGACGCTCCCGCTGATGCTCTTTGGCATCATTCAAATGTCGGGCATGCTTCACAACGATCGCTTCCAGATCGCGAGGGGGGCGCTCATCCGTCCGGTATCTCTGGTCATCGCAGGCTCGTTGGCGGTGTATGTGCTGGTCGAGGCTCGGGAGCTGGTCCAGCCCCGCGTGGCGCTGCGCGAGTACCGCGACCGTCTGCTGGCCTTGTGGCGGCGGCTGCGACCGAAATCCCCTGAGGCCGACGCCCCTGCGCCATCTTCTGAGGCGGGCTCCTAGGAGTCTGGTGTTTTTTCTCCTGTCGCCGGGCATCGACCCGGCATTCAGGTGGTCACGCCGGCTCGGTCCGATACGAGCAGCCTCCGCATCGTTTGGCCTTCGCTAGCGAGCTCCGCTACCGTAGACGCATGCGCTCGTTCGGCATTGGGTTTGCGCTATTTGCGCTGGTGTTGGGTGCTGTGGCATGCGGTCCGGGGGTCGTACAGCTCAAGCCTGCGCAGAGCTGCGATGGGGGAAAGATCGATGACTGCCGCGCACGTTGCGATCAGAACCAAGGGCGCGCCTGTTACCGCCTGGGCTGGTTCTACGAAGAAGGCGAGGTTGTCGCTGAGAACTTCAATCAAGCGTTGAAGCTCTACGATCAAGCCTGTGACGCCAACTGGGCCATCGCCTGCCGCGCCCTGGGTGAAATCTACTGGTATGGGCGGAAGCGCAAGCGCGACCGCAAGAAGGGGATTTCCTACTTCACCAAGGCCTGTGGCCTCGGTTTGGACGTGGCCTGTCCCTCGCGGATGGAGATCGCTGTTTCGGAAGGTAAATCGCCCGCGGAGGCCTTCACCGTGAACGTCGATTCCAGCAACGCGCCGTCGGTCAACACGCCTGACGCGCCCAAGGCACCGCAACCGGACATGCCCAGCGCGCCGCAGCCCGATGTGCCGACCGCCCCTGCGCCGTCGATTCCGTAGCGTCGGCGCCATCCATGCTCGATTGATGCCCTTGCTCGTTTGAAGAGCGAGCGCTGGGCTGGCTGCTCAGCGGGTCAAGCGGACGCCCGCGTAGCGATGTCGGGTGCCTCGCCGGAGCTTCAACAGGACGGTGTCGCCTTCCTTCATCGACTTGGTAACGGCGTGGAGCTGCTTGAGGTTCTTGATTGCTCTTCCGTTGGCTTCGACGATGACGTCGCCCGGCAAGACGCCCTTGATGATTCGCTGCAGCTTCAACACGCGCACGCCGCCAGCGACTTCGTCGCGGGCCTCGATGCCCATCATCATGCTGCTCTTTGGTGTCTTCTTGGTCGAACGCGGCTGTTCGCGTGGGGCGTCTTCGCTCTCGAGCTTGTCGAGCTTGGCGCGCAGCAGCTTGTTGGCTCCGTTGCGCAACACCTTG
>CAZRGL010000713.1:0-5001 GCA_964599485.1 uncultured Polyangiaceae bacterium
GGGGGGGCGTCTGCTTCGGTGTCGGGGTCGACGGCTGAGTCCGGGGGCGCGGCCGAGTCCGTGTCCGGGGCCGGGTCCGAGTCCGAGTCCGTGTCCGTGTCCGGGGCCGGGTCCGAGCTTTCGGCGGCGTCAGAGTCGGCGTCTGTGGACGCCTCGCTGTCCTCGTTGGAGGCGAGCTCAGTCACGCTTTGTGACTCGCTGGGTTTGGAGCGTTTTCGGCCCATAGTTGCTGAGCAAGAACGGCTGGTGAGATGCCGGACAAACGGAACGTGTGGGTCGTCGACACACCTACAAGACCGCTGCCAGCGCGTCGAGCCACGATGAGGGTGCCGCAGCGTTCATGACCGTGACCGTGGGGTCGAGCGCTCCGCGCCGCCAGGCCTACGAGCGCTCCCCGGCCACCAGCCCTAGAGCGCTCCGCGCCACTAGCCCTAGGGCGCTCCGCGCCACTGGCCCTACGAGCGCTCCGCGCCGCCAGGCCTAGAGCGCTCGATGAGGGTCAGCTCGTTCTGGCGCGCTGTTTGAGCAGTTTTGCGTCTCTAGCGCCTTCGGTCACTTCTGCGAAGAACCAAGAGTCCAACCCCCAGCGCCAACGCGAGCAACTGCCACACAGCCATGGGCGTAGGAGCGTTCAGTCGGCAGGCGCAGCTGCTGTCTTCCGCGGGGCTGTCCTTGGTGGGGGGCTTGACGCCGCCGCTGCCGCCACTGCCTGAGCCGCCGGCTCCGCTGCCACCGCCGCCGCTGGCTGACTCGTCGTAGTAGCTGCCGCAAGCGGGATCGGCGGGTCGATCGCGCACCTGGCGAGCCAACATGTAGGCGCCGGCGCCGAAACCGACCATGGGCGAATTGAACTTGTAGGTCCCTTTGCCTTCGTCGAAGACCTCAGCGACCTCTAGGTAGTTTGCAAGCGCTTGATCGCGCACCCAATCGCTGAGTCGATCGGCTCGTTCGCTGTCGCCCCCCAGCCATGCCGCCACGGCGCCACGCATGTCGACGATTACCCACTCGCCGCTGTCGTATTCGCTGCCCCAGGGGCTCAGGTCCTCGCCGCCCATGTGATCGAAGCGATCGTCGTTGCGAGCCCACCCTGCCCCGGCGGGAACCGAGAGGTTGGCGTCGAGCCCGGCCAAAGTGGCTTTGGCGATGTTGCCCTTGGGATCGAACAGCTCCATGGCCACTGCATCGACGACCGCCGCATCCCAGTAGCCTTGTCCGGCGGCCAGCTCCTCGGTATTGGCGGCGATGGCGCCGTCGGCATCGGTGAGCCGCTCGGCAATAGCTTTACGCAAAGCGTTGCCCGCCTCGCGGTATTGGGATGCGTGGGCCGCATCGCCCATCAGCTCAGCGAGGGCGGCCGCATCGCACAGCCCGCGCGCTGCGGTGATGTTGGTGTAAGCCCAATGACGCTCACGCCCCGCCCAGTGCGTCTCCCAAATCGACGAGTCGGCTCGCAATAGCCCGCTCGATGGATCGACCAGGGCCACCAGCACATCGGCCACTTTGCTGGTGATGAGCGTCCAGTTGTCGGACACGAAGTCCTTGTCGCCACTAGCAGTTTGGTAGCGCTGCAACGCCCACAAGAACAAGCCGAAGCCATCGAACTCGAGGTTCGGACCGAACGCGTTGAAGTCCGTCTCCTCGACACCGAAGCCGTGATAGCGCACCAAGGAGATTTGGTAGGGCGGCATGTTGTACGGCTGCAGCTCGTTCCACTGTTGAAAGCGCCCAGCCTCAGCACGCAGGTAGAAAGCGAGCCCGTCACGGGCCTGCTGGTGCAAACCGGCGCCGGCCATGGCGGCTACCGCATAGGCGCCGTCACGAATCCAAGAGACGGTCCACTCGCCCGGTGGCAAGCTGGCCAGCACCGCACCATGACCACGATGCGCGACGGTTGCCGGCAATGTCGCAACAGGTCCATCCAGGGTCGTACCGAAGCGTGTCTTGCGCGGCTCGCCGTCGGCACTGAGCCATTCACGCAAATACGCATGTGACTCCTGACTTTGGGCCATTACGAGCATGACCGCGCTGTGACGGTATAGCGTCTCGTCGTCGCCGCTACTCGTCGACGGCACGGTCAAACCTTGTTGAAAGCTCTCCCACTCGCTGAGCTCGTCGGCAACCAAGGCGGCTGCGTCTTTGTTACCAACGTAGTCGTCGAGCCAACCCTGAACCGTCGTGCTAGCGAACGGATCGGCATGATGGGCGAATACAACGCCCACCCATTTCTCGGCACCGGCGGCAAGATCACCGAGATCGAATTGATAGCCGCTCACCGAACCGTCGTGCACGGGTGCTTCAACGTTGAGATCTGGCAAATCCACCGCCGCGCCTCCGGCCACGATCTGGTAGATGTTGCTCGCGGCTGGAGCCGCGCCGTAGGAGCCAGCGTGATGGGCTACGACCCCGAGAGGCCGTGCAGCGATGACGCCCGCAAAACCACGCTCCAAGAGGTCGTCGTTGCCACCCATGGCATCGAAGCTGACCGTCTCACCGTTTTCGCCAATGTCCTCGCGCACCCCGGGCCGTCCGTAGCCGAGGTGGAAATTGTGCAATGAAAAGACCGATACGCCGCTGGCACTGGCCGAGTCCGTATTGCGGACGTGTAGCAGCATGACAAATGAAGCGTGGGGCAGACTGCGTGGGCTGAACACGTAGGTGCTGAGCTCGAGCGCGCCACGGTTTTGCACCATGCGCATCACGCCGCTCCCGCCGACCGCGCCACTCTTGTAAGCCACGTAGCCGCTGGCATCGAGATCGACTGGGTCACTGGTGAGCCATGCTTGGGCACCACCGACACGCAGGCCGAAGTAGGCGTCGTAGAGCAGATCGCGGCTGTGGACCGCCAAGGGGTTTCCGTCCTTCCAGACCTCCTGACCAGAGCCGTCGAGCAGGGGCTCTTCGGCTGCGAACAAATGCTCGCGAAAGTGGGTCAGGCGCGCCGTCGACAGATCGAGCATCACGGCCCCATGACCATTGGAAGCCGGCAGATGCACCACCGTTGTCGTCACCGGGACCTCGGCACGAAGCATGCTCGCGCTGCTCAATGTTGCGAGGCCCAGCAACACGGCGAGCCGCCTGCCCCGATGGGATGTTGTGTTGTCTCGAGTCATACTGAAATAGGTGCTCACTGCGTCGCGACGTGCTAACGCGTGCGCAGACACGAGTCTAGGCCGACGGCGGAGACTGGCCCTGTTGGGCACAGCTTCGAAGTCGGATCGAGCATGCCAAGGAGACCACATGATTCGTTTTTCGCATCGCTTGTCCTGGATCGCCTGTGCCGCCGTGATGGTGGCCTGCAGCTCTGATCCCAAGCCTCCTCCCGAGACACCGGTCGATCGGGACAAAGATCCGGTGATCAAAACCGACGATGCCCCTGCAAAAAAGACCGAAGCGTCGAGCAAGAAATCCTCGCCGGTGACGGTCGACGAGCGCATCAAGAACATGTGCTCGCTTCCCGAGTCACGCTTTGGCTTCGACTCGACGTCCATCAGCGGCCCTGCCCGAAAGGTGCTCGACGCCATCGCCAAGTGCTTTGTCGACGGACCGGGCAAAGGCCAGAGCCTAAACCTGGTCGGCCACGCGGACCCGCGCGGTGACCACGACTACAACCTCGGCCTCGGCCACGGCCGAGCGGGCTCTGTCAGGGATTACCTCGTCAAAGCCGGCGTTGGCGCTGACCGGATGGATGTGACCTCGCTCGGAGAGAACGAAGCAACGGGCACCGACGAAGCGAGCTGGCAGCGCGACCGCAGAGTCGAGATCTTATTGGCCGAATGATGCTTGCTGTTGCTGGCTTTTTGGCGCTTGCCGGACAAGAGGCGGGATCTGCAGATCCCAGCGCCACTATCGATTTGAGCATCGTCGGGCTCATCAAGGGCGCCAGTGGCCCGGTTTTCGTCGTGGTCTGGTTGCTGCTCTTCGTAGCCGTGGCGGTGTGGTTCATTGCCGCGCTCAAGCTGCTGCAACTGCGCCGTTGGGCCAAAGCCGAGGATCGGTTCGAGGAGGATGCGCTCAACGCCGATGACGCCGAGGGCCTGTTCGAGATCGCTGCGCACCACGACGACGCACCAGGGGCACGAGTTGTGCTCGAGCTCAGGAAGCGTCGTGGGGTACCGAGAGCGCTCGAAGGGGTCGCCAAGCGCGCGGTGGTGGCCGAGCAGAAACGTGCCGGCAGCTTGATGCCGACGCTCGCCTCGATCGGCTCCGCTTCACCCTTCATCGGGTTGTTTGGCACCGTTTGGGGGATCATGGACGCCTTCTTGCGCATCGGTCGTGAGAAGAGCGCCTCGCTCCCAGTGGTCGCACCAGCCATCGGAGAGGCTTTGATCGCCACAGCCATCGGGCTACTCGCAGCCATTCCCGCGGTCATCGCCTACAACGCCATCAACAAGCGCCTCGACGATCTGCTGGGCGCCATCGAAGCGTCTGCTGATGGCTGGCTGGCCATCATCCGCGACGACCCAGCGAGCCCGGCGGCCTCACGGCGCGCCGGCTTGGCCGACCAGCCCGTAGACAGCAACCCAGTGCCCTTGAACCGACCACGCCGGAGCGGCGGACCGCCACCGCCGCTGCCTCGCCAATGAGCGCACGACTACTGTGCCGCTGAGGATCAAGCTATGGGCATGGCGCTAGGATCAGGTCGACGACGTCGCGGGGGAGGCTTCAGCGACATCAACGTCACGCCCTTCGTCGACGTCATGCTGGTGCTCTTGGTGGTGTTCATGGCCACCGCGCCGCTGCTCAGCACAGGGCTGCGCGTGGAGCTACCTCAAGTCAAGGCGCACAACACCGCCATTCGCGACACCAAATTGGTGGTCACCGTCACCAAAGAAGAGCGCATCTTGTTTGGCGAAAAGGACGTGACCAGCACGGTCGAGCAAGTCCTGGCCAGCAACCCGCGAGTACAGAGGGAGCGGGAACTGTACATTCGGGCCGACAAAGCAGCACGCTACGGCGTGGTGGCCCGAGTCGTGGCAGCGGCCCGTGCCGCCGGTGTCGACG
>CAZRGL010000714.1:0-4977 GCA_964599485.1 uncultured Polyangiaceae bacterium
GAACTGAGGTCGAGCGGTGCTGTGAAGGCTTTGGCGAAGTCAGCGGACCCCCGCTGGACGAACTTACTCAGAAAAAGGTCGATCTCCCGGCTGCGTGATTCCGCCCACGCCTTCATAGCCTTGCTCAACTGGAAGGGGACTTCGTTTCTCACGTACCGTTCCACGCCGCCACCCAACGCATCGAGCCGGTGAAGGACCTCGTCCAGCAATCCCGATTCGAGAGTGTCCAACGACCGCCCGACGAGCTCGTGTAGGCTCTTCCGCCCGTACAGGTCGACATACTCGCGGAATCCGTCGAACCGGCCGACAAGCTCATGCCGCGTCTGTTCGAACCGCACTCGCGCATCGTCCAACTCGGTGGGCGTCACGCTGGCTGCCGCGATACGATCATCGATGTCCCGCACAAGATCGCTCAGAAGTGTTCCAACCCGGTGTTTGGCCAGCGCAGCACGGTTGTCCGCAGTCGATGCGCGAACACGCTCGATCGCGGCCTCGAGCCCGGCCAATTGGTTCCTGTCTCCGGACATGGCGAGACGGGCAGATAGCGGATGCACTTCCACATCCCGAGCAAGCAGGTCACGCAGCCGATCACGAGCGCCTTCCACTGCCTCCTCCAGTTCATCCTCGTCGAGTCGGTCTGTCTTACCGAGGACGAACACAAGCCTATCCAACACGGCCGGCAGCAGGTGCTCCCGTAGAAACTCGCTCTCGGAGCGCGTGACCGGTTGGGTCGAATCGAGCACGAGCACCGCAGCATCGGCGAGCGGCAGAAATCCGAACGTCACCTCTGCGCGCTGACGGCTCAAGTCGTTGACGCCGGGCGTATCGATGAGCACGACCCCGCCCTGTAGCAAGGGCGACGGCAACCCGATGTCGACCAGACGGATCGCCTCAAGGTCAGTGGACGAACCCACGGAAAGCGTGGATAGTCCGCTCTCTGACGCCTCGGCGGTTTCTGACCGACCATCTTGATATCGGACCTTCGCGCGTGCCTCCGGTGCGAAGCGAAGGACAGCTGGAACAGCCGTCGCAGGAAGCACGTCCATCGGACAGATCGATGTCCCAAGCAGGGCGTTTATCAGCGTGGACTTTCCACGCTTGAACTCGCCACAGACCACAATGTGGGCCGACGGTTGAGCGAGCCACGCTTCCAACGAAGCCGCACGTTGGGCAAGTTCCCCTGCCCCGATTGCGGCCGCCACAGACCGCGTTTCCCGCAACAAATCACGCATTGGCACACTCTCTCCGGAGTTGTTCGACATCACGAGCCACACCAGCCAGGTCGTCCAGCTTCCCCCGAAGTACTCCCAGCTGCTCCCGCGCCGCATCCGCCGGGACAGACTGCGCTCGCCGCAGGGCGTCATGCTCGCGATGAATCTCTCGAATACTGGCCTCCCCACGCTCCCGCACCGAAACCGCCAAGTTCTCGGCCTCGCGGTCAGCCAGCTCCTTGGCCAGCCCCGCGGCGCGGTGCATCAATTTGTCACAAGTCACTCGGAGTCGCTCACGGGTGGCATCCCGCTCCCGACGCGCTGCCTCCGCTGCGCGCTCCTGCGCTTTCGCCTTGCTGAGGAACATCCCTCCGAGAACCGCCGCGGCGACGCCTATCGGACCGAAGAGGGCGCCTGCGGCGAATCCCAGGCCAGCGTGCACCGCAAACTCCGCCGGGTCACTTCCGTCTTGGTCGTGGTCTGCAATCGCGACGTGGTCGGACGGCCCCTCAGTGGTGCTGTACTCGTCCAACAGTGTGGAAGACCGTCGCCGCGCCAGCGCGGTTCCGGCCTCTTCACCGAGCAGCCCCTCAAAGTCGTGCCCGAGTTCAGTCGCTGCCTTGCGGCGCGCATCGACCGCGGCGCTCTCGACGCCGGTCACAAGCGCTCGCAGCTCGCGCGCAAGCACGCCTCTGAAGTCTTCCAGGTCGTCCAGCGTCTCCGCGCTCGCAAGCGTCGCATCGAGCTTGCTACGCATCTCGCCCACCATTGCAGTCGCCACGCGCGCGACGGAGTCGCCGACTCGCCCACCCAGACGTTCGAGCCGATCATCGAGTTGGCTCATCCGCGCTCGCAGAAGCTCCTCGCGCCGTCGGAGTGCGGCCATGGCCTTGTCCGACTCGGCGACCGTCAACTGGTGCGCTCGTCCCTCCTTCTCAGCGGCTACTCGCTCGTCGAAGACGAACCCCTCAAGGCGGTCCAGATGCACCTGAAGCCGACCCGCGGTCGCCTGGTGTCCAGCAAACTCGATGAGCCGGGTTTCAAAGTCGTCGAACGAGATGGGCGTCGGGTCCTCCGTGCCCTTGTAACGGGCTCGAAGTGCGTTCTTCGCAGCGACCGCGTGGACCTCTGGTTTCGCAACACCGCACTCCTCAATCAATCGAGAGATCACATATTGCCTGATCCGCTCGACATCATCGAGCCCCCCCGAGTACAGAACCTCATCCACCTTGTTGAGCACGAAGACGAGCCGGTTGATATCCGACCCCATGACCTTCTCTCGCAGGAACGCTCGCTCCGACTCACTAAGCGGTTGTTGTGCGTCTAACAGCACCAGTGCCGCGTCGGCCCGGCGCAGATAGCCGAAAGTGACCTCCTCTCGAGCCGCGTCGAGATCGTTCACGCCCGGTGTGTCGACGATGTCAGCGGCCAATCGTTCCAGTCGCCCGGGAAGGGTAATGTCCACGATGCGGATCGAGGCTGCCGCCTCGTTGGCAGTGGTGACCACAGAGTCCAGGAAACGGTTGATCTTTACGGCCGGCAGGTCCAGCGCTTCTTCCCGCCCGTCTGCATAGTGCACGGTGTCGACAGCGGGCGATCCACCACGAAGCACATTTATCCTCGCGGTCGTCGGGTTGACCTTCGACGGCAGCACGGGCTGCCCAATCAACGCATTGATGAAGGTTGATTTGCCGCGCGAGAATTCGCCAACCACGAGCAGGGTAAGCCGCTCGGCGGCCAGCCGATCTCTAGCGGCCTCCAAACGCCCGGACAACGCCTCACCGCCGAGCGCCTCCAAGCGGTCCACCAGCGACAGACAGCTTCTGCGAAAAGTACCGAAATCCACCCTACCGTCTCGCAACCACAGGATGCCGCCCACCGGGCGGCACCGCACTACTATTTCAAGCGATCGTTCCAAGGTTAGCACCGTGGCCTGCGAGCGACAACGAGCGACAACGGGTCGTCCGCCGCGGAGAAGAATCCGGCGCCAACTCAGCCCCGCCCTCGTGGGACGGCGGGACGGAACCATTACAAGCACTTATGAGGGCGGGGCGTCCACGGGAACCACGCGGGCGCGTGGCCGAATCTCGCTTCGGCCAGCTGAACCTTGCCGTTATCCTGGATCTGGAGGAACACCATGGACCGTACCGATAAACAACGCGAGGCAAGCCGCCGGAACGGCGCGAAGAGCAAGGGCCCCAAGACGGCGCAGGGCAAGAAGCGCTCTTCCAAGAACGCGATCAAGCACGGTGCGATGGCCGAGGTTCACACGCCGAGCGGTGAGGCCCCGGAGCGGCTGGCGGAGATCCAAACCGGCCTCGTGCGCCGGCTGGGGCCGCAAGGCGGCGGCGAACTCGAAGTCGTGCGGTCGATCGGCAGCGACCTCATGCGCCTTGACCGGCTGGAAGGCGCTGAGCAAGCCGCCATCGCGCTCGCCAAGACTCGGTCGCACGTCACGGAAGAGCAGAACGAGGACCACAACAACTACGTGGTACATCGCATGGTCTGGCGCCAGATGAAGTCTCTGTCCACCGGCATCCTCGCGGCGATGGGCAGGGAGGAACGGAGCCGGGATGCCCAACTCATCGTGGACATGGCGATGAAGCAGCTCGAGGCCCTCGGGACCTTCGACATCTCCATCGACGGTGCCACGCGCATCCTCAATCTCCAGAGTGCGCTCGGGCTGACCGGCAAGGAGGGCACCAAGGGCAACGTCGAGATCGTGGTCGAGTTGTCGCAGAAGGTGCTCGACTACCTCGACCGGCTGGCACAGCGCCGGGTTGACCAGGTGGCCGCGCAGCGGGAGTACGAGGAGCAGTTGGCCGCGATCCCCGACGAAAAGCTGATCCGCCGCTTCGACCGGTACCGGCAAGCCATCGAGAAGTCCATGTTGCGTAGATTGGATATTCTGAAAGGACTTCGGGAGCTTGGCGTGGATGTACAACTCGGCGACGAGTAGCTCGGGTTCGTTTTTCGCCGGGAATTTCATCAGTGCCAGATTTCAGTTAGATCGGTTTGGCGATCGCCTTCTTCAGTGCCTTGCCCGTCCCTACGGCGTCGTGACCAGGCAGCGACAGCCCCCGTAGGAAAGTGGCCGTGTTCTTCAGGAGCTTCTGATCGCGGCAAACGAAAACGTTGTGAGCTAGAGCCCCAATCGCATGGTCAACGTCCAGGGTGACACCAGGAGTTGGCAACTTGCCGCTGGCGACACATGCCTCCAGTTCGCGTAGCAGCGTGTAGTAGCCGATGGTCGTCTGCGCGAGGCCGACGCGAGCGGTCGCATTGACCAAGGCGCCAAGAACAACGCGCACGGTCGAATGGTCGACCCGGGACAGCTCCGGTGCCATCGCCAGCACCGCTCTGGGAAGGCCGGGTGCTGCCGTCGCTTTCTGAACGCACTGCCAGTTGGCGATCAGCGCTGGGGTGTCGAACGTCAGCTCCAAGTCACACGGCAATGTGAAGGTCGCGTCGAGAGCTCCGCTGATGTCCATGACGCCATACACGGCCGCAATTTCCTTTCGATGCTTCTCCAGCCGTTTCAATGCTGGGCGGAGGACTTTCGCCGGAACGCTTGCGGCTTTGGCCACGCACTCGGCGATCTCCTCAGCCACACGCTCGTCACTGTAGGCTCTGATCCCGAGCGGGTCGGGATTCGGCGTGGTTGCGATAGTCGAAGCAGCGGAGATCAGTCGATCGATTTCTTGTTTGGGCAAGAATAAGAAAAACAGGCGGACAGCCGCCGTCGCATGCCGGGCATTTCCCGCCG
>CAZRGL010000715.1:0-3478 GCA_964599485.1 uncultured Polyangiaceae bacterium
AGCGCGGCGGTGCCATGCGAATACGAAATCCCGGCGGCGCCGCCTGGGCAAATAGTCGATCTGTCTTCAGTCGTGGTCCGCTACACGCCCGGCGACGGCGGGCCAGCTGTGGACTACCAACAAGCGCCGAGTGTGGGCTACTGCGCAGCCGACAAGTTCACCTTGGATCAGGGTGCCATCAAGCTATGCCCTGGCGCTTGCATCGAGGTGAGCAATGACCTCGACGCGAAGATCTCCGTCATGTTCGATTGCGTGGGTGCCGTGTATTGAGCAGCTGTAGCGTCAGTCCGCAGCCCCGATTTGTGCGATGGTCGCTGGGATGCCTTCGCGATACGAAGGGTATTGCAGCTTCCAGCCGAGCACTTCCTTGGCGTGGGCGTTGGATACCCTGCAGTTCATCGTCACGGTCTTGTGGATGCGCCGACCTTTGATGAGCGCGATCATGAAAGCCGGCACCGATCCAGGTGGGGGCAAGCCCAAGGCCTCGGCCATGCAGTCCGCGAACTCGCGCCAGGTGCAGGCGATGTCGTCAGCGATGATGAAGCTGTCTCCCAGAGGGAGTTTGTCGAGCGCCAACAGGTAGGCGCTCAATGCGTCGTCGACGTGGACCCACGGGCTGCAGTTGGCGCCCGCGCCGAGCACCCGGTACTTGCCCTGCATCATGGGTGTGTAGAGTTTCTCCAAGAAGAGCCCAGCAGCCCCGTAGATTTGGCCCGGCAGCATGGTGATGAGCGGCGCCCCCCGTTTCAACGCTGCATCGACGATGGGGCTGGTATGGGCGGCGAATTCAGCAATGCCCACGAAGTCGAGCGGCCAGCTCTCGTCAGCGACCTGGTCGCCAACGGTCTCGTAGGCCGCCCCTCGAGTGAGGATCATCGGGCAGTCCAGCTTGTCGCCCAGCGCCAACGTGGTTTTCACGAAACAGTTGGTTAGCTCCTGCAATGCGGCCATCTCACGACGGGAGTAGCGTCGCACCTCGAACGGCGGCCGGGCGACATTGATCAAAGCGTCGTGGGGCCCAACGCTGGCAAGCAAAGGGCCGGGCTGTCCCAAGTCGCCTACCAGAGGCTCAGCACCCATGGCTTCGATCTGGGCCACTCGTGCTTCGCTGCGCGTCGTGACGGTGACTTTGTGGCCAGCCTCGAGTAGCTGCTTAGCCAGCCTCACGCCCAAAAAGCCCGTTCCGCCGAGGATGAGTATCTTCTTCATATTGACCCCAAAGTTCTACAATCAGACCCTAGTTCAACGCCGAAGCTTCGCTACGAACACATCGATTGACCCAGCGCTCGCTAACGAGGCGCCGCCAAAATCGAATGTGTCAGCGAATTCCCCTGTCACGAGCAAATCGCCGCTGCTGTCGCTGGCTATCGACGAGCCAACTTGATCGCCCGCGCCGCCATAGCCTCGGCTCCACAGTTGCTTGCCCTCGGAATCGAGCTTGACGACGAATACGTCACGGTCGCTGACGCTGGTCAGCTGCTTTGGGCCGAAGGAGACGCTGCCTTGGAAATCGCCCGTGACGGCAATGTTGCCGCTGGCGTCCAGCGCGACGCTGTGAGCTCGCTGGCTTGCCGAATCGCCGAAGCGACGGCTCCAAATGACCTTGCCGGTATCGGCGGCGAGCTTGGCGACGAAGATGTCGTCTTGTCCAGCGCTGGTCATCGATTCGCTGCCGAACGCGACCTGTCCTTCGAAATAGCCCACCACGATGACGTCGCCCTTTTCGTCGAAGGCGACATCGAGAGCGCGGGCATGGTTGCCGTTGACGAGCGGCATGCTGCTGCTCCAGAGCAGCTGACCGGTGGAGCTGAACACAGCGAAGAACGCATCTTCCCCCAAGCTTGCGTTGAGGTTGCCCGCACCCAGATCGAGCTGGCCTTTGAAGCTGCCCACCACAGCGATGCGGTGTGAGGCGCTGACAGCGACCGCATGAGCAGTGTCACGTTCGCCGTCGCCAAAGCTCTTGCTGAAAACAGGCTGGCCGTTTCCGTCGAGCTTGGCGATGAAGATGTCCTCGGAGCCATTGCTGACCAAGATGTTGCCGACCTCGAACATCAGCTCGCCGAGAAATCCGCCTACCACGATGGCGTTACCAAAGCTGTCGACCGCGAGCCCATAGGCGAGCTGATCGCTCTCGCCAGCAAACTCGCCAAAGGGTAGGGCGTAGATCAATTCACCGGCAGGATTGTGTTTGGTTACGAAGATGTCCCGCCCGCCCGCAGCGACGAGCTCGTTTTTCCCGAAGCTGATACTGCCAAAAAAGTAGCCGGCCAGCAGGACGTTGCCGGCGGCATCGACCGCTAAGGCGTTGCCGAAGCTGTAGTCGTAGCCGTTGTAGTGCTTGCTCCAGGAGTGGGCGCCGTCGGCATCGAGCTTGACGAGGTAGATGTCACTGTAGCCCGGGCTCTTGAGAGGCCCGCCGCCGAAGTCGACGGTTCCGCTGAAGGTGCCCGACAAGATCACCTGATCGTTGTGGTCGACGACTACTCGATCGGCGCCTTCGGCTTGCGTGTCGCCGAACCGCTTGCTCCAAAACTCCGTTGCCGAGCAAACAAAGGTGCCACTGCAAGCGTTGCTGTCGGGGCAGTCGCCCTCCGGATCGGTACCGGCCGGTTGGGGGCTACAGCTGCCGACCGTGTCGTCGAGGTTGCACGCTTGGCAATCGCCTGCGCATTGCTGATCGCAGCACACGCCGTCCGCGCACAAATCGCTCTGGCAGTGTGCCGCCGATTGGCAAGGCTCGCCCAACGGCGCGCCACCGCCCGAGCCCCCGCTGCTGGTGGTGCCGCCGCCCGCGGTCGTTCCGCCAGGATCCACTTCGCCGAAATCGTTGACGAGCGAGCAAGCGGCCACCATCGCTGCGCCGCACATCGCTGCGATCCAAGTGATGTTGGCGCTGCTCGGGGGGGCCATGGGGCTACTATACCGTCGTCGCAGCCTGGATTGCTTGCGTCGCAAGCGCCAGCGCAGGAACATCGGCCCCATGAGGCGCTTACTGCTGATGTTGACGATGCTCTCGTTGTTGACCGGATGCCGCCAGCTGTTCAGCTTGGATGAGCCGACGGACAGCAGCAGCAGCAGCACCAGCAGCACCAGCAGCAGCAGCGACGCCGGCGCTCCGACCTGCGATGGCGGCACGAACAACTTGCTGTGCTTCCCTGCCACCAACCCAACCGTGGTGGCCATCGTGGTGGATCCGAACAGCCACGACTTCTATTTGGCGGGCAGTTTCGAGGGGGCGGTGGGTTTTGGCGGTGACCCGCTCGAGGCTGATCCGAACCACCCAGCAATGTTCGTGGCTGCTTTCAACGGCACAGACCACACCCACAGATGGAGCAAATCCTGGAGCGCACCCAACATTGGTGTGCAGGCCGTCGATCTAGCGCTGTCAGGCTCCCGCCTCGTGGTGGTCGCCAACATGAGCTCGAGTACTGCCGATGCTTCGCTCCAAATCAGCGAAGGTGAGTAAGTAAATTCC
>CAZRGL010000715.1:3488-4975 GCA_964599485.1 uncultured Polyangiaceae bacterium
TCAACGGAAGCACGGCATTGGTCATGTCTCTGGATGTCTATTTCGGAACGCCTATCGTCGCCGATGTTCTGAGCACAACAGACGGTCAGGACGTGCCCAACACCAGCAGTGCCGAAGCGGTCGCCCTGTCGTCACCCGACGGCCAGCAGGTAGCGGTCACTGGACGCTATCAAGGCGAGCTCAGCTTCAATGGTGACCCTTCCAACTTGGGCAAGGCGACCGAAGTCCAATCCTTCATCGCCATCTTCAGCGACGACAAGGAAAACAGCGGTCATTTTAAGGCGTACACGATGGACGGGACTGCGTTTCCGTTGGCCGCCGCCACCACGGATGTTCGCTTTTGGTGTCAGGAAAACGAGCCGAAAAGCCGAGTCGCTCTCGTGGCCGGTCATGCCGCCAGCAAGTTCACCGTCAAAGAAGCGGCAGTGAAAAAGGGCGGTTTTGTGGTGCACCTTCCCGCACAAGCTCTCGGTGACGACTGCGTGGGCGCGGGTGGTGGGACTGCCTTGTCGAGTGAGCTGACCGACGGATCGCAGCTGACCGACATGTCAGCGCAAGCAGTTGGGCTGCTCGATCCTGCTGGTGGCGAGCCGTTTTTCGTCGTTGCTGGCAGGCAACAAGAGTCACTGGCCATCTACTGGGGCGGCGGCCCCAATAGCGCATTGGCCAAAGGCAAGGTCGACGAAGACCTCTCCTTGGCGGCAGCTTTTTCCGATATCGCTTATGTTGGCGGCACGTTCGCCGGCAAGCTCGACATCGGCTCGGAGCAAGCCATGGCGAGCGGTTCCACCGATGTTTTTGTCGTCAGGATCAATGCTACCGGCGTAGATGCGATAGCTAGCTTCGCCGTTGGTGGCGACAGAGCCAGCGTGCAACTCGCAGCGGCCAATAACCTCTATTTGGCTGGCGTGTATACGCAGAGCATCGCCTTTGGCGACCAAGGCACGCTCACCGGCAACGCCGAGGCCATTTACGTGGGGATCTTGCCGCCAGACTACACCGGCTTCAAATGAGCGGGCGGGCGCCGCGCCTGTTTGTTGCGCAGACCACCGAGCTCAAGTGCGCTAGCAGTCTCCGCGTCTATCCCCTCCCGCCTGCGGGCGGGCACAAACCGGGTAACCGCACGAGTTGGCCCTACTCCTGACAAGCGCCCTCGAGTCGACGGCGTTGGGGCTAGGAATCGTCGCGATTACTCTCTGGATTGAGCCCGTGCTCGGCGACCCAGCGGTAGACTTGCTTGCGTGAACGAGCCGTCTGTTTGGCCACGCGCCTGATGTTGCCGCGGTACTTTCGGAGCCGTCCTTCGAGTTGTTTTCTTGCCGCCAATCAGTTGAGCCAGCGACTGATGGAGTCGAGCAGTGACTTCATCTCCTTGCCATCCTGGGGAAGCTGGTCGGGCGGCAGATCGAGATGGTCGAGGGGGATCTCCGGGACGTATTGGCCGAGCACCGTTTGGGTCAGCTCGGTACAGAACTGCGGAATTCTTC
>CAZRGL010000716.1:0-4956 GCA_964599485.1 uncultured Polyangiaceae bacterium
CCACTTGCTTCAGGAGCTTGCTTTCATGATCAACGCCATGCAGCACATCGCGATCGGCGTCTCGGACATCGACGAGAGCTATCGATTCTATCGAGACATCTTGGGATTCCGCCTCAAGCTCACCGACGCGGTGGGACAAATGCCCGACTTCCCTCTTCTGGAAGCGGCGGAGCTTCAGGCCAACAGCGCGCGCATTGGCCGACAGACGATTCGCGTCGTCATGGCGCTCAATCCCCACGGCGGGCCTGCCATCGAGCTCGCGCAGGTCCTCTCCACGACTCCGCGGCCTCCAAAAAGGCCTGCTCAATGGGGTGGATTGGGGATGATCGAGCTTGGGATCCAAATCCGCAATCTGTACGAGTTCTGTCACTTCTTGGAGCAGCGCGGCGTGTCGGTCCTTACGCCCGCAGACGACGACGCCTCTTCGCAAGCAGTGCCGTACAATACAGCGTACATTCGAGATCCGGATGGACTCCTGATCCAGCTGGTCGAGTGCGCCAACGACGAGGACAAGCCGCGACGCAAGGAGCCGCGCTCCCTCGGCATCCTTCACGTGGGCGTCGGTGTGGCCGACATCGACATCGCGCGACGTTTCTACGGCGACGCCCTCGGGTTTGACGAGGTGACCCACGCTTGGGAGGGAACCCTCGAGGTCGAGCAAGTAAGCGATGGCGCCCAAGACATGAAGGTCGTTTGGCTCGGCCGCTCAAAGCCCTCCTGCAGTGCGGTGCCAGCCTTTGATCGGGGTTTGGTCAAGCTGGTCCAAGTAGCCAAACCATGGCCAGACCACCTGTTCACAGGCCGACGCTGGGGCGATCTAGGACTCTTCGAAATCGCGTTGGATGTTTGCGATCTCCCAGCTGCAGTCGCCCACGTCGCGGCGCACGGATCTGAAACGATTTGGCCGCTGGATCAATTGACGATGGGCGTCGGCTCACAGGCCCAATTCGCCGCATTCGAGGACCCGGATGGGAATGAGATCGAGCTCGTACAGCTGCAGCGTTTCTTCTTCATGCCGCCACAGATCCCTGCTTGTCTAGCAGTTGCGGCCGCGAAATTCGCTGACATCAACCTGAACGTGAGCCCTCTGATGGCATCGACCTTCGAGATCTGAGCGTCCGAAGCGAACCATACGCGAGTCGAGCGCCTGATGACCGACAAGCAGATCAGGGGGCGAAGCCGTAGCTGACCTTGCTGTCCTCGTAGATCCAAACGCGCTGATCGGCGGCGATGGGACCCGTGACGGTTACCTTGTCGCCACCCGGATAGATCACACGAATGGCGTCGGCGGCAGTGGCGGCGCCAAGGCCAAAGCTCAGGTACATACTATCCTGGCAGCCCGTGCCGGAGCCGCCACTGACGTGGTTCATGAGGGTCTTGCCACCCACGTCGAGCTCGACGACTGCCCCTATGGCGGCCCAGTTGGCTTTGACCCCACCAATCACACGCACCTGCAGCCAGTGGTTTCCCTTGGCAGCCGTGTCGTTGCGAAAGAGCTTGTAGGCAAGCAAATCGACGTCGCCGTCGTTGTCGAAGTCGGACGCCGCGCTGCCCCAGCCATTGTGGATGACGGCGCCCGACTCGTAATTGACTTGGTCGAACTTGCCCGTGCCGTCGTTGAAGTACAGCTCCGAGAAGCGTCCGTCGTAAACACAGGTCACGAACAGGTCGGTGTCGCCGTCGTTGTCGAAGTCCTGCACCGTCGGATTGGAGTGGGTTTCTCGGTAAAGAATGCCGGCTTCTTTGGCGACGTCCTCAAACCCTTGCTTGCCGTCGTTACGCAGCACCATGGTCTTGTCGCTGAAGTCGAAAAAACGGGGATGGGCGAGGTTGGCCTCGATGAGATCCCAGTCGCCGTCGTTGTCCAGATCGAGCCATGCCGAGCCTATGGTGTGGCCGTAAGCGTTCTTGATCCATTCGCCGGCCAGACCCCAGGTCAAGGCGCGCTCGGTCACCTTGATGCCGCCCTCGTTCTCGTACATCAAGTTGCGGTTGAGTCGGTAATTGCTGATGAATATATCGACATCGCCATCGCGGTCGACGTCGATGGGGCTCACGCCGCGTCCGGCCAGCGAGACATTGGCGAAACCGTGGCTGCCCGCCCACTCGCTGAACTTGCCGGCGCCGTCGTTGTGGAAAAACCGATCCCGATAGAATTTGTACGGGTCGGAGCATTGGTAGTTGGCCAAGTACAGATCGAGCAGCCCGTCGCTGTCGAGATCGACCCATGCCGCCGCGGGGGTTGGCGAATGCTCCGGCATACCGTCCTTGTTGCAGTCGACGCTGTTCTGGGTGTCGTCGATACCCGAGCCGACGGTCACGTCGCTGAAGGTGCCGTCGCAGTTGTTCTTCACGAGTAGGTCGGCATTGGACTGGCTGGTACCGAATGCGAAGAAGTCTAGGCAGCCGTCGTTGTCGAAGTCTCCCCAAACGCCGCCGCCCGTGTTCGCGCTCAGGCTGTCGAGCTTGGCCGAGGCGGTGACGTCGGTGAAGCTGCCGTCGCCATTGTTGTGATAGAGCTTGGGACCGTTCGTGAGCAGATCGTCCCAGCCGTCGTGGTCATAGTCGCCCCAGGCGACTTGGCCTGAGGCTGACAGAGCGCTGTCCTCCTGAAACCATTTGTCCTCAGCAGCAATGGTGTCGTGAAACTTCACCATCAGCCGAACGGAGTAATTGTACGGAAACGTGAAAGAGATACCGTTGTAGTAGCTCTTGGTATCCGCCTCGGGCAGGTTGATAGCGCTGCGACAGTCACCATATTTGTCGCACTCGATAGCATCAGGTTGGAACGCCAGGGCCGGTCCGTCAGGGGGCAGGAACTCACTGGCGATGAAGAACAACCCCGGCTTGTCCACCTCGATGGGCTCGTCGAATACGTAATCGGTCCACTGAAGCAGGTTGTCGGCTGGATCCAAGCAACGCGCGCCAGTCCACAGCGGCTCCCAGCGGAAGAAGTCGAAGCCATTGGAGCCGAAGTCGGGGTACGCGCCGAGCGTGACGGCGCGCTCACCTTCGCCGGACAGGTGGCCCCACATGACACGCGCTCCATATACGGTTGCTGGTGCCAGCAAGTCGAAACGCACCGCTTCCCACATGTGCTCTTGGCCAATGGTGTAGGTACCCTCGATTCCGTCGAAGGGGTTCCACATGTAGTCGAGGATGGAGCCTGTGCCTTCGTCCGGATCGTGGGCCAATTCCTCGGCTTGGGCCGGAAAGCTTCCCTTTGCGCTGTCGGGGCAGGCCTCGACTCCACCGCCGGAGCCACCAGTCTGTCCGCCTGCTCCCCCCTCTGCAGCGTGTCCGCCGCTGCCACCGGTAGACGTCGGCGGCGGGCTCGCAGCCTTTTCGCCCGAGCAACCGGGTCCCGCGATCCAGAGGGCCAACGGAAAACAGAGTACGGTCAACCAGCGCAAGTCATGACAAGTCATCGTCGATCCCCGGGGGTTGCCGCCTGATTTTCCGGTCCGAGGCGACAACGAGGTTGGTGACAGAATAGGAGAGCTGACTGCTGGCTACCAGACGCATCGGGAGCAGCAGTCCGCAGCCCGTCGTGCTCAGGCTCCCTGCGGGACAAGGCCCCGCCAGCTCGAGCGTTTCGACAAGCTCACGGCTTCGCGTCACGATGCAGCATCGCTGCTGCGCGTCTTCATGGCAGCAAGCCGCGGCTCTCACTGGCGCCAGGACATGCTCTTGCGTACGCTGGTGACGGTGCGGCAATCAACACCCCGAGCCTGGATCGCTAGCTGCGTCGTCGCGCTGACCGCGACGGTAGTGGGCAGCTGCGGCGCGGGTACCGTCGGTGGAGACGCGACTGGTGGCGGAGCAACCACGAGCACGGGCAGCGGGGGTCACTCGGGTGGAGCGGGCGGAACCGAGCCGGTCCAGGACGCTGGCATGCCCGACGTCATGTCCATGCCGGACGCGGGTCCGACCACCACCCCGTTGGATCCGTGCGCTACGAGCGCATGCTGGAATGGCCGCAGCTTCGGCGCTTGTGGCGCAACGATGCACAAGGAGAACTTCGGTAGTGGCAAATACGGGGTACACCGCCGCTTACTGATGGCGCCAGCCGACGTCGAAATCGTGGTCAAAGCCGAGCGCACCGGCGGCAGTTGGAGCCCCCTGCTGATCGTGCACGACGAGCAGGGCACGACGGTGCACGACGGGGTGGAGTCACATTCGACCTCGACGCTCACGGTGGCCGCGACCACGCCGGAGCCGGACACCGTGGGCGTGCGGATCAAGACTACGACGCGCATGCACTTGTCCGTGTTCCTGACGGGAGTGAGCGTCGTGAACAGCGGCTTCAGCGACGTGCTGCCGACCGACGCCAAATACGCGCTCGGCATCGACGTGGCTTGCCCAGCCTTGTCGCCTTTGACGGTCCGGGGCGTGAAGCTCGATGCGGAGCAAGATCTGTGGGTGCGCACCATCGCTCGCCACGTCGTTGCTGACGTACCCGGGAGCGCCGCGGAGCGCATCGACAAGAGCGCCCACGTTACTTGGTGGGCGCTCAAAGAAGGCGTGCTCAACGTCAACAACGCCCTGTCCTACTCGAACTGCAGCTTCCCACCGGACCAGCACATCGGCCCGCTCGAAACCTGCCCCGATCCGAACAACGCTTGGCAAGTAGGCCTTTCCGGAGTGCAGGCCGCTTACAAGACCCTCGACACCGTCGAGAAGCTCGCGCTCGCCGTCTACCCCAGCAAGGGCCTCGAAGACTTGCTGTTGGAAGCCGCCGTCACGGCCGGTTTCGGCTCGGGCACGGCCCAAGGTAGCGCCATCGCAACCTCGACTGATCGCTTGCGCCTCTCGTGGCTCTTGCGCCACGGGGCGATCGGCTTCGAGGCGCAGTACGCGCCCGTCTACAATCAGTGTTTCGTGCAGAGCAAATCCTGGTGTTTCGGAACTGGGGGGCCCAGCGCGGCGAGCTTCGCCGCCACTCAGGCGGACGCC
>CAZRGL010000717.1:0-4952 GCA_964599485.1 uncultured Polyangiaceae bacterium
GAGGGGATAAACCGGATAAACCCGGATAAACCCGGATAAACCCGGATAAACCCCTGCCCTACGCCCAAGTCGCTGTAGGGAAGGTTCCCCCCCTCCCGAAGCTCTCGAAAGCACAAAAGCACGGGCGGGTTTGATGCCCGCCTGCGATGGCCCGCCTACGACTTCATCTTTCCGACGACCACCTGTGCGGGCCGGAGCACCTCGCTGCCCATCAGGTAGCCCGGCCGGAGTACCTCGACCACCGTGCCGTTGGCGCTCGGAGCCGTGACCGGGATCGTGCTGATGGCTTCGTGCTGCTTGGGATCGAACGGCAATCCGAAGGCGGCGCAGGGCTTGACGCCGTGCTTGGCCAGCTTGCTCAGGAAGCGTTCGCGTACCAGCTCCACACCCATGCGCACATCAGCGTCCGAGCGGGACTTGCGGGCCGAATCGATGGCGCGGTCCAAATCGTCGATGACCTCGAGCATGTCGCAAAGCAGCTCACGTTTTTGTTGCGCGATTTGGCGTTCCGCCTCGCGCTCGAAACGCTGGCGGACTTCGGCAATCGTGCCGATACGTTGGGAGTGTGTGACGGGCGCCGGTGCTCCTCTGACCGGTACGCGAGTGGGCTCTTGGCTCACGTCTCGCAGCAGCTTGTCGCGATCACTCTTCACACTAGCAGCATAAGCACGGCTGCCACGGGTCGCCAGTTTCGTGGGCTCAGCGTCATTTCGTGGGCTCAGCGTCAGGGTTGGCTCATGAGAGCGTCGACGGCTGCTTGCAAGTTGGTCGAGTCGTACTCACGATTGATGTAGGCGATAACGCCTTTGCGGTCGACGACCACGTCGAGCGGGAAGGGGGAGATGGCGCCGCTCTGGGAAAACGCGCTGTACGAGTTGTTGTTGTCCCAGCCGACCGGGAAGCTCACGCCTGTCTGATCGACGAAGCCTTGGACGATGGCCGGATCGTCGCCGCCGAAGAGACCGCCTTGGTTGATGCCGATGACGACCGCCCCCTGCTCCTCGTACTTGCTCCAGATGTTGTGCTCGAGGTCTGGAAACTCCAGACCGCAGACAGGTCAGAAGGTGGCGAAGTAGGCCAGCACGACCACCTTGCCTTGTTGCTCGGCCAGTGACCACGAGCCGCCGTTTAGCAATTGCACGTTCACAGCGGGTGCGGGGTCCCCGACTCCAAGCCCGGGCCGGTTGGCCACCAAGCCGACCGACCGCTCCGACTCGTCGGGATCGTTGCTCGAAATGGTCAGGCTTCCCTCGGCCACCGCGTCCGAAGGCGCCGTCAAGAGCAGCTCCACCGAGGCGCTCTTGCCAGCTGCAATCTGCAGCTTGGCATCGGCCGAGCCATAGCCAGCACCCTGCACCGAAAGCTGGGCCTGTAGGGGCTCTTGGCCTTCATTGCTGATGATGAGGGCTCGGGCGCCCTTGGCTCCACCGCTCAGCACGCCGAAGTCGAGCTCGCTGGCTTGTACGTTGATGTCCGGCGCGGTCTTGCTCGGGTCGAGCTCGTAGGAATACAGGCCTGTCCATTCGCCCAGATAGGCATGGGTTCCGTATACGGCGATACCGAGCACGCGAGAGAAGTTCTTGGCCGTGTCGATTCGCTCCGTTGCGATGAGCTTCAGCACGTCTGGACTGGAGCGGTCGAATACCCGCACGTCGTTCCAGTCGGCCACGAAGGCGTAGCCATCGGTGAGGGCGACTTGCAGCGCTGAGCCAGGTGTCTCGGCCACAGCGACGACTTTGGGCGCTTGAGTGTTCGACACATCGATGGCCACCAGTCCGCCCCCCCCAGCGGCCACGTACGCGGTGCGTGTGGCTGGATCGAGCTCAACGAATTGGGCGGCGCCATCGATTGCAGCGTGGCTGAGCAGTTGGGGCGCGGCCGGTTTGCCGACATCGACTATGGCCAGGCCTGCCGGTCCATCCGCCACGTAGAGCATGCCATCATGGTGGGCGACGCTCCAGGCGTTGGTGAGTCCGGACACTGAGCCCACGACACTGAGCGCGCCCTTGTTGGCGGCGAGCTGAAGCACACGCACCCCCTCGTCATGCATCGCCACATAGAGATGGTCGCCGCTTGCTGTCATGCCTTCGAAAGACGCACCGGCGGCTGTGTAACTGGCGAGCTCTTTGCCTGAGCTGCCGGCAACGTTGAAGGCCGTCACGAAGGGGGTCGGTTGAATCTCATCGCCTCGGTTGGAGATGTAGACGACGTCCCCACTGAAGGCGAGGTGCTGGCAGCGCGGGTAGGCTTGGGAGCCAAGACTGGAAGCGAGCTTGTGGGTGACCTTCATGTGGGCCGGATCGCTCACATCGACGATGTTCAGCCCCTGCACTGCGCTGCAGAACATCACCGTGTTCGCGTCGCGGGCGCGCACCTCGAGGATTTCGATGAAGGTCGAGGTCGATAGGCGTTGCAACTGTACGAAGTTGTCCTCGAACTCCGATGGAGGGGCGCTGCTGCTTGCGGTGGTGGTATTGCTCGCGACGGTGCTGCTGTGGCGCGGACTGCTACATGCACACAACGCAACGAGCCCGCTAGCGACCAGCCATGCTGGCCAACGATTGGGACAATCCATGATGCTGAGACAAAGCTCCTATCTGGTGTCCTGTACGCCCCGCGCCTTCGCTGGTTTCGCAGGAGGGTGTCGGCTTCCCTAGAAGAAGTACTGCATCATCATCTGACCGAAGAACATCTTCGGGCCATCGTCACCGGGCTGGGCTAACGCTGCTCCGCCGACCAGACCGATGTCGAAATCGCGCCGCCCCGAGTAGTAGACGCCCCCGGTGATGGTGTGGGCATCCTCGGAATCCGAGAAGTCGTAGTCGAAGTTGTACTCACCCACGAGGGCTACCGGGAAGTACTTGGTGAGCTCGTGGAAATCGAGGGCGATGTGGGGCGCCAGCGTGATGCCTGCACCAGCCTCATAGTCCCATGGGTCTACAAGCGCTCCTATCCGCTCGCTCTGGCGGCGTCCAGCGGCACCAGAGCACACGGTTGTGCCGATTTGCTCAGCTCAGAAGTCGATGCTGACGCGAGCGACCCTGGGGCCCATCGTGGGGACCCGGCGCGAGGCGATCTGCATGTCTTCGACGACGAACACGACCTCTTCGGTCACGACATCGTTGCCTTTGCCGTCGAAACCGTTGACCTTCCACGACTTGGGAAAGCACCCCATCAAGTTCCACCTGCGCAAAGTCTTGTTCCTATTGTCCTGGAGCTGGATCGAGATGTTCTTGCGCTCGATCTTGCCCGCCTTGACCGCCCGGAACCACTTACCAATCGTCGCGGCTGATGCTTTCGGAACGCGCCCGTTGCGGAGCGTCACGGTGCCCTTGCTCTTCTTCGACTTCTTGTCGCTGGCGGCGACGACCTTCTTCACCGTCAACGTGGCGAAGCGGCCGAGCTGCATTTTGCCAGCGATGAGCCCGCGGTAGCCTCTCGTTACTTGCTTGCCGCCTCCGGGTCTGTCGCCAGCTGTTGCCAGGGTGGCGACCAATGCAGTCGCGACGATCGACAGTGCGAGTAGAACGGTAGCGATGAGCTCTGAAAAGCGCTTGGGGCGGGCAGCGGGCTTTGACATGCCTGGAAGGTCTCAAGAACCGACTTGCTCGTCAACCAGCTCAGCAGCATTCCGTCTCAGTACGAGTCAATCGTCGTCGACGACTTTGCGGCCAAACGGCGTCAGGGCGAGGCTCGCGAGCTTGACGTGCTGGAGTGCGAAGGGGATTCCGATGATGGTCACACCTAGCCCAATGGCGAGGATCACGTGGCTCAAAAAGATCCAGATCCCGCCGACGATGAACCAGATGACGTTCATCACTGAGCCGATGCACCCCGAAGCCATCGAGTCCGGATCACGCTCGATTTGTTTGCCGAAGGGCAGCAGTCCCAGGCCAGCGAGCTTGAAACTCTGTAGACCGAAGGGGATCCCGACGACCGTGAGACACAACAGCAAGCCGGCGATGACGTACTCGAGCCAGATGACGAAACCGCCGAGAATAATCCAGAGAATGTTGAGGATTAGGCGCATGGCCAGTGCAATCGTTGGTGCTACATTGCGGTTGTGTCGGACAGCACCATGATGTCGAAACAGCCCTTGGGCGATACCGGATTGAGCGCAGCGCCGCTAGGGCTAGCCGGGTCCTTCGGGATTGGCGCCGACGAGGTAGAGCGCGCGTTTCACGAGCTCGGGGTCAATTACTTCTTCGTCACGGCTCGAATGAAGGGTCTGGTCGAGGGTATCCGTCGCTTGGTGGCAGCCGGGCATCGTGACGACATCGTCATCGCGGCAGGTGCCGCAATCCCAACTGGTGGCCGCGTCCGGGCGGCATGCGCCAAGATGTCGCGTCTGCTCGACGTGGACCACCTCGACGTGTTTCACATCTTCTGGGTGCAGGCGAACTGGTACGTGACGGGCAAGACCTGGCCCGCCATGCGGAAGCTGAAAGAGGAGGGCAAGGTGCGGGCGCTGGCCATCTCTTGTCACGAT
Organism: uncultured Polyangiaceae bacterium; assembly: GCA_964599485.1. GTDB lineage: Bacteria > Myxococcota_A > Polyangia > Polyangiales > Polyangiaceae > JAPYTK01. The sequence goes on from CAZRGL010000717.1 coordinate 4,490, forward strand.
CGGCCCACGGCGCGCCGTATGAGCGAAGAGCTGCCCTTGGACGTGCTGATGTGCCGCTACAACGCTGCGCACCGGGGCGCCGAGAAGGAGATTTTCGCCGCCCTGCCGACCGAGCGCCCAGCCATCGTCACCTACACCGCAACCCGTTGGGGTAAGTTGCTCAAGCCACTCGGTGACGCCGGCCCGATGAGCGCCGGCGAGTGCTACCGCTTCGCCCTCGAGCACCCCCGCGTTGCCGTAGCCCTATGCGGCGCCCGCAACTACGCCGAGCTACGAGCCGACGTCGAAGCCGTGCTCGCCGGCCCCTTGGATCCCGAGCGCCTAGAGCAAATCCGAGCCTTCGGCGACAAGGTCCGAGCCACCTTCACAGGCCGCCTAGGCTTCCTAGGCGGATAGCTCCAGCCAGGCACCCCCCCCGATCTCGGCCCCCCGATCTCGGCACGGCCACCCCGATCTCGGCACA
>CAZRGL010000718.1:0-4952 GCA_964599485.1 uncultured Polyangiaceae bacterium
GAGCCGGCCGCTCCGAATATCGAGCAAAGCCTCACCCGTGCGCGCGTCGCGCACGACCGTTCGGGGCGCGCCGCCGGTCTGGGGCTGGGCTCGATGAAGCAGACGGGCAGGGCCGCGGGCGCCGCTCGTCAGGAGGTTTGGCGGCTGCGCGACCGGAACTTTGGCAGGCAAATTGGAGCAAGCGACCAAGGGGGCCGAGACGATCCCCAGCAGTCCCGAAAAAGTGCACAGTCGTGCCAGCTTCTCCTGCCTGACGATGAGCAGACGCTTGTCGAGACCAGCGGTTGCAAATCGCAGCGCGTGATGTTGCCCTTGCCAAACAGCGACGCTCTCCTGCGGCGTGTACAGCTTGGCTTCGGGTGGAAGCGCAGTAGTGGCAAGGGAAGGAGCTGGGACGTCGAGCTTGGCGTTGCGCGCAAGCTCGAGCAGAGTCTGGAGCGTCTCGAAGCGTGGTGTGCTGTTGCGCAGGGAGCTACGCATGGTGTCGCTCGAGACTCGCAGTCCGTTGATCCGCTCGCAGCGTTGGTCGCCTGGGCAGCAGACCTTCCCACTGCAACGTTGTGGCATGCCAGCGAGCAGCTGCTCCAGTGCCAACCTCAGCTTGGTTGCAATGGGCGCGCAGCGTTGGGGCCAGCGCTCATTGGCCTTGCCAGGCGCGAGTTGGGCGCCGATCAATCTGCGTCGAAAACGCTGCGCTGACGGCGCTGCATCGTTGCCGATCAAGCACTGCTGCAACATGCCGAGCTGTTCTTCGGCTCGCGCGCGCGCCTGCGACCGCTTCATCCAAGGGCGCAACAGAACAAACCAAGCCCCGATGGCCAGGACGCTGAGCAGCGCCAACCACGGACCATATCGCGGCAGCTCTGTGCGTTTGCTCGGAGCAGGATTGGAATCCATGCAGTCAGAGTCTATGCAATTTGGCGTGAAACGTAGGTTTCTTTTGCAGCCAGTGGGGGCAAGCTGATGAACATCACACGTCTGGCGCTGACCGTGGCGGTTGCCTCGACCCTTCACTGCAGTCAGCCGCCAGCTTCACCAACTGCCCCTGTCGCGTCGGCGGCATCGACGAAAACAGCAAGACCGGCTCCGCCGGATTGTGGCGAAGGCGCATTGTTGGGGCCTTCTACCGCCAAACCGACGCGCGAGCAGGCCGCCAAGCAGGCTGTTCGTCATCTCGACCGGTGTGGGCTCGAGGAAGCTATCGCGCTGACGACCGAGCTGGTGGCGTTCCCGACCGTGAGCGCGCAGCAGTCACCCGTCGATGACCCAGCCTTTCTGCAGATGGCAGCGTTTCTGAAGCGCTACGCGGCCGAGGCAGCACTGCGCTTTCGGGTTTTTGGCGCCAACGACGTCTGGCAGTTGGAACTGGGCGAGGGCAAGCCCTGGATGGCGTTCGTGATGCATGGCGATGTGGTGCCCGTGGGCGAGGGCTCTGCGGCGATCGCGGCTTCCGGCGCAGCTGTCGAGGGTTGGAGCCATCCCCCATTTCAGGCCAAACGGGATTCCGGGAGGCTGTACGGACGGGGCACCGAGGACGACAAAGGACCCATCGCCGCGGTGCTGGTCGCGATGCGTAGCCTGGCAGCTTTGGGTTGGACGCCCCGTCGGGGCAAGCTGATCGCGGTCATCGGTACGGCAGAGGAGAGCAAATGGGACGGAATGAAGCGCTATGCTGCTCAGCAGCCTGCGGCCCCATACACCATCTCTCTGGACGCGAGCTTTCCCGTTGTCGTCGCCGAAAGCGGTTTCGTGGCGTGGGAGCTGAGGCTGCCCTTGGACAGCAAGTCACCGGCGCCGAGCGATTGCTTGCGCGCAGACGACGTGCAGGGCGGTAAGTTCCTGACCCAAGTGCCCGCCAAAGCCGTGTTGCGCATTGTGGCTGGCGACAAGTCCGAGTCGCTCAGCCAGGCGCTTGCCGCGAAGATTGGAGCAGCACAACAGCAAGCCTGGGGGCTCGAGATCCGGCACCGCGCGCCCCATGTCGAGCTCATCTCGCGCGGCCGCGCGGTTCATTCCTCGGTTGCGGAGAGAGGCAACAACGCGATGTGGACGCTGGCCCGTGCCGCCCAGTATCTCGTCAACAATGGGCAGCTCGAGCTCTGTCCGGGGGGTGTGGCCGACATGGTGCGCCTCCTGGCCGAGCGTTTTGACGGCGATCTGTGGGGACAGCGTCTCGGGTTGAGCTATCGCCATGAGGTGATGGGGCGCTTGTTGGTCGCGCCCACGGTGCTCAGGACGGAGCAAGGACAAGTTCGTCTGCGGGTCAACATGCGTCGGCCGGCAGGGAAGGACTCGCAGCGCTTCAGCCGTGAGCTCGACGCGGTCGTGAAACGGCTGCAGAAGCGCTTTCCGCAGCTGATCGAGCACCGAGCAGCTCGTTATGTCGGCGAGCCAGCGCTGGTGAGCAACGACGGCGCGTTGGTGCCGACTTTGCTCGGCATCTACCGCGAGCTGACCGGTGACCACCAGTCAGGGCCCAAGTCGATTCGTGGTGGGACCTACGCGCGTCTCTTTCCGGGAGCGGTGTCTTTTGGTCCCGCGCTGCCGGGCCACGACTACCGCGGTCATGCGCCGGACGAGTACATCAGCGAGTACGCCTTGAGTGTCACCTTGCGCGCCGTGCTGCAGACCGTCTTGCGCTTGGACGCCTTGCCCTAGGAATGCCTGTCGAGCTAGTGGCGGTTGTCACAAACACCGCTATCGCGTTTAATGCCCCGTCATGGGTGGACCGACATCACGAACAACCAACGCTGGCGGTGGCCGGTGGATGCGGCTGCAGCTGGCGGCGATGCTCGCGGTCGGCTCGCTCGCACTCGGCTCCCTGGCCACGACGGGCGCCTGCGTCGATGAAGAGCCGGTGCCCAACAATCACATTTCTTGTCCCAACGAGATCCCTGAAGACGGAACGCCCTGCTCGTCGATCGGGGCTATTTGCAACTACTTCACAGGGTGTCAGCAGTACTATCCAGCAACCTGCCAAGCGAACGGCACGTGGAAGCTCGACGACCAATGCCAGCCGCCGACGAGCCAGGGCGGTGCTACGTCGAGCACGACCACCAGCACGGGGTCAGGCGGCGGCTCTGCTGGGGGCACGACGACAACGAGCTCGGCAGGTGGCGGCGGCTCGAGTGCGGGTGGCGGCGGCTCCGGTGGCGGTGGCGGCTTGGGATCAGTAGGTGGCGGCGGCTCGGGTGGCAATGGCGGCGGCTGACCGAGTCGTAGCGGAATCAAGCGCGCACCTATAGAGTGTCGCCATGACTGCACGCGCCATCAGCAGGCCCGGGACATGGGTGCTCGTGGCGTTGTGCCGACGGCAGCTGCGCAGTCAATTCTGGGCCCGCCTCGGCTGGGCGGGTGCGGTCGTTGCGCTGCTGGTGACGTGGCTGGTGGCTGCCTTCGCCCAGGAGAGCCAAGCGACGGCGCTGGGGCTGAGTCGCACCATCGATGTTGGTGTGCGCTGGATGTTTTGGATTGGCGTGGGCCCATTGGCCCTGGCGGCGGCGGACAGCCCGGTCGAACGCGATCGCCTCGACGGAGTGGAGCAACTGGTCTGCGTTCGTGGCGGCAATCGCATTGCGCTGATGCGGGCTCGGGTCATCGCAGCCATGATCGAAGCGAGCCTGCGGCTCGTCGTGCCGGTTGCCCTAGCGGCATTCCTGATCGCAGCGATTGCGGCCAGCGGATCGGTCGCGTTGCACGGGCTTCGTTTGCTGCTGTTCTGCGTTGTCACAGGCAGTTTGCTCGGCGCGCTCGCTGCGCTATCCGGGCTGCGTTTTGGTCGCCGTGGTCGGCTGATGTTGGCCGCCATCGTCCTGTTGCCTTTGTTCGTCACCGAGCTGTGGTCGCTCGGCGATTGGTCTTTGCCCGGAGCGATTGACAGCGGGTTGTACATGCTGAGCCTCGGCGACAGTGGGCAGCTCGGAGCCCTGGCATGACGATTCGTGAGACAGCGGTCGTTTTCGAGCGCGTATTCGCCGAGGACAGACAGGGGCCGAGCGGTACGGCGCTGGGGCAGGTCAAAGGTGTCACTTTGTGGTTGGGGCCGGGGATCCATGCGGTGTTGGGCAACCCCGAGGATGGCACTGTGGCGCTAGCGGAGCTCGTTGCGGGCCAGCGCCGTCCTCGTGCGGGCCGTGTACTGGTACACGGTCGGGAGCCCGTGAGCAGTCCGCGCACCCGCGGAGCCATCGGCTCACTGCCGCTGCGGCCAACGCGCATGGTTGGCGGTACGGTTGGCGACGCCCTCGCCCTGGCAGCTCACCTCAGCGCTCGTCCAGCAGACGATCCACTCGAGCCGCTCGGGATCGCTTCCCTCGGCCAAAGGGCGGTCAGCTCATTGAGCATGGCCGAGCTGCGCGCCGTACAGCTTGCGCTCGCGTTGGCTCTGCCTGAGCCGCGCGCGCTCGTGCTTCATGAGCCGTTTTCCCAAGTCGCACATGTCGATCTCGCCGCGTTGCGTGAGCGATTGCGCGACCGCGCATCTGCCGGGACCTGCGTGTTGATTACCACCAGCGCGCCCGGTGACATCAACGAGATAGCCGACCACCTCCATCTGCTCGATCGCGGCGTGCTGGTTGGCAGCGATGACACCATTGGTTGGTCCACCGATCATGGGCGCGAGCTGCTGATTTGGTTGGCGGACGATACTGGCGAGGCGGCTCGTGGGCTCGCGGCGGTGCTGTCCAAGAGTGATGCTGTCGACGGCGTAGCTTGGCTCCACGCCGAAGGTTCTAGCGGTCTGAGCAGTGTGGCGGTTCGGGCCGAGCGCCTCGAGCACGCAGCGCTCGCCATTGCCGAGAGCTGTGCTGCGCTTCGCTCGCCGGTCACCGCGATGGTCACACGTCTGAGGAGCGTCGAGCAGCTGCGCGCCAGCGCCCAAGCCTACCGTGAACAAGCCCAAGGAGGCGGGGCGTCGGTGTTGCAGACACGCGGACCGCTCATGGCAGCAGCTG
>CAZRGL010000719.1:0-4922 GCA_964599485.1 uncultured Polyangiaceae bacterium
AACGGCGGCTACCACGCTGCCAAACGGAAACGCCACTTTGGTCCCGTCTCGCTCGAGGCTGATTTCGATCTTGGCAGGTGCCCCTCCTGCTGGCGGCGTGACGCTTTTCTCCTCACCGTCGAAATGAGAAGTCTGCGTGACATCACCCAGATCCCAACCGTCCAGCTTGAACGTGTTGGTTTCGGTCGTGCGCGATGGGCGCGTCCCGCCGCCAGACTTCACGACGGCCATCTCTCGTTCAATCTTGGCGCCGGTCTGGAAGCGCTTGAGACGTGGGAAGCTGGCAGTGAGCTTGTATTGGTGGGCGTGGTAGACGTCGATGGCTAGCTCGCGCCCGGGAAGGCCGTGCACATCCCAACCGATGGGCTCGATCATGGACGTCCAGAAGTACTTGGAGAAGATGTCCAACCCGACCGTGTCGTGGCCCAGCGCTTCGACCTCGAAGGGATAGCTGTAGGTTTCCGGAGCGACGGTGTCGTCGCTTCGGGTGGCTGTAACAGCGCCGCCGCCGGGCACGCTCGCGATGATGTCGAGCTTGGTGGGCGCTTCGACTTTGTCGTTGCGGTATAGAACCTCGAGCTTGTCTTTGTATTTGTTCTTCGCTTCGGGCACGACGCCGAAGCGGCGGACGTTTTCGGCTGCTCGCTTGCGTCCGCCGAAGTCATGGTCGCAACGGACGAACAGCTTCTCGAGCTTTGGGACCTCCTTGACCGGTGGAGGCTTGGCCCGCTTGACGCGGATGACGTGCTCCTGCTCGGTCTCGAAGCCGTCGTATTGATAGGGCCAAGGCAGATACACGATGCCCGGCTCATCGCTGTCATCAAAGCGGTAGTTGAGCTCGTCGACCATCTTGGTGCAGCCGACCACTTTGCTCAGCGAGGCGTTGATCTGGTTTTCGTCATCGGTGCCCCAATTGAAGTAGGCCAGCTGCTGCCAGCTGATCCCCACCACATCAGCCAAGCTCGCAATGCTCTCGTCGGTCGCCACCTTGTGGGCTTCGACGTCGAGCAGCTCGAAGGGACCCGCCGAGGCAAATTGTTGATGGTGCACGCAATCGACGAACTTGGTCGCGCCCGGTGAGACCACCACCAAGGTGTCGACCCACTTTTTGCCCTCGATCTCACTGCTGATGCTGCAGCTGCCCGCTGCAACATCTTGCAAGCAGACCATCCCTTTGGCGTCGGTGACGAAGTCGCCCTCCGAGCCGTCAGCGAGCGTCAGCCTCAGTCGCACGTTGGCGATGGGCTCGGAGCTGTCGTGATCGACGACCTTCAGCTTGAGCCATGTTCTTTCAACTACTGGCGGCGACCACACGGCGGCGCCCGAGGTGGCTTTACGCACGACCCGGCCGTCATCGATGGTGGCCCGAAGGTGAAGCTCGACAGCGGTCTTGCGAGTTGTCGCGTCGGGATAGTCACAGACCCACGAGCCGGCGGCACAACCACCAGCGATGGTGAGCGGGTCGAGATCTGCGACCTTTGTGTCTGCAGCCCCAGCGCCGCGCTCCCACAGCTCGATGGCCACCTCCGCTCCATCTGCAAACCCCTCTGTCTCCACCGTGAAGCCAAGCTCTTCTTCGCTCACCACCTCGCGGTCGGCCCACTCGACACGAAGGATGTTCTTGAGCTGTAGCTCCAGGGCAGCAGCGGTCTTGACCCAGGCGCGGCAGGGCTGCTCGATCACGACTTCGGCGATGAGACGAACTACGCCAGTCTCCTCGGGATCGTAGTCGTAGCTCCAGCTGGCTTCGAGACGATCGGCTTGGATCTGCCCACTGAGGCTGTCGATCTTGTCTTCTTCGCGTTCGCTGTGCTCCCGGTAGATGTTGATGGCCGCGCTGGTGCCGTCGTCGAAGCCGGAGCTGACCGCCAGCACCTTCACTTCGTCGTCGCAATCGGCTTGCTTGGGCTCCCACAGCGCCGCCTCGAGCTCTTTGAAGACGACTTGGTAGACGCCCGGATCGACACCTTGCTTGTCGATCTCACCGCTGTCGGCCAGCATCTCGTCGGTGCGCGCGCCGCTCGGATCGATCCACACGTAGTCGAGGCCCACTACCGGCTCGTCGTTCGGGTAGTGGAAGATGAAGGTGATCCAGTGCTCCTGTGGCTCGCCACGCTCCGAGGGGGCCGGCTCCGGCTCACTGATGCTGATTGCCCAGCCGCCTCCCCGCAGGTGGTTGCTGATCACTCGAACACTTCCGTTGGCGATGGCCCGGGCGAGCTGCTCGATGAGTTGCGTCTCGTTTACGGGGCCAAACTGCGGCGCGAAGGCCTCGGCCAACAAGTTGCGCGCGATGGCCCAGTCGCAGCTCGACGTCAGCTGCTGGACGAACTGCAGAGCCGCCCGCTCGTCGCGCAGTTGCAGCTCAGTGCCCTTCGTCGGGCGCTCTTGCCAGCTCGACAGAGCGATTTGCTGGCCACCGCTGTGCAACAGGACGGTCATCGTTTCAGCTCGAGAACACGAACGCGCCGAGGGGGATTTTGAGCGGACCCGAGCGTGCTTCGAGGGTGAAGTCATCCACCCGCGCGACGAAGATCACGCTGTAGCTACCGTCGGCATCCGGCAGCCGTGAGCTGAGGGCTTGGCCCGGATCGAGCCCGTGCTCGACCACGCAGCGGTTGTCGTTGATCTGCGGTGACCAAGCCGCCCGACGACGTGAACCTCAAACACCGCTGCCGTAAATGCGCTGTGTACGTGGGCTGCACCTACGCTGACAAGATCAAGCCAAAGCCCTAACAGCCACTGAGGTGACGCAGAGGTGGCGAGTGGTTGCACGCTCAAAAGCCTCTTGCCAGCCAGTCGGACAAGCTCGGTTTCGGGTTGAGCCACAGCAGATCTACGCGAACCAAAGGCTGCTTGTTCCCAGCAGCGGGAAAGAACAGCGGGTGCGCTGCTATGCCCTTGACACCTACATCCGCGTGATTACCTTTGCACTTAACAATGCAACATAGCGGAGTGTACCTGTCGTGAGGTTCCGTCAACACCCGTTCGAACGACGCGCCCCGGGCTCGCGACCAAACAACCCAAAGAGACACGCGATCATGAAAAACCTAACAAAATCAATGCTTATAGCTCTGGCCGGAATGACCATGGCAGTCGGTTGCACCAGTTTGAGCACGGACACGGGCGAGGATTTCGGCTCGGTAGAGCAGGCTGAGGAATGGAATAGCGACAACGACCCTACGAACTTCAGCCACCTCGGGGCGAGCTACGAGTACGAGCTCGCGGCGCTGCCGCGGCAGGGCGAGGCGCTGTCTATCCCTTGGGCGGGCTGGTACTGGGCGACCGCTTCTGACGCCATCAACTACCGCTGGGACGGGGCCAACACCGATTCGCCTACGGCCAAGTACGCCAAGGCCTTTGGCATCAAGCCCAAGAAGCTCGAGAACGCGCTTTCGAAGAAGTCCGGCATCGACAGCCTTCGCGGCCGAGCGCGGCCCTGCACCAGGGATTCACAGTGCAAGTCGGAAAACGGAGAGGTCTGCGCCAAGCGTCAGGGCAAGGGACGAGGTCTGTGCATTCCAACTTGGTTTGGTCAGTGTCATGCCTGGGCGCCCGCGGCCATCATGGAGGCCGAGCCGAAGCACGCGGTGACCCACAATGGCGTCACGTTCAAGGTCCAGGACATCAAGGCGCTCATCACCTACGTCTACAACAACGTCGATGCCGATCAGCTGGCAGACCGCTGCAACACCAACGGCTCGGATGTGAGCTATGACGAATACGGCCGCCCGGTAGGTAGCAACTGCCGCGACACCAATGCTGGCAGCTTCCACTTGATCGCCACCAACTGGCTAGGCCTGCATGGCAAATCATTCGTCGAGGATCGCGTTTGGGACGACCAGGTTTGGAACCAGCCCATGCGCGGCTACGACATCAAGAAGCAAGACGAGGTCAGCGAAGCCCAAGCGGCTGAGCTCATGGGCGTGCAAGGAGGCAGCTACCCGTTCAACGTCAACGCGGTTTCCTTCTACCATGTGGTCATGGACGTCGAGTACATCACCGAATCGGACGCCAGCCAGGACGGAAATCTCAACGAGGATCTCTACACCGCCGTGGACACGATTGAGTACTTGCTCGAGCTCGACGGACAAGGCCGCATCATCGGTGGCGAGTGGATCGACAATGCTCCTCACGCCGACTTCCTTTGGGTCCCGACCAGCACAGGCGGCGACGTACGCCTCAATTGGCGCTACAAAATCGAGTACGCCAAGGTAAAGAAGATCCTGAACAAGTCGGTTCAATAGGGACCAGAGCGCGACCATCCAGCGGGCGTTTGCTAGACAGCGAGCGCCCGCTGCGCGTTTGTCGCCGTCTTGTGCCCGAAGCCGTGATCACTGCTGTGCCCGAGGCAGCTACGGATGGATCGGCTGCTGTTCACTCGGCCGTAAACCAACTGCTGAAGCTGGATCATTGATGGTCCATAAGACCCCCTGGATCATCAAATTATTGAGCAATAACGGGCGTTTTGCCGTTGACAGTCCGCCTAGAGGTCTTATTGTAATCTCGTACTCGCGAAATCGACTGGGCTGCCCCAGCATGGGCGAGGCAAACAACTCAAAGATCCCCGATGGAGCGCGGCTGTGGCCAGCGCGGATAGTCTTCGTAGACTGAGCACCGCCGTCGGGTTCACCTCGAAAGGGAAACACAACCATGGCACTAAACTCATTTCTTACGCTCGAAGCACAAACCCAAGGCGCCATCGAAGGTAGCTGCGACATCTCTGGTCATGAGAAATCGCTGGAGATCTACGGATGGAGCCACGAGGTCATCTCGCCTCGCGATGCGGCCAGCGGCCTGCCCACCGGCAAGCGCCAGCACAAGCCGTTCTCGATCACCAAGCCGATCGACCAGTCCTCGCCCCTTCTGATGTTCGTGCTCGTGCGCAACGAGAACATCCCGAAGTGGGAATTGAAGATGTA
>CAZRGL010000720.1:0-4911 GCA_964599485.1 uncultured Polyangiaceae bacterium
CATACTGACGCAGTCCATGGCGTGAGCTTCAGCCCAGACGGCGGGCGTGCTGTCTCGGGCGGTTACGACAAGACCGTGCGGCTGTGGAACGTTCAGAGCGGCAAGCAGGACCGCATGCTCGAGTTGCCCGGACGCGTGTACCAAATCGACTTTCATCCCGATGGTCGGCACGTCGGCATCTCGAGCTCGGATGGGACCGCCCGGATCTGGCAACTCGACACCGGTCGCATCGTGCTCTTGCAGGGCCACGCTTCGGAGGTCAACGACGTGGCCTTCGGCGCAGACGGCAAGCTCGCGGCAACCGTCAGCGATGATGGTAGCGTACGACTGTGGGACGTCGTCAGCGGCAATCCCTACTGGCGCGCGCCGCTGCTGTTGCCCGCGCCCCCACGCCTGTACTCGCACCGTGGCTGGAGAGCGCTCGACAGCAACAAAACGATCGAGCCACCGGCAGCGCCTTGGGCAAGAGTCATCGAGCAGCGAGCGCGCTTTGCCTCCGTGGCGGGAGAGCACCTTTGCATACAGAGCTTCGACCATCAGGTGGAGCTGTGGGGGCTGAAGGCCGGCGAGCGGCTCGCCCACCACAAGCTGCCCCATGTGCAGCAGGTGATCGCGGTCGCGGGCGGCTGTCTCGCGCGCACTGCCGGCCGCGACGGCGGCCTGACGACGCTCATCAGCAAACCAAAGCCGAGAACCCTCGAGACCAAAGGTGAGGTCACGGCCCTCGGACAGAGCTCCACCGCAAAACGAGACAGCGAGCTGCTGGTTGCCGCCGGCGAGCATGTCTTCACCTTCGACGCCAGCGGTACGGCCACGGGGCGCTTTGACGCGGGCGTGGGGGTGACCGCTGTCGCCCGGCTCAGCGCAAAGCTTCTCGTGGTGGGGTTTGCCGATGGCAACATCGAGCTGGTCGCCACCCCCGTCAGCTCGGACGAGCCGAGTTACTCGTTTGAGCACACGCCTTCGAGCCCCGTGCTGCAAATCCTGCCCGGGCCGGCGGCAACGCTCATCGCTGGCTACGCGAGCGGCGTGGTCGGCATGTGGGATTCGACGAATGGAAAGCGCTTGGCGCATGCCCGGATCCACGGGCCGGTCACGCATCTTCTGCTAGAGGGAAACAAGCTCTATGCGGCCACCGATCTGGGCCAGCATCTGATCTGGGATCTGAGCACCTTCTCCGCTAGCTATTGCGCCCTATTGCGACAGCTATGGCAGCGCGTGCATGTCGTCTGGAAAGACGGCCGAGCCGAGGCCAAGCCCCCACCGCGAGATCACGACTGTGCTCCCTAGCCCGAATTATTCACGGCCGGCAGCGCTCCCCCAAGTAGCTAGATCGAAAACCTCGCCTCATGCGGTGAGGGCAGCGAACACTTACCAGTTTGCCTGATGATGGCTCGTGTTTGCTACCTGATGGCTCGTGGCCGCGGCCGGAGCGCTGGCCTCGTTGAGGGCGAGCTCGACCTGCTGCGGTTTGGATGGATCGAACGAGCAAGGGTAGGTTCCCGGCTCGGCGCGAACTAGTCTAGTTGCACTTGTTGTGTAGATCACCGAGTTGAAGTGTGGTCTTCGTGATCCAGTCTGAGGCGTTGGGCTTATACCAAGTGTAGTCGTGGGCGCAGCCTTCGGCACGGAGCAACTTGAACTTCCAGCGGCGTTTCTTGTTGCAGGACATCGAGGCATGGAAGGTGTAGTTCATCTCGCTGCGTCCAACCACACGCTTCGTGCTATCGAAGATCTTCACCCAGAGGCCACCCCTGACTTTCACCTTGCTGTACAAGTGAGAGAAATTGAGCGTTGAGCTGGCCGGCGGGGCGTTCCCACTTCTTGGTGCCGGCGTCCTTGGTTATCCCTGTGGCGCGGTTGAGCTGTCCGCCCCACGGTTTCAGGCCCATGGGCAACGCAAGCGCCGTGCCCAACTGATTTGCCGCGGTTCGCGGTCACTTGCCCCTCGACTGTCCAAGGGGCTGGACATCGAGTGTCTCGGGACTTGGTCGCAGTCGAGATCCTTGGACACATGCGGACGCTTCAGACCGGCAGTCGACAGGTGCGTGGTTGATCGTCTTCAGGCTTGTTGTCCTCACGATGACGTTTGGCAGCACCAGAAACGCGGCTCGGCCCCTGTGCTTCCACGCGCGGTCGGGCGAGCAGAGCCTGCCAGTCAGCTGCCCGCTTGCGGCGGCGTTTCATCCGGCACGAGGACATTTTGACGGTCGAGCGGACGACTTGCAGCTGCGGCTGCCGTTCCTTGTGCTATCTCAAGCTGACGAGCCGCGAGCCGGCCACCGCAACCTGCCGTGCCCCACGCTCCAGCTCCGCTGGCTCGGGTATACTCTTCTCAAGCATCATGACTCCCTTCGACCCATCAAACCCCAAGCGTAGGGTTGCTCTAGCCGGCAGCGTGCTGTGGCTCGCTATCGTCGTGGCCTCGAGCGCGGGCTGCGAATCCAAGTCGAGCGCGTCCCCACCCATCTCTGGGGAGGAGCCGGTGGGCATGTGCGCGCCCCCCGAGCCGGAGGCACCCCAGGCCACGGCGGCGCCGGACTGCGTCGCACCAGGCAGCGGTCGCGCCCCGCTCGACAAGGTCATGGGACAGTGCTGCGGTGGCCCGGTCTGCCCGGGCGAGAAAGGCGGCTGCGGCTGCGCCGTCGCCAACTGCGGCATCTGCGGGAGTTGAGCTCGCCCGTGGACTGAAGAGGTGTCTGCAAATCGCGTGGGCAACGCTTGCGGCGATGCAGCGGTGAAAGCGTGGACGCCTAGCCGCGTTAGCTTGTCATGCGTTGGCTGTCGTGTCTGGCAGTGCTGATCCTCGTACTAGCGCCTTCGAGAGCAGCATCCGCCAGCGCATTTCCTCGATTCGACGGGCTTTGGCTGCCGGTCGGCGTCAGCTTGGGTGGTGTGGTTGCTCAAGAGGGCAGCGACGGCTTCGTGCTTGGTGGAGAGCTCAGTGTGGTCGAGCTCGACTATGTCAGCAGCCCGGTGAAGTGGATGTGGCTCGGCGGCGTCGCTGACGCACCGTGGGACTTCGGTCACGATGTCATGCGACTGTCGGGCCCGCTACGAGCCTGAAGCTTCGGAGATCTCATGAACGGGAATACCCCCACCCGCTGGATCACTGGCCGCTTGATCACTGTGACAGCCGCTTTTGCCCTGCTGGTCTTTGCAGCGAGCTGCGACAGCTCGTCCACCACTCAGCAACCGAAGGGCACGACCACGAGCGCCGGAGGCGCCGGAGGTTCTGGTGGTGGCGGAGAAGAGGGAGGCGGCAAGGTTGGGCCCTGCCCCAACGGTACCGATTTTGACAAGGATGGCTACGGGGATGGTTGCGCCAATGGGCCCGATTGCAAAGATGACGACCCGTCGATCAATCCTGCTGCCCTCGAGATTTGCGACAACGTAGACAACAACTGCAACGACATGGTCGACGAGGGCGTGCAGAGCGAATGTGGCAACTGCTCGGCTGACTGCAAGGGCAGCGACGTGGGCAAGGACGCGCCCTTTCCGATGCCGGAAGATGACACAGACATCGAGGCCGATGGGGTTGGGCTCGACGAAAACGGCGATCTGATCCTCGACAAGACCAACAGCAACTTCAACTTCGCCTGGATCGCGAACACCGAAGGCGCTTCCGGGCGCGGCACCCTCTCGAAGGTCGACACCGTGCTGGTCAAAGAGGTGGCGCGCTATCTCACCGTCACCTGTTTCGGCAATCCGGGTTACCTGCTCGATGTCTGCCTCGACGTGGGCGGCAACGAAGTACAGCAAGCCAACAACAAACCGAGTCGCACGGCGGTCGATTTCAACTTCGACGTTTGGGTGGCCAATCGTGCCTTTGGCGGCCAGCCATCGACCACCAAGGTGGCCAACGCCCTGGAAGACTGCGTCGACCGCAACAACAACAACAAGATCGACACTTCGAGCGACCAAAACGGCGACGGCGTGATTGAAATAGACTGCGATGGCGACCAAAAACCGGACACCCTGTCGACGGTGTGCACCAACGCGAAGCCGCCGGAGTTTCTCGGACTCGACGATGAGTGCGTGCTGTTCACCACCAACTTCGCCAAGACCAATGAGTATGGGCGGACGGTCTGCCTCGATCAGGGCGACCTCGAAGGCGGTTCTGGTAACGCCTGGGTGGGAACCAACAACCGGTCGGGTAACAACCGCTTCTACAAGCTAAACGGCTCCACTGGGTTGATCATGGGCTATGTGGACATGCCATCCGGGATTGGCCCCTACGGCTGCGTGGTCGACGGTGATGGCATCCTCTGGACTGTCGGATCACACAGCGGCGTGACGCCCAACGCGGGGCGCGGGCTGACCTACTTCGACACCAAGAATGTGACCAAGAAAGGACCTGTGCTCGCGGACAACCTCAGCGGCGGCTCGCACAGCTACTACGGTATCTCGCTCGATCCGAATGGCGACTTGTGGCTCGGCGGTTGGGAGACCAGCAACGTCTACCGCTACAAGCCCGATCGGACGAATTTCGACACATTGAGTCAAGGCACCTGGACTCGTGTTCGAACCGTCGAGGAGGGCTCGGTATCACACACCGCAGGAATCCAGGCCGACACGCGCGGCTGGGTGTGGGTAGCCTCCAACTCCACAGGCTTCATCCTTCGCGTGCCGCAAGCGATCCCCGATGGCGACAACTCCTGGGCTGCTGCCGCGGCCCTCGGGGGCATACACCTCGACGCTGCGCTCGGTGGCACGATGCGAGGGGCCGGTGTCGATTTCGCCGGCCATGTTTGGGGGATCAGCCACGACGCCTCGCAAGCCACCCGAATCGATCTCGACTCCAAGGGCGACGCGGTCGACCTCGTCAACAACGTCTTCAGTACCCCAGTTGGCAAGAACCCCTACACCTATTCGGACTTCACCGGATTCGGCCTGAAGAACTTCACACGG
>CAZRGL010000721.1:0-4905 GCA_964599485.1 uncultured Polyangiaceae bacterium
CCATCACGATGTAGGGCGTGCCGTCTTGCATCAAGCCGTGATCGAGCATCTGCACGACGTGAGGGCTCTTGATCTTGGCTGCTGAGCTGGCCTCCCGCTTGAATCGTGACACCAAAGTAGGATCTGACGCTGCGACCTCTTGGTGGATGAACTTGACCGCGACTTCAGTCTCCAGGGTGAGATGATCGGCCACCCAGACACATCCCATGCCACCGGCGCCGAGCAACTTCACGAGCCGCACGTTGGGGGTGACCATGATGCCAGCGGTCAGGTCCATCGTTCTGCTACTTGCCCGAACATCGTGTCAGCTGCGGTCTGCGCGAAGACCGATCGTCACATCGCTGACCCACAGCATACCTCTTGTCCCAACAGCGGGCCACGCGACTGCAGCGTGCTCGTGCCCGGCCCAAGACCCCTACATCCGCGAGGGCCGGACCCGAGCTAGGATCCACAGCTCAAAAACAGCGTCGAGTCCGACGACGGTCCGTCGCCGACGAAGCGAATCAGTCGCTGCTCTTTGTCGCGACAAGAGGAAAGCAGCGAGCTGTCACCCAAGCCCCTCGTTGCGTCCACGAAGCACCAGCCGTTGACCAAATAACCGAACTTGTTGATGGTTGGCTCATCCACGACGTTTTGGCAGGCGTCCAAATCGGTGCCTTCCGTCTGAATGAGCTCACAGAAGCAGTTCCAGTCGTGCGAGGTGTTGACGGGGTCATCGGTCAGCTCCTCGACCAGCGGAAGATCGGTGGCAGCGAGCTGCTGACGAGATGGTGTCGCGCAATCGCAGGCGCCCACTTTGGTGTGGCGGGCCTCGATGAGCCGGCATGGGAGCCGGCCCTTGTTGTCGGCTCGCAAGTTGTTCTTGATACAAAACCGCTCGCTGAGCGACTCGCCGAGCCGATCGATGATGGAGCCGAGCGCTTGGCGGTAGCCGTAGTTTGCGGCGCTGGCGTCAGCGTGCTGCGCCGGGCAGATCGAGGCGACGAGTCCCTGGGCACCCAGACCCTTGACGACCGACAAATAGCGGATGCCCGGCTGTGCCCCTGCATAGCGCTGGGTGTGGTCGAACTTGCCCGTCATCGGGTCCTGGCAGAGCGGGCTGTCTGTGTTGTCCGCAATGCACTCGCACGTGGTTACCGCTTCCGTGCACAGCTCTGGGATTTCGAGTGGGTAGATGCACGCGTACTGAAGGTCGTCGCGGGAAGGGATGCTCCGCTCGTGACCGTTGATCGGGTTTGCCATTGGCCCTGCGTCCGGTGGCTGCAAAGGGTCCAAGGTGATGGGATTGACTCCACTTCGGGGCTCGATGGATTCGACCATCAGCGGATCGGTGGGTTGCTGGTAGGTCGCTGGGTCGCCAAGAATCACCGTCCAGGTGTTGTTTGCCGTCAGCTCAGCGGCGGTCTGGAATCCGCCCACCGGTTTGCCATTGGCGTCCAGCCCATCGATTAGGTCCGGATTGCCGTTGGCGTCTCTGCGCGCGATGTCCTGCCAGGGCACTCCGATGATGGCCGACAAGAAAACCCTCGAGGGGTCGCGTATTTGGACCACGGAATCAGAGGGGTCGAGATCGGTATACAGCGGGTTGGGCTGCAGTACAGCGTCGCGATCGGCAACCGTCTCAGCCTTCAATCCGTCCAAGTAACGTTGGATTGGCTGCAAGAAATCAATCCCGAAGCGACGCTTCTGATCGAAGCAGCGGACGTTGACAGCGTCGAGGATCGGACTGAGCAGATCGGTGCAGTCGTCCAGGCTGTCGTCGCAGCCTGGGCCCGGCGGCTGACTACAAGAGCGACAACACGGGTCGTTGGGATCGATGGCGCAAGCCGCTCGGGGCTTTGCCAAGTGGTAGGGCGTGCCGCCGCCGTCGGTCATGAGCTGCGCCGCTTGGTAGTACTGGCCACCCGTGCGAAAGGAACAGTCATCGGCATCACTGAGCATCACGATGCCGAGTAGAGAGTCAGGGCGCAGAAAAGCCTTGCGCTGCGCCAACAGCAGTTCATCGGTCCCTTTGATCTGAGCGACGCCATCGACCAACTCGATGCTCTCATACGGGTTGGGATCGACGAGAAACCGGTACCAAGCTTCGAGTGGAGCTGCGTATCCGCAGCCCAGGTTTCCAGCGCCCAGCACGATTTTTCGCACGTTTTCGATGATCTCGTCGTGTTTTCCCGCCGGCGTTCCTGGTGGGTCGAGCTGGCCAAGTGGATCCCAGGCCAAAAACCCTAGGTCCTGATAACTCTCGACATCCGGCGTGCTGCCGTCCAAGGAGGTTCGGGTGATGAGGTAGGCGTGGTCGTTTTGGCTCTCATCACAGGCGTCGGCCCCGTAGCTGCCCAGGGAGCTGCTGAGGATGCCGATGTGCATGTCCGTTACCGGCTGAAAAGCGCGCACTGCGTCTTCAGGACACGGATCGAAAGGGTCGCTGGGCTGGTTGCTGGTGGGTTTGCCGTTTTCGTCCAAGCACTTGGGGTTGATCAGCACGCCCACCAAATCGGGTAGCGCCAGCTCCAGGAGGCGTTGGTTTTGGCCCATCGATCGGGAGTTGTCGATGACCAGCAACAGGTCGAGCCGCTGGATGCGGCTGCTCTTGAGGCGCAACAGACTATCGCTTGGCGAAGCGAAGCTGATATCGCTGAAACCGGACGCGATGTGGCAGCTCGCGGCGAGTAGTCCCAGTGCCAAAACGACCACTAGCGCGAGCATTGTCGCCCCAAGCCCATTTGGCAGTCGGCTCATCACCGAACAAAAGCTCGGCTACTCCCGCTTGGCTGTCAACCACAGCCTGCGCTGCTCAAGACACAGCGCCCCAGCGCTGGCCCTGATAGAGTGCAGTCATGCTCGGCAAGGGACTGCTCGTGGCGATCTGTGTTGTTTCTCTGCTTGGGTGCGCGGCCGGCAACGTGGCGGGCACCGATCAAGGGCAGGGCGCCTCCGCGGCCGGTGGGCCCGGAGCGGGTGGCGCTGGCGCATCGTCGTCGAGCGACAGCGGTGGTTTTGGGGTCGGCGCCTCCGGAGGACAAGCTCCACAAGAGGTGCTGCTCTACGCTCATACTGACGACACCCTCTATTCGCTCGATCCCAAAGGCATGCTCAGCTTGCAACCCGTCGGTAGCTTCGATTGCGTCGGTGGTGACAATCAAGACAAGGCGATGACCGATCTAGCGGTGGGGGGTGACGGAGCGCTGTTTGGGATCAGTCAGAGTTTCGTGTGGACCCTGGATCTGGCGTCCTGCGGCACCTCGGTGACCCTCGACAACCCCAAAGACGTGCGTTTCTACGGTTTGACCTTCGCCCCCGCTGGCCTTCTGCATCCCGACAAGGAGGTCCTCATCGGAGGCAACACCGCTGGCGAGCTGTGGGCCATCGATGACCAGGGCTTGCTCAGCCAACGCGGCAACTTCGGCAAGGTGCCTGCCGATGACGGTAACGGGAACAGCTACGAACACGCTGGCAAGGCCTGGGAGCTGTCTGGAGATATCGTTTTTGTCGAGGGTGACACCAGCCCGCTCGGTTTTGCCACCGTACGTGATTGCCCAAATCCGCCGTATACCTCTGGCTGCAATCCGATCAACACGCTCATCGAGATCGACGTTGCCAAGATTGCCAGTGCCACCACCCAGACCGTGACCAAGTCGGTGCGGGGGCAGATCCGCAAAGCGGCAGATTGTTCAGATGGTACCGATGGTGACTACGGCAACATGTACGGAATCGCCGCTTGGAGCGACAAGGTATATGGCTTCTCCCGCTCGGGAAACATCGTGCAGATCGATACCAGTGATGGTGGCGGTTGTTTGGTGGAGGCGTTTGCCGAGCTCAAATTCGCTGGTGCTGGCATGACGACCAAGGCAGAGCTGGTACCGCCAAAGCCCAAGTAGCCTCAGACGGCAATCGAGCCTCACGATGGTCGACAACAGACGCCCACAATCGCCTCAAACATCCCGCGCCGCGACGCGCACGGTCAAGATTGCGGAGCTGGGGCGCCTGAGCGTTTCGCCCAGCACGGTGTCGTTGGTGATCTTCCATCAGGACGGCGCGCAGACGAGAACCCTTCGGCCTGCTGTGAGCGTGGTGGTGGGACGCGCAGAGCCGGCGGATTTCGTCGTCGACGACGCCAGCCTCTCGCGTCAGCATGCCCGTTTCACGCTTCGTGACGATGTCGTGCTGGTCGAAGATCTCGGTTCGACCAACGGGACTCATGTGCAAGGCAAGCCCATCGTGCAAGCTCGTCTCAGGTTGGGGCAGGATGTGGTGCTTGGCAGGGTGGTGGCGTGTGTGCGCGCCAGCGCTGGCCCCGATGCGGCCGCTGTCGATCTCGAAGGACACATTCCCTTTTGCCGCTTGCTCCAGCACGAGGTGGATCGCGCTCGGCACTTCGCCCGCCCGCTGGGTTTGGTGCTCGCGCGCCGGCAATGCGGCGCCTCGGCATCAGTTGGTAGTGACTGGTGGACGGCGGTGGCGAATTGCCTGCGGCCGCCTGATCGGGCGGGCGTGTACAGCAGCGATACCGCCGAGATCCTGATGCCGGAAGCGGACCTCGAGCAGGTGCGGGCCTTGGCCCAGCGGCTTGCGCTCGCCTGCAGCGGCGAGGTGCGCTGTGGGGTTGCCCACTACCCGGACGCAGCGACCACCTCTCAGAGCCTGTTGGAGGCGGCGCAGCACGCTTTGTCGCGTACCAGTGAGGCCGAGGTCGTGGCCTGCGCGCCGAGCGAAGGCAGCCGAACCTGGTCTGGTGATGTCGCCCGCGGCGAGGGCGCTGTTTCGGCGCCCATCGCGGCGAGCGAAGCCATGCAAAAAGTGATGGACTTGGTCGACCGTGTCGCCAGCTCGCTCATCCCAATTCTGATCTTGGGTGAGACGGGCACGGGCAAAGAGGTGATCGCCCGAGCAATCCACGATCGCGGC
>CAZRGL010000722.1:0-4837 GCA_964599485.1 uncultured Polyangiaceae bacterium
TCCCAACCAGGCTCGTCCGAATACCCCGAGTGGGTCCGGCGCGCGCAAGAGACCCACGACTTCAATCTGTTGCGAAACCAAGTGCTCGAGCTCCGGCTCCATGATGATACGTCCGCGCCGATGCCAGCCGCGCTGGCACGCGTGGTAAGCAGCAATGGCGAGCGCCCCTATCAGGCTGACGCGGAAGGCTGGATCCATATTGAGCTGCCAGCTGCGGTCCCGGCGCATATCAAGCTTCAATGGGGCGCAGCCGCAGCCGGTGAGCCCTTCTTGTTTGAAAGAACAATAAACGTCGACTGTGATAGAGGCAGCGTCTCACAGCAGCTCGAGGCAAAGCTCCACAACCTCGGCTACGACCGAGACTGGCCGATCGAGCTCGCTGTACAATGCTTTCAAGCCGACTACCGCGTTGACCACGAGCCGGAGCCCATGGGCTCGTTGACGGCGTGCCTCCACCGGCAACGGTCAATCGCCTCAACGCGATCTATGAAAACGAATGCGATGGCACAGTGCTGCTCAGCTGCAACGAATAGGCGCTCACCAAGAGTATTTTGGTGAGTGCTCATGCGACGGACACGATGCTGAGATCAAGGTGAATTACGAGAGCGGTGTGCTCTTCTGCTCGTGCTCTCGTGCGGGCAAGACGCAGCGACGGGCGCCGCTACTCCTCCTCCGGTGGAGGAAAGAACCAACGCCGGGTGAGCTCCTGCTCCGCCCAAAACCAATTCCAGGTGAACTCCCTGAGGATGAAACCCACTGCGCCGTCCTTGTGCCACCACTTCAGGACCTGGTGCCAATTGCTCCAGTCTTCGCCGAACCCATCTTCCACCATGCCGTGAATATGCTCACCAAAGTCAACGCCGTCCTGCTGTCCTAACCACTTCAGGACAACTCCCGCCCCAGGCTCGAAAATTCGGTCGGCCACCCGTTGTGCGACCGCCAGGGGGCTGCCATCGCGTAGAACGCCGACGACAGTGATTGCGCGCATGTTCTCGGATTTGGCCATGATGATCTGAAGGCCGCCCACGGTGAATCGGCAGCGGGCCACATCGCCTCGCCCGGCCTCGTCGATGAATCCGAGGCAGCGCTGGTCAAGAGGAGGAAAGAAAGTACGGCGCACGTTGTCGAAAGCCGTCATGTACCTTCCAATCGGTTCAACGAGCACGATTCCGCGCTTCGCATCCAGCATGTCAGGCTCGCACTGGATCGCAGGTAGATTGGTCCAATCGAGAATCGCAAGGGACGTTGCAGGAGGAAACATGAGCTGCTGCTCATGGCTGTTGAACACCCTAGACAGGGCCAGCGGCGGAGTGCTCTCGCCGGCCGCCAACCAGCCGCACAACAGCGACAACAACAACCGGACCAGCCGCGCGCTCACTCGAGCTTGCCCCCCTTCTTGGTTTGGCGGTCATCACCTGTTTGGAACGTCTTCTTGTCCACTGGAAGTCGTGCACGAAGCTCGCCCGCTGAATCCTCGAGCTGCGGTGGGACAAGAAGGTCCATTACTCCTCCTCTGGCGGAGGAAAGAACCAGTGTCTGGTGAGCTCTCGGTCCGCCCAGAAATAATTCCAAGTGATTTCTCTGGCGATGAAACCCACAACGCCGGCTTTGTGCCACCATCTCAAAGTGTTTTGCCAATCGTCCCAATTGGGCTCGATCTTCACGTGTTGGCCGAAGTCGATGCCATCCTGCTGGCCCAGCCATTCCAGCCGAATTCCCTCCTCCGGCAGGAAGACCTGCTCTGCGATTCGTTGTGCAACCGTTAGCGGGCTCCCGCCCTCTGCAACGCCAATTACGACAATCGCATTCATGTTCTCCGAGTTTGCTGCGTAAACATCATGGCCTGCCACGGCAAATTTGCAGCGAGCCACGTCACCTCGCCCAGCCTCGTTGATGAACCCAAAACAGGAACGACCGAGGGGGGGGGAGTACGTGGGAAATACACCATCAAACGCATTCATGTACCTCCCATTCGGTTCGACGAGCACGATTCCGCGCTTCACATCCAGCTTGTCAGGCTCGCACTGGATCGCAGGAAGATTGGTCCAACCGAGAATCGCAAGAGACGCTGCAGGAGGAAACATGAGCTGCTGCTCATGGCTGTTGAACACCCTAGACAGGCCCAGCGGCGGAGTGCTCTCGCCGGCCGCCAACCAGCCGCACAACAGCGACAACAACAGCCGGACCAGCCGCGCGCTCACTAGAGCTTGCCCCCCTTTTTGGTTTGGCGGTCATCACCTGTGTTGAACGTTTTCTTGTCGTAATGGAACTTGAAGAGCGTCTGCATTCGTTCGAAGTGCCCGAATACCGCGGCGGGGCTCGTCGTGGACGGCAACTTGTAGTTTGGAGCGATGCGTGTCCCATTGGCATCCAGGAGAAAGATCACTACTTGCGCCGCAGGCACTCGAGGGGGTGATGACTTGTTCACGAAGCGCATGTCGGTCACGCCAACGACGATCTGCTTCCCGCGATCGGGGGCAGCGAGCGTTCTCCGGTTCTTCTTTCCAGCCATCACTCACTCCAAGCACCTAGCCGCCCAGCGGCCGCCTTCACCCACGGAAGATCCAAAGTGTCGCGGTGCGCCTCGATCGTAACCCCACTTTCCTGCCGGCACGAGTCGCGTGAACGCTGGCCCGCATCGATGAGCGAACCCGTGCGAGATCCACTGCAAGGGGCAAGCGTGAGCGGCCATATGCCCATCGTGCCCCCTGAGCTTGTCATTCGACGCCTCGCTGCCAAAGCAAGCAAAGACGATGGGCGAAGAATCTGAACGAGCTGATCTCTCCGCTTGTCGCGCGAGCGGTCACGAGGTGATTGTATTTGTTTCACCTACGTGATGCTCGGTGACCCTGTAACAAACGGGCGCCACGCCTTCAAACCGTCAGAAGCGCGACGCGGAATAGCTGCTTGCCTGCTGGCTCGCGGCAGAACCTGGTACTTTGGTGGTGATCATGAGAGGTGATTGGCTGTCCGGTGGCAAGTTGTGCTTCGAGGTCGACGGACAGGAGTATGAGCTGGCTACTGCCAGGTTCAGTAGCGAGGCGCTTCCAGTTGGAGGAGACGCGCATAGCACCGCTTTGGAAGGATCTGAAGAAGATGCCGTGGGCGAGTCGGCACTCGCCGCACGCGAAAGTGGTCAAGGACGGCAAAGTCATCAAGCCCGGCATTCCCGAGAAGAAGAAATCGTGAGATGCGGGATTTTGTGACATCCCAACTGGCCGTGGTCGGCCCGGCGTTGTTTCTGCTGGTGGCCGCAGCGGGGCTGTGGTGGCGGGCTCGCAAAGTAGGGGTGGGTGTTGATTCTGAGCCGGAGCGGCAGGCTGTGTGGATTCTGGCGGCGGCGATGCTGTTCGTGGTCGCTGCCAACCTAGGCGGCGCGGTCTATTGGCTCTCCGTCGAGCTAATGGTGCTACTTGGCGAATATGGTGTGTTCGCCAGAAAGGAATTGGAGGCTCCGAAGCTCGGCTTCTTGTATCTTCCGGCGCTAGCTCTCGTCGCGTTGGCCTTGTGGCGCGCGCGTCGTGTCGCGTTGCCGAAGACCTTCATGCTGGGTCTGCTCGGGGCGCTCGCTGCCTTCGGGCTCCACAAGATTGACGGAATGATTGTGGATGAGGCGTTTTTCACCGCACACGATATGCATCCAGTCACTGGTTTTCCGGTTCGGCTTTCCGCAGCGGGAACGCGCAAGCGGCACGTGGCGCTACCGCAAGGCGTCGTCCCTCGTGAGCTGCAGCTCGGCGTCGGCTACGACAGCCGCGGCTACGAGCGCACCCTGGGCTGCATCACCTCTGCGGATGGGGTCTGGTGCTTCCTGGCTGACGAGGCGGCCCCTCGGGTCAAGCGCGTTTTCGATCGTGCCGTGACGCAGCTCACCATTGGGCATATGTTTGGTTGCGGGATCGATTCAGCGGGCGAGCTCGTCTGTTGGGGCAGAACTCCCCCCGCGCTCGCCAAGCTCGAGGGACTACCTACGCAAAGCGTCAGCCTCGCCGGTGGCTGGTGCGTGGTCACAGGCGAAACGGCAAAATGCAACGGTGGTGATGGTAGTCGTATGCTGCTCACGACTGAGCCGCTACGCAGTATCGACGCCAACTGGTCCGATGGAGCTTGCACACTGAGCTCGGCTGGCAACGTGTCGTGCCACCGGTTTCGGCTCGGCGACGAGCCGCTACCCGGCGACGTGAAAGGGGTGGCGGCAACGCAGCTTGTCGCAGGTTTTTTTGCGGCGTGCGCGGTCACCACGGATCGCCAGCTCGCGTGCTGGGGCCAAGACTTGAAAGCTGCGCTTGTCAGCGGCTTGTCGGACGTCGTTGCGGTCACCTTGGGCCTCAAGCATCATTGTGCCATCATGGCACCGGGCGCGCTCTTCTGCTGGGGCGACAACCGTTGGGGTCAGCTCGGTGATGGCACGACCCGGCCACTGGCACAGCCCACGCGAGTCACTGTGGTTGGACCCGTCAAGGCCGTGGCCGCCTTCGTTAGTGACACGACATGTGCCATCACGGCCGAGGACCGCGTCGTGTGCTGGGGCCGGCAGGCGACCATTCCATATCTGCCGTAGCGGCGGCCACACCAGATCACGCCCGCACCCTGTCCCCGGTGGGAGACGAAACCGCGATCCAAATGCCGGATCCGCGATTCAGCGTGGCGGACCGCGGCCGCGCAAAGTGGGTTCCTCCTAGACCGCGTTCAGCAGCCGAGTTGGTTGCAGCCTCCCTGACCGACAACGTCAGCGCCTTGCTCACCTGGTACACCGTGAGCGACGACGACAAGCGTTGGAGCTCAAAAGAAGATCAAAGGATGATCAGCGGCCTGCCGGACTTCCCCACCCGGCCTG
>CAZRGL010000723.1:0-4807 GCA_964599485.1 uncultured Polyangiaceae bacterium
TGGTGCAGATTACCTGCGCCTGCTGCCGGCGTCGCTGTTTGTCGTCGACGCTAGGGGAGGGACAACCCGCGCTGGGCCGCGTTGATGGTGCGCACTCCTCTGACGAAAAGCGCCAGACCGAGGGCGAGCGGGAGCCCCCCGACAACCACCAGAACCATCAGCATCTCTCCGATGCCGGTGTCTTCCATGCCGCCAGCTACAAAACTGATGACTACAGCCAGAAAGACGAGACCACCACCGGCTCCGAGGATCATGCCGGGAACGAGCTGCAGCCAACCCATGAACAAGCTCGCCGGCTTCAGATCTTTGGCCACTTCCGCCGCGGCGGGGTGGAGTGGATTGTGCACGGCTCCAGTCGCAATCGCGTGATCGATTTGCTCACGTCGCAGCCGTTTGGAGACGCGCAGCGCCCACACCGTCTCGATCACCAGCGCAGCGACGAAGATCGCGAGCATCACCGGCGCCAGAGCGGTCTCGGTAGCGGTAGCGACATGGTCTTCGGCGCTTATATTGGAAACGGCGAACAAGCCGAAGTCGTAGAGCCCATGAAGCAAGATCGGGAAGAACAGCGAGGCGAGCACGTACGCCGCTCGGCGCTGCGGTCGGAATTTCGCTTGGCCCGCGTAGTAGCCCATGATCGCGCCACAGAAGCCGTGACCGGGCACCGCGGTAAAAGCCCGCAAGATTGCCACACCGACGCCATGCTGCGTGACGTACATGACGTTCTCGAGAGTGGCGAAGCCCAAGGAAGCGACGACGCCGTAAACGACGCCATCCATCGGCTCGTCGAACTCTTTGTGGCGAACACAATAAGCGTACAGCACCAAGGCTTTGAACAGCTCTTCGGGGATCGCCGCGCCGAGGAACGCCGTCGAAGCTGCGCTGGCGAAGGGATTCGTCAGCTCCTCCAAACCGGTCAGCTTCATGAAGGGAATGACCACCAACAGCACGCCGGGGATGGTCAGCACGCCGAGGCCAAACGTTGCCCAGAGCACTTTCGGTGGCTCGCGATACACGTCCCGCGCGTGGAAGAACCACATCAGCAGCAACGAGGGCACGATGGCCGACACGGCGAGGCCCAGGATCAGCATTCTGGTTGCTTTATACCTTCTGGACTGACGGGTTGCACGCTGTTTGGGGGACAACCCGACTTCCTCACACAGCAAATGGCCAAACGGCACGCGTCGTCGGCGCGGTGACGTTCGACGCAGAGTTCAACCGCTGCTAGAAAGCCGGACCCAATCGGAAGGCGATCCATGTCCGCTGCTGCAGTTTGTCCGAATCCTACTCCCATCGCTGATGCAACCTCGGCGAGCGAAGCCGTCGTGGTGGCGTGTGCCGGTGGGTCAGCGCTCACTGTCCTCTACTGCGAGTGAGTCCCACGCTCTCCAAGTGACCATGCTATCGACGACGCATGGACGAGGCCTGGACGAGCGGGTTGGCGGCGGCTCTTGCTGGGACCCTGCGTGAGCTGTCCTCCACGGTAGGCGCACAACCGGTCCTGCGGATAGCCATCGACTGCCATCCTTGGCATGGTTCGCTACATCTCTCCGTTCTGAGCAAGCAAGCTGCTGACGACGACCCCTTGTTGCTCGAGCCCGAGGAGATGGACGGCTGGGACCACAGCGACTGCGCCCGCGAGCTACCAACCTGGACGCAAGCGTGTGAGCGGCTCGGCGCTCAGTTGCAGGCCGCGTACCAGCAGGCGGAAGACCCGAGCACAGCTGCCCGCATAGCATTGCGTGATTGCGCTGCCGCGTGCGACGACCAACGCGTGCAAGAAGCGCTCTCGAGCTGGCAGCTGGCAACCGACTTTCGCTTCACCGTCACCCATCCCGACGACGACGAGGAGCTCTACCCTCCGACACGACGGAAGAACGCTGAATGAAGACCACACGGTCTCGTTGCAGCCGCGGTCAGCTGCCGCCTTCATTGCGAAGATGATTCGGTCTGTAACCTGGCTCGTGCCCGCGCCAGGAGCGAACGCACGTCGAGAGGCGAAGCCCAGCGGTCAAGGTACTCGTTGTCGAGCTCGTCGCCCTGGATCTTCATCACGCCCATGATGTCTTGCCACCACCACGTAGTTGACCCCAAGGCCGTCGAACACGCGGGCGATGGTTGCCACCACGAGCAGGGGGGTCGACAGCATCAGTATCCCGCTTCACGCACGTCCCATCCGAAGGCGCGAATCATGAGATCACGGTCGAGCCAGCGCGATGCCACCCGCAACGCCTGCTCGCGTTCGTCGGCCTCGGGGTGACGACGGCGTACATCCAACCGAGCAAGCTCCTGCACGGCTTGTGTCAGCTCGCCGACGCGCTCCAGCTTCCGCGCGGGCGACATGCTGCGGTAACCCTCGATCAAGATGGCCTCGATCCTGGGATCGGTATCGTTCGTCGCCAGACTCACTTCCTGAAGGTAGCACACGCTGGCCCGGTGGACGCACCACACACCAGTGGCTGGTTGCGCCTCTCGTCCCCCAAACACGCCACCTGATGCACCGTCCCCAAAACCAATCTTCCCTACCTGCAGGCTCGAGAGTCTGACGTTCTTCGCCAAAGCGCTAGCAACACAAACGCGCCGAGCCCGAATGGCATCCCGCGCGCTACGCCGATCGCGCAGCCCGCACCGCACCCGCCTCGATGGGAGCTCATGGTGGCGCCTTGCTCGCGCGGCCGCAGAGCGTCTGGTCCGCCGAGCAGAGGAACTGCTTGCCCAATCTCAGCCTCCACACAGACGCGCTGCGAACGGCAGGACCGCGGCGACTCGCACGTGACTCCTGCTGCGCATACGTTGTAGGCGCGCCACTCGGTGAACGTCTCGGCCATCCGGGGGTGGTGCACCTCGTGCTTTTCCATGCACAGCGACGCTTCACGGCAAACGCGGCCGCCGGTGCATTGAGCATCCTGCTTGCACGCGCTGAGCCCACAAACGCCGCCGAGCATGCCGCGCCACCCCGAAGGGCAGTTGGTCGGCGGGTTCAACTTGCAACCGGCACCGCTGTGACTACTGACAGGCGTGCTGCCCGCAGGACAATTCTCTGGCGGCGGCGGGATCGCATCAGCAGCGGCGACCGACGCCACTCCAACTGAAGCGACCACGAGCAGCGCCAATAACGCCTTCATCGATTCGGATGATAGCCCAGTAGTGGCGGAAGTGCTGGTGGCGGAAGTGCTGGTGGCGGAAGTGCTGGTGGCGGAATGGGAGGCGACGGCGCCACTGGTGCGGCGGGCGGCGCAGGCACTACGCCAACTGGCGGCGGGCGATTACCGACCGTGCCCGAGCCGACGCGGCCTCGGATGATGGCTCCTGCAGCTGCCTCACGGTTGGCGCGCGACGCCACAGACTTGGCGCGAGCTTCTCCTAAGCCCTTGATTTCATTACGGCCGACGTCAGTCTTCGCGCTGAGCAGAAACATTCAGGCTTGACTGTTTGTTTATTGACCTGAATAATCTGCTCATGGCTGATGAGCACACCCGAGATCTGGCGGCTGCCCCACCCACCGGGCGCCGCAGCCAGCAGCAGCGCACCGCACGAACCCGCGCGTTGCTCCTCGACGCCACGGTCGAGTGCTTGTTTCAGCTGGGCTACGCGCGCACCACCACGACCGAAATCTGCCGGCGGGCCGGCGTGTCACGCGGCGCCCAGCTGCATCATTTTCCGACCAAAGCCAGCTTGGTTGCCACTGCTGTCGATCACCTGATCGAGCAGCGCCACGAGGATTTTCGGCGCTTGGTCGAGAAGGTTCCCGACCATGCCGATCGAGAGCAGACGGCCATCGACTTGTTGTGGGAAATGCTCTCTGGGCCGACCTTCTTCGCCTCGCTCGAGCTGATCGTTGCGGGGCGCACAGATCCAGATCTGGCCCCGGTGGTCGAGGAGATGTGCCGCCGTTTGCTCGCCGCAGCACGCGACACCACCGCTGAGCTGTTTCCACAATTCACTGAGCATCCACTCGCCCCTTACGTTCCAGAGTTTCTCTTCGCCCTGCTCGAAGGAGCCGCCATCCAGCAGTGCTCTTTGCGCGACGAAGGTCATGCACAGAGGATCGTGGATTTGCTCAAAGTGCTGATCGCAGCGTCGCGGTCGGGCGGCAGTGCGGTGACCCTTCCTTCAGTCGATTGAACCCGGGCCAAAGTCATGCGCGAAGCCTTCATCATAGGTACGGCAAGAGGCATGTTCACGATGACCCTGCCAGGGCCACTCGGCGGCGGCGGTCGACCGCTCGCGGCGCTGGCGATCGCTTCAGAGCAACTCGCTGCGGGCTGTGCGGGATTAGCCAACCTCATCAGCGTCAACGGTCTGGCATTGGCCGCAGTGGCAGCGACTGGCGATCTGCGTCACCTCGAGCAGATCTGTCGGCTGCTCGTCGATGGGCAGCGCAAGGCAGCGCCCTACTTGCTGTCGACCGCCATCACCGAGCCGGGCGCTGGCACCGATGTCGAGGACGTCGATCTGCTGCGCAGTGCCAGGCTCAGTTGTGAGGCCCGCCCGGTCGCGGGAGGCTACCGACTCAATGGGACCAAGGTGTTCATCAGCAACGGCAACATCGCCGACACCCACATCGTGATCATGTCGACGGATCGCGCCCATCCAGTGGAGACCATGGCTGTCTTCCGGATCGATCGCGGCACGCCGGGACTGTCCATCGGACGGGTGGAGCGCAAGATGGGGCAGAAGGCTTGCCCAGCAGTCGAGCTGGTGTTCGAAGACTGCTTCGTTCCTGAGCGAAACCGGATCGGACAAGGCTCGATAGCCGGCCGCGGGATCTCGTTGGTGCTCGGCGCCAGCCGCGGCCCGGTCGGGG
>CAZRGL010000724.1:0-4806 GCA_964599485.1 uncultured Polyangiaceae bacterium
CACTGCGACGTCTCCGTAACCGTTCCGATCGAGATCGCCGATTGCGAGGGCATAGCCGAACAGGTCACCGCGCTCGCGCATCCCCAACCCGTTTTGGCTCAGGATCTGTCCGCCGATAAACCCCTTGGCTCCTCCTCTGTACACATAGGCCTGCCCGGCATGGGAGCCATTGCACCACTCGTAGTGGCCCGGCGCCCCAACGACGAGGTCGACATACTCGTTGCCATCGATCTTTCCGGCAGCTAGCGCGTAGCCGAATGATTCATATTCAGTCGATGCTTGGCCAATGACCCTGCGTAGTTTGCTATGCAGCTCCAGGCCACTCGCATCTCCGTGATAGATGAACACGTCGCCGGTGCGATA
This sequence comes from uncultured Polyangiaceae bacterium, assembly GCA_964599485.1. Taxonomy (GTDB): domain Bacteria; phylum Myxococcota_A; class Polyangia; order Polyangiales; family Polyangiaceae; genus JAPYTK01. The sequence goes on from CAZRGL010000724.1 coordinate 364, forward strand.
CAGGTTATCTTCAGCCTTGGCCTTTATGATGTCACGCTCGGGAGCGCCGACTGCGAGGTCGTCTTGGCCATCGCCGTTGAAGTCGCCTGCGGCCAAGGCAAAGCCAAATAGGTCACCATCGGCTGGGCCCCAGATGTCGTAGCCTAGCGCCTTCCAAGCCGACAAGCCCTCCACGCCACCCTTGAAGGTGTAGACGCGACCGGCGCGCGGTCCCTTCCACGGCGCCTCTCCTGGCGCGCCAACCGCAACGTCGTCGTAGCCATCACCGTCGAAGTCGCCGGTCGCAACCGACAGGCCGAATCGATCGCCTGCAGGCTCGTCGCCACCGAAGCCGAGTTGATCGAGAACGAGCCATGGCTTGGTGCCAACCCCGTGCCAATAACCCTTGTATACGAAGACCCGGCCGGCAGGCTGGTTGTCGGGCGTGAGCGCGCGCGACGCACCAACGATCACCTCGTCCCAGCCGTCACCATTGATATCGCCCGTTGCCACAGCGCTGCCTTCGTTGTCTCGGCTCATGATGTTGAGAACCCAGGGACGCGCGTGCGAGGCCGCGAGATGCCGCGCCGTGCAAGGAGTCACCTTGTCGCAGTCGCCCTTCGACACGATGGATACGATGACTGGGCTGCCCGGCGCATCTTTCAAAACGCAAGCTCCACCGGAGTCGCCGCTAGCAGTGTTCTGCCCCAGCTCGTTGCTCTGCAAGCCGAACTCGTAGGGGCGCTGTCCACAATTGTCGGTCGGCGATTCGCCTAACACCAGCGTGGCAGTATGCGGTGAACCCGCTCCTGCCCCGGGCGTATCGTTGCCGTAGCCGTAGCACTGCACAGTCGTGCCCACGAGGGAGTCTATCGAGCCACGGTGCAGCTCCATTCGCCAGCCCTCGAGCGAGCCGTTCATGACCATCGGGCTCGCCAGTCGCAGCAGCGCGACGTCGAGACTGGGGTGGGCGAATATCTCGAGCGCATTGCCGGACTGATTGCCCATCGTCACGGTGTAGCTGCCAGGCGAGTCCATCGTCGTGCCTGGCAAGCAGTGGCCAGCCGTGAGCACCCAGTCGTTGGTGATTAGTGCGCCGCTACAGCTGCCACCCGGATACTGCACCCTGACGAAGCCCGAACCAGAAGGGTCGAAGTCCTCGCCAGAGATGATGGAGCTGTCGTCCTCACCTCGAGGCTCATCCATACCGTCGACGCTGCCGCAGCCGCCCGCCCAAAGTCCTGCGAGGAGCAACGCGACAAAGCCCATCTTCCGCCCGAATCTGCCACTTCTTCTCAATCTCATTGCACTTCTCCTGAGGCTTTCGGCCCCGGTGTGTTGTTGTTTCCCGAGAAGAGAATGGACAGCCCGCAGTGCTGCGCACTTTCTGCCGACTTTCCCTACCGCCGCACAATTCGTCCCAGCGTAGAGGCCCGCAGCTGACAGTCACTTGCCGGTGACGCGGACGGTGGTGGCGACAGCGGAATCGGAACGCTACCCGCTTCGGGCGGTCCGACGGGACGGGAACCTGCAAGCGGTGCTCGCTTGCCAGGCCAGCTGCGCACTGGTCGCTGGAGGCTGCGCACTGGTTGCCGGCGGCTCAGCCGTAGCCACCGGCGCCTCAGGCGCTGGGCACAGAGGAACAACGAAAGGACAAGGAAGCAGCGAGTTTCCATCGAGGCACCTCTCCTAGCCCGAATCATTCACTGCGTTGCCCGACCGCGCCCCCACGCTGCACCCCGTCGCGTCAGCGCCTTCGCGTCCTACCCGATTAGCACGCTCTCTTCGCCGGTGACGATGGCGTTGTCAGCAGAGGCCTTCGCCGCCGCTTGTTGCTCGGCGGTCGCCTCTTCAACAGCGATCTCGACTGCCAGCAAGGCCTTGAAGTCGTCGACCAAATAACAGCAGCCAAAGTGTCCACGATCATCGCACCGCCAGCCTACCAGGGGGCCGCTGAACCGCGGCGACAGGTCACCCGCACGCCCCGACGCACGTTGTTTGCTGGCGAAGTCCAGGAGATTGCCGCAGCGCTCGACAGCACAGAGGGCTCGGTCCGGGTGCTGGTGCACAAGGCGCCCAGGCAGCTACGGGAACGATTTGCTGACAATGACGGTTGCGTTTCGGGCAACCCAAGGGGCCCCGTCCGTGCAAGACCCGGTCGCGTTGAGCGAGTTGTTACTTGGTCGCACGGACACGGGTGGGGGGGGGCCCGGCAAGCGGGCCGCGGCGCGGCCGGGCTGGCCCCAAGGGCCGAAAACCCGGGAGAGGCGGGCGCCCGCGGGGGGTGGGGGGCAAGTACGCTTCAATCCTGTGGACCCCAGAAGGCAGGGGGCCGATCTCGTGAACGGTGCGGTGAATAATGCTCACACGAGGTGCAGTTGGATCCGGAACCCCGTGGTAGCGTTCAATGCGTCGCACGCCATCGAAGCGCCATACCGCAATAGCTTTGCCTCCCGGAGCGAGGCCGATGCGGCTCCAGTCTGGCGTGCAAATCATCCCCATCTCGGCCGCCCGCGGGTAGCTCCAATCGAGCCGCTCACCCTTGCCGTCGACGACCCACATTTGCACGCGCTTGCCACGTGTCACTGGATTCTTCCACTCGAGATGGTGAGGAAAGCAGCGCACCTCGAAGTCGATGACGACGGGATGCGGGTTGGGATTGTCGAGCGTTACGGTCACTGTGAACGCGTCGCCCCGGTTGAGCTGAGCCGGGGCGACCCTAACGGTCTTGCGCAGCGCCTCGCCCTTCCAGCGACCATTGCCACTGCGGGAGTAAGCCTTCTCACCGGCGTCCCCCGTTTTCGGGATCAGGCACGCCTCAGACGCGAGCGCGACTTCGAGCTCGACAGGGGTCCGGCTGCAAACCGCCGGCAGTGCCTCATAGTCAGCAAGCATCGCCGGATCGCCGAGCACTGTCGCTGGGGCAGCGCTTGCAAGGGCAGGCCCCCCGCCCCCGTCTAAAGCATCAACACCTGCATCGGCCACCGCGGACTGCGCCTCGACTGCTGGCGGCCGTGCGGTGGTCGCCGGCGGAGCAGCTGTCGCCACCGGCGCCTCACGGGCCGGGCACGCGCAGAGCGCAACGGAAAGGGCAACGAGGCAGGGCACGGGAATCTTCATTGAGCACCTCTCTTGGCGCGGCGAAGGCACGGGCAAACAGCCCGCCAACGAGGCGCAACAGGGTTCTGCGTATCTTCTGCAAGACCAGAGGCCCGCCGCCGTCCCATGCTGCACACTTTCGCCTCGGCGCATCACTTGGGTGCGCCTCCTACCCGATTAGCACGCTCTCTTCACCGGTGACGATTGCGTTGTCCGCGCTCGAAGAGGACTCTGCGGCTGCTTGTTGCTCGGCGATCGCCTCCTCGATGGCGATCTGGACCGTCAACGAGGCAGCGAAGTCGTCGACCAACCAAGAAATGAAGTCACCTTCTCCCCGTAGTGGAGAGGCGATCGACTCAGCCATCATCTCTGCCAAAGTGACCTCTCTTGCGTCCCGGAGGTGTTGCTGCACCTCCAGTTGGACCTCTCCCGGAACCACCGGGTTTACGTTACGTAGACCGGCTACCTTCCAGACTGCCTCTGGCTCCTTCTGGCTGCGCCAGTCTTTCGCTTTGGCCCCGATCTCGTCGCGTAGCGGGAACTTGTTGCTCAATCCCATGCCTGCGGCGTTGGCGTGCTTTTCCACCAAATCTCGGTAGGCAGCTGCCGCGGCGTCGTCGCCTTCCCACTTCCCGTCATAGCCCATGGCTCCGCCGCGCTTGTAGTTGTCCCGGAGGTACTTGATCTCCGCGAGTCGCCCAGCGTCCTCCTTCAGCTGGATCAACTCCGTGGTGGCGGCGGCAGCGTCTTCGCTGGGCCCGGACCGGGCCCTCGTCTCCAGCGCTCTTGTCCGTTCGCGAAGCTTCTTGGGATCGAGTGACCCATCTTCACGCAGCACGTCCTTCATCCGAGTTTCTGTTCCCTTGATCTGCTCGAATTCATCCTTTGCGTGGCCGTAATAGTGCCCGGCGCTAGCGGAGCCTTCACCGGTACCAAACTGGATGTCCCCAGAGCCGGCCGCATAGTAGGGCACCTTCTCTTTTCCAAAGAGCGCGTAGCTGATGCGCGCGTTCATTCGCCCCCGTAGACCCGCTCGCTTGTCATCCGCCTCGAGCGCGCTAGCGAGCTCTGCGAGCATCGCATACGCCGTGTGCGCGATGGCTAGGGGGGCCAAGACTGCACCAGCGGTCGTCCCTGCGCCTGCGGCTAGACCCGCCAATTGTTTGCCTACGGGGAAAATGACCTTGGTCCAATCGAAACCAAGCGCTTCGGCGACCTCGGGGGCAACCTCGATCGGCTTGGCCTCCACCTTACAAATGCACTTGTGGAACTTGCGGGCCGCCCAGGCTCCGCCGATTCGAACGGACGACGAATGCTCGACGATCTTGCCGCCCTTGTGCACCCCCGACGGCTCGGACATCGTGC
>CAZRGL010000725.1:0-4798 GCA_964599485.1 uncultured Polyangiaceae bacterium
CGATGGCCACCAAGCAACCTGCGCCAACCTCCATCGAATACCTCGCGCGGTAACAGCTGTAACGTGCGAACAGATCTACGATGGATTTTTCGTAGGGAGGAACGCGATGCTTCGACGGGGACGTAATTTCTGGTTTGTGCTCGGTTTCAGCATGCTGGCTGGCTTGGTTGGAGCCAGCTGCGGCAGTGACAGCAATGGCGGCTCGACCGGCGCACTCTACGCGCGCTGCGTTCCGCTTTGTGAGAAGAGCAATTCCCAATGCGGTGACAATGAGAACTGCTCTACGACCTGCAAAGAGCTCGAAGACATGGCGAAGGGCAGCGGCTGCACCAGCGAGGGGGACAAGGTGCTCGACTGCCACGAAGGGGCGGCCGACATCTGCGCAGACAACTGCACGACCCAAGAGGACGCTTTGACCTCCTGCGTCGTCGCCTACTGCTTGCAGAAACCGAGCGACCCGATTTGTGGTGGCGGCACCGGCGGCAATGGTCCCGGCGGCGGCGGTACGGGAACTGGTACAGGTACGGGAACTGATACGGGGACCGGTACCGGCACAGGTACGGGCACCGGTTCGGTGTGCCCCTACACCGTCAATGACTTCAGCTGCGACGCTGCCTGCGCCAATCTGAAGGCGATAGCCACGAAGTGTCAGAACGATCCCGACCTCGACGACGACATCAAGGCGATCTTGGCGGCGGCCGCGCAAGGTAGTGGTCAAGGTTGCAAGGTCGCCTGCGCGAGCAATTCGCCGCTCTATGGCGATCAGTGGAAGTGCTACCAGGGCGTGCCGGTCGAGGCTGACTGCACCGCCATCGCTGGTTGTACTCTGGCGAACTGCCCGAATTGATCGGGGGCGCCGCGCTCTGCCGCTGTCGTGACGGGGCGGCACACCGCAAAGCCTTGCAGGCCGCTTGTGGCGGCGCTCAGTAGGGCGCCGCTTCGACAGCGTATTTGGCAATCACGACGGTGATGTTGTCGCCGCCTCCGAACTCGTTGGCCAGGTCGATGAGATGGGCACAAGCGTGGCGCGCGTTGTGGCGGCTCACCACGTCGGCAATTTCGTTCTCGCTGAGGTAGTTGCTCAATCCGTCCGTGCAGAGCAGCAGGCTATCGCCGGGGTGCAGTTGCACTTGTTTCAACTCAGGTTGCAGACGGGTGTTGTTGGTGCCGCCGCCGATGACGTTCCAGAGGGCGTGATGCCAGGGCGAATCATCGGCGAGCACCACGTTGTTGGTTTGAGCGAGGCGTTCGGCGAGCGTGTGATCGGTGGTCAACTGAGTGGCCTTGCCCTCGCGGATCAAATAGCCACGGCTGTCGCCGACATGGGCCAGGTAGACCATGGGCCCGGTGATGTAGGCAAGCGTGAGGGTGGTGCCCATGGTGCTGGCTGCGGGTCCACGCGAGGCCTGGCGGACGGCTGTGTCGCCCTTGGCGACGGCAGCGAGCAGGCCAAGCCGGGTAGGCGAGCGGTCATCGGTGCTGTGGACGACGTCGTCGAGCCAAGGCATCGTGCTGACGACATAGTGTGCGATTGTTTGCACGGCGATGGTGCTGGCGACATCGCCGTCGCCGCCGCCCCCCATGCCATCGGCGACCATCAACAGCTTGGCCTCAGCGGTCGGTCTGCTCAACAGATTGACGCATTGGTGGGTGTTACTGCCCTCGACTTGCAGGGAGCGCTGCAACGAGCCGACCAAGTAGCGGTCCTCGTTGTGTTCGCGCACCAGCCCAATGTCGCTCTGGCCGGCAACTTCCAACCGGCCGCTGTATTTGTGACCCGATGCGCTGGGCGGCTCCTCATCGACCGCGTCGAAGGTTGGCGCGCTGTGCCGCGCTCCTGTGAATTGCAGGTTCATTTGCCCACTGGATCAAGCAACTCCCGTGCCCGAGCAATGGGGTGGCGCGGCCGAGCGAAGGGGGTGGGAAGCGCTTTGGGTGTGCAAGACCACCATTCACAACCATGCAACTACTTACACAGATCGGTAAGGCGTTTGCACACTCCTCGCGCAGCAGCTCGGCGCAGCGCTGGTCAAAGGCCGACTGGGTTGGAGCCTGTCAGCGCTCGATGCTGTAGACGAACGTCGCCTTGGGAGCGCGAAGCCAGCGCTCACGAATGGTCTCGAGCAGTTTCTTCTTATCCCCGTCTACGTCCACGTAGCTCGCCTTGAGTTTCTTGGCGCCTTCGACGTCGCCGCGCGACTTGATACCCGCTGAGATCTCCATCAGCTTCTTGGTGAGCGGCGCAAACTTTTCGGTGTGGATTTCGAGGCAACCTTGGTCGCTGCGGTTGGCGGCAGTCTGATCGGCACGCCATTGCACAGCGCCATGTTCGACCAAGAAACCGAGCTGTATGGCTGACAGCTGGCTGTATGACTTGGGCTTGCCTGTCGCGGTGTACATGCCGCGTGAGATGTGCCCGAAGGCCCAGGTGATGTCCCGAACGTGAGCCCGATCTGCCAGGGCGCGATCGATGACCCCACGCTCGACCAGCCAGTCGGTGAGGAACAGCGAAGCAGTTTGAGCCTTGAGCTCCTCGAGGGTCGAGGCCATCGGGCCGCCGAAAATCTCGCCTGCTTTCTTGCCGTCCACTTTGTACTCGTGCGCCGGACCCAGATTGTGCGCTGCCTCGTGCAGGACCGTGGCCATGACGCCTGGCTCGGGCGTGGCGTCGAACTTCGCCATGGTCTGCGGGCAGAGAAGCGATTCGGCCTGGGTGGTCATCTCGGCCTGACTGTCGCTGTCGGTGTACAGGTTGGTCATCGCCACCGTGCGGCCGCGACCCTCATTGGCGACTGGGCCCCAATTGGGCAAGCTCTGTCCGATGGTCGCGCCGTGGGACGAGCGCGAGTCGCCAGCGTTGAGCACGATGTCGATGAAGTCTGGCAAGTGAAACGATACTTGTCGGGCCGCGTAGGGCGGGCCGGCCAACTCGGCGATGACCTTCTCCATGTCCGCCTTGACGGGCTCGAGCTTGCGCTGCCAGCGGAGCGAGTCTTGGTTGATGCGCGCAAAGCTGACGTGAAAGCCGGCCTTGAGATTGCACGGCTCGAAGTAGACCTCGTCGGGACCGATGCGCAGGTACCACTTCGAGTTTTGGGCGTTCATCTTGGCCCAGGCCTCGTCCGCCGGCTCCCAGTTGTTGTCCAGGAAGGCTTGCGCAGTAGCGAGCAAGTACGCCTTGAAGGCTGTCTCGTCGCTGCTGGTGATGGCCTCGGCCGCAGCTCTGAGGTGATTGCTGATGACCTTCATGCCAGGCGCGTAAGCGACCGTGTAGGGCACCGCTTTGAGCGCGCCGGGCTTGCCACGAACTACGTTGAACTGGTGGCGAAGCGCTTTGCCGTTCGGCTCGTCTTTGAGCTTGTCGCAGAACTTCGGATCGTTCTGCAGCTCGGCTGGGTACAAGCCGGAGATCTTTTTGGGCAACGATGCGATTGCGCTGCATTTTGGGTCCTTCTCTGTCGCGGGGGCCGCGCACCAGGGGCCCTGGTTTCGGTAGAAGACCATGCGGCTACCAGGGTGGTCGGCGGGAAGCGCTTTGCGCAGCTTCCAGCTGCCGATTTGCTTGGCGTGCAGCTCTTCGATGACCTTCGCTGCCGCCACGATATGCTTTACGATGGCGTGGTCCTGGGGCGAGGCCGTGACGAAGTTGCTGCGCACCAGTGCGGGCCGACCTTGGCTCAGCTCTTTGGTCACCAACTGCCGGCGTGCGACCTCGGCGGGAGCAAGGCCCGTGACGTTTTCGCCTTTGCGTAGTTGCAACATTGCTTCGTAGGCGGCATAGAAACGCGCGCTGAAGCCGTCTTCGTCGACCCAGTCGCCGCGCTTGCTCTCGTCGAAGCCCCAGAGCACGGCGAGCTCGGCCGGATCGATGGTCTTGTCGCCGTCTTCGTCGTGCTCCCACAGCAGCGGAAGGGCCAGCCGCGCAGCCAGCTGGTTGAGCTCTTGGCGCGGGATCTGATCGAGCGGGCCTGCGGTCGGTAGCGGCGTCACGGAGGGGTCGACCTCGGCTGTTTTTGCCGGGGGCGTCTCACAACAACCGCCCAGCCCGGCGGTGATGGCGACGGCGCCGAGACCGAGAGCGAGACGACGAACAACACTGTTTTTGACCATGTGCAACCTCCAGAACGCTGGGCCCTTCAGAACGGCCGGGCGGACCCTAACGGCGACCGCCCTGAGGCGCAACGCGGGAGCTTCTTGGTGCGTCGGCCGCGGGCGGTCGAGGCGTAGCGCGGGAGCCTCTTGGTGCGTCGGCCGTGGGTGGTCTTGGTCGAGGCTGGGTTCGGGGGACGGCGGACCAACTCGTCCTAGGACGACTGCCGCGCCGGGTTCGGGTCCGGGTTTCGTCGTGGTTTGACGGGCTCCGTGCGAAGTGTGATCGCGACGCAAAATCCAGCTTGCATAGCTCGCCGCTTTTGACTACTTACGCCGGTGGGCTATTAGCTCAATTGGTAGAGCAGTGGACTCTTAATCCATTGGCTGAAGGTTCGAGTCCTTCATGGCCCACCAAAACGCCGTGGCGAAAGCTGCGGCGTTCTGGCTTTTGTGGACGTCTCGCCACTCGCGAACCTTCTTCCGGTTGACTCCGGCCCTTCGGGCCTGAGTCCTTCATGGCCCACCAAAACGCCGTGGCGAAAGCTGAGCTGCACACCGCGCGCACACCCGTCCGGGAGTAGTTTTGTAGGGCAAGTCGGGACCGGCCGTTCCGCGGTTCTTGGGACACCCGCACACCCGTCCGGGAGCTGCGCACACCCGTCCGGGAGTAGTTTTGTAGGGCAAGTCGGGACACCGGCCGCTGCGC
>CAZRGL010000726.1:0-4795 GCA_964599485.1 uncultured Polyangiaceae bacterium
GGGGGGGGGCGTGCCCGGGGGGGGGGCCGGGGGTGCAATTGGGGGGGGGGGCGGGGCCCCGGCCGCCCCCCCGCGACGTTTCTGAGCTCTTCGGCTCTGCCCAAATTGAAGCGAACAGGCCGCTGGCATCGTGCTCCGCTCGCCGTAGTGCTTGATCTATGTGCAGCTGCCCGGCGACTCGTGTCACAATAACCAGGGTTTTCCTGATCAGGGCACGAGCACGGCGCTAGAGAACCAACTGTCGATGCACCCAGGAGATATCGTTGCTGGCAAATACCGCGTCGCCAATATTCTTGGCCGGTCGCGAGGGTTGCTCGTCGAGGCGCGCCATACGGAATTCGATCAGCGCGTAGCCATTCGCTTACTGTCTCCCGCACTCTGCAACGACAAGGAAATCGAGCAGTTCAGGCGCGAGGCGCGCGTCTTGGCCAAGCTCGAAAGTGAGCACTGCGCGCGCATCATCGACGTAGGCACCCACTCGGACGGTTCCTTCTTTTTGGTTCGGCAGTATCTCGAGGGTGTGGATCTCGAGACGCAGCTCTTCAACCAGGGCGCGCTGCGTCTCGAAGAAGCGGTGCTCTACATTCTGCAAGTCGGCGAGGCGGTTCAGGAGTGCCATAGCCACAACGTTCTGCTTCGCGAGCTGCAGCCGGCCGACATGTTCCTGACGCAGCGCCGGGGGGGCTCGCCTCTGGTCAAGATCATCGATTTTGGAACAGCCAAGCTGCTCAAGGACCCCGGACAGCAACGGCTGCCTTCAGGCGAGGTCACCGCCACGGTCATGTTTGGCATGACCAACTACTCGTCGCCCGAGCTGATCCGCAAGGTGGGCCAGATCGACGTCCGGACCGATGTCTGGTCACTTGGTTGCATCTTCTATGAGCTGCTAGCGGCCGTGCCGGCATTTGCCGGTGAGATGGCGCAGCTCATGCTCAAAATCACCCGCGAGACGCCGCGCCCCCTGAGCAGCTTGCGTCCCGACATTCCCGCCGAGCTCGACCAAGTCATCGATTGGTCACTCGCCAAAGATCCGAATGGGCGCTTTGGTAGCGTCTACGCGCTGGCACACGCGCTGCGGCCTTACGCCTCGAACGAAGGCCAAGTGCTCATCGATCGCATCGGCCGTTTGGCGCATACAGCCCCGGGCGGGTCGACATCCTATTCCGCCCTCTCACCCACCTCGCCGCTGTCGAAGAGTGCGCGTGATTTTGCCGAGGACGAAGAGCCGGCGCTTTGGATGTTGTCGCCACCCAGCAATAGCGGACCGATTTACGATCAAGCGGCGCTGCTGCCCGATGAATACCCCATGCCGCCGGTGCCTCCACCGCCGGCGCCGCGCCCCCACCAGTCCTCGGCTCCTGCGCCTGCTTCGGTTCCTCCTGCATCGACGGCCAGCAGCTCTGGGCGGCCGCCGCGTGCGGCGCCGGTGCCCGCCGCGCGGGCTGCATTTCCCAGCGCGGACGATTTCGGATTGGGAATTGGGGGAGGGGCAGGCGGCCCGTCGTCGAAGGCGCCTCCGTCGAGCACGACAGGTGGATACCCAGCTCAAGGACCAGACGGACACCACACCTTGATCCGGCAACGGAAGATGGCCGTGATGGTGTTCGGAGCCGCCTTACTGGCTTTGCCCGTCTTGGTCATGGTGTTGGTGTTCGCCTTGCGCGATAGCTCGGCGCCGGCTGCAGTCGCTCGCTCTGGGCCCACCGTGAGCCAACCCGAGGGCGATCCTGTGGGCGATGACACTACAGCTAAGAGGCGTGCGGCTAGCGAGGATCCTGCCGCAGCGCCCTCAGGTGACGTGGCAACGACCTCGAGCTCCGAGGCCACCACGGCGAGTGACGACGCCGACGAGGACGCTGACGAAGACGCCGACAGCGATGCAGAAGACGACGAACCGTCTTCAAAAGCGCTGGCCGCACGCAAGTCCACCGGACGTCAGCCTGCACAGCCGTATCCCCCGTCGCGCTACCAGGACGACAATCCAGCTGACCCACCCGCCGCTTCCACAACTGAGAAGCGTAAGAAGAAGAAGAAGAAGAGGCGCAAGAAACGGCGCAAGAAGAAGAAGAAGAAGCGGAAGAAGCGGAAGAAACGGAAGAAGAGGAAGAAGAGCTCCAGCGGCGAGACGGGGACCTTGGTTGCTGTTGCGGTGGGTGGTAGCTGCTCATTCACCGTCGACGGCGCTTCGCACGGCACTAGGAGCAACGTGCGGCTGACCGTATCGGTTGGTCCCCATACCGTCACATGTACGCCTAAGTCGAAATCCACCCGTTCACAACGGGTGGTCGTCAAAGCCGACAAGCCAGGCATGGCGATGTTCAAAATCGGTGGCTGAGGCTCGAACCCTGCCTGCTCCGAACATCTGAGTTGGCTACGGACGCTTGGGCTTGTTCCAGCAGCGCAGTGGATGGCCGAGGCCGAGCCTCACGAAGCACTGGTTGCACGAGGCGCACTGCGCGCTGAGGTTGCGACCTCGCTGCCAATCTTTCGGTAGGGCAGGTTGGCGAACGAGTGGGCGCGCTAGCGAGACCATGGCAATTGGTGTGTCTTGCAACAGTTCTTCGGCCACGGCGCGCGAGCGGATGCCTCCGACGCAGATGATAGGCACCTGCAAGGCTTGGGCGAAGACCTCGGCGAGCGGCCGGAAGTAGGCCTCTTGTTCGAAACGGATCGAGCGCGTCATCAGCCTGATCACTGGTCCGAGCAGCGGAACCAGCGGGCGCATGAAGGGTAGCTCAGCGTGCAAGAAGGCTTTGCCTTCTTCGATGGGAACATCTCCTCGATTGGGGTAGCAGCCCAAGCCCACGTCACCGATCCCCGCCGACACCTCGATGGCGTCGATGCCCCAGCTCTGCAGCTGGCGAGCGATGCGCAAGGAGGTTTCGAGATCGAGCCCTCGTCGTGTACCGTCATGAGCGTTGAGCTTGATGGTTACGGGGTAGTCCAGCCCGACCTCCTCACGGATGCGGCGGTAGACCTCCTCTAGAAGTCGCAGACGTCCATCAAAGCTCCCTCCCCAACGATCCCGTCGTCGGTTGAGCTGCGGGCTGAGCATGCGTGAGAGCAGGTAGCCGTGGGCGGCGTGCAGCTGGATCCCATCGAATCCAGCTTGGCGTGCTCGACGGGCTGCGGCACCGAATTCGTGGGTCAAGCGTGTCAGATCGGTGCTGCTGATCGGGCGATGGAAGAGCCAATTGGTGAAACAGAAGCCAGCTGAGGGGCCGACCGAGCCCAGCCGCTTGGCTTTGGCCCGCGGGATTTGGGGCGGCGCGTGGCAGAGTTGTGCGAAGATTCGGCCGCCGTGCTCGTGAGCGGCATCAGTCAGCGCACGCAGTGGATCGACGAGCGGGTCGCTGCACAAGCTGATTTCCTTGCCGAACGAATAACCGGGCCGAACGTTGGCCATGCCCGTGATGGCCAATCCCACGCCCCCGCGGGCCCAGCGAGCGTACATCTTGACCAGAGCAGCACTGGGGCGGCCCTGATCATCGGCCTGTCCTTCCGCCATGGCCGACTTCACTACGCGGTTTGGAATCGATACCGATCCGATGGTGATTGGCTCGAACAACTTCATGTGGCCTGGATGCTAGCGCCCACCGGCGGCCGGAGCCATGACACAGGGCCTCACCGCTTATTGGGCCGCATGACCCAAGCCGGCTCATAATGGGATTGCCACATGGCTCGCAATGCAATTCTGATGGACTGGCGCCTGCGAGAGCGCCGCGAGGGCCGCCGCCGGGAAGGTTGGCAGACCTCGGGCGGCGTCGTCATCGATGTGCAGAATGGGCGCGTGCTGATCGTCAAGAACCGTCGCGAGCGCCGTGAAGGCGGCAGTGGTTGGACCTGGCCCAAAGGGTTGCTGGATCCTGGTGAGGGGCCGATTTTTGCGGCGCTCCGTGAGATTGCAGAGGAATCGGGCGTGCTGGCGGAGCCTTTGGCGCGCATCGCGCTGATAGAGACGCCCAAGGCGCTGCGGCACTACTTCTTGTTGAGCAAGATCCGTGATGGCTTGCCGCTGCGGCGAGAGACGCTTGCTGTTCGTTGGGTGACGTTGAGCAAGGCCAAGCAGATGTTGGAGCGCAAACGAGACAGGCATGTTCTGCGCGCCGCCAAGCGTATGATTCGCGCCATGAAGCTCGGCAAGGTCCCAACGCCCTGGGACTTCACCATCTGGAATGCCGCGTAGCCCACGGCCTGGATCAAGGGCCGAACTTGGCGATGAACGCGTCCTGATCTCCATCAGCGACCATCGTGCCGCCGCCGAACCCGATGGCGTTTTGGAACAAACCAGCGAGCAGCACGTTGTTGCTCTGATCTGACGCTACTTGCACGCTGCAGGACAGCGCTTCGCACTGATCGTTCTTGTCGCCGAAGCGGCCGCTCCAAAGCAGCTCGCCTTTGGTGTCGAGCTTGGCGAGGAACATGTCGCTGCCGCCGGCTGACTTCAGAAGGGTGCCGCCCAGATCGAGCGAGCCGCTAAAGTGACCAGCGAGCAGCACGTTGCCGGGGCCGTCGAAGGCCACGTCGATCTTGTCCAGGTCACATGCTGTTGCCTCGCATGCTGGGCGCTTGATCTGGAAATGCCTCGTCCACAAGTGACTGCCGCTGGGGTTGAACTTGGCGACGAATAGGTCGTGGCCGTCGTGGCTGGTGATTGCGCCGCCGCCGAAGTCGACGCTGCCTTGAAAGTAGCCTGCAAGCGCCACGTTGCCGAACAAGTGCGTAGCCACGCGCGCTGAGCTCTGGATGCCGCTGCTGTTGCCGAAGCGCTTGCTCCAAACGTGCTCGCCGTCCG
>CAZRGL010000727.1:0-4771 GCA_964599485.1 uncultured Polyangiaceae bacterium
GAGCAGCTGCTGTCCCCCAAACGAAGTGTCCCCCCACGCGCCAGTAGCACCTCCGATGACGATGGTGTCGCTCACGATCGTCATAGCCTAGCTCACTCTTGTCTTGGCTAGCACTCGAACCAGCGCTGAGGCAAGCTCGGCTTCGAACAAGGAGCGAGACCATGCACGTTGCGCTAGTGGGAGCGGAAATCGAAGAGAACCTAGCGTTGCGCTATATCGCTACAAGCCTCGAGCAAGCGGGGCACGAGGTGGTGTTGTTTGACTTTCGTGACGGCGGGCAGGTTCACGAGGTCGCCAGCGCAGTGGCACGCAGCGGCGCCGAGTTGCTCGGCTTGTCCATGATTTTCACCGCCCGCTCGCGGGAGTTCATCGATCTTGCCAGAGCGTGTCGCGAGCACGGTTTCGGAGGTCACATGACGGCCGGTGGACACTTCGCTTCGCTGCACGCGGCGAGTCTGCTGGCCGATTGCTCGGCGATCGATACGATCATCCATGGCGACGGCGAGGAGCCCATGGTCGAGCTCGCTGCCAGCCTCGCCCATCCCGATCGGGTGCTGGGGCTCAGTTATCGCGATGCAACAGGCCGGGTGCTGGACAGCGGCAAGCGTAGCGACATCGCGAGGCTGGACGATCGGCCTTGGCCGCGCCGCCCGCGACAGTTTCACACTTATCTCGGCTTGCCCATCGCCAACTTGCTGTCGAGTCGGGGCTGCTATGCCGACTGCGCATTCTGTTCCATTCGCGCGTTTCATCAGCGCAGCGGAGGCAAGCGCTTCCGGCAGCGGAGCGTCGAGGCTGTGGCCGATGAGATGGCGTCGCTGTACCACGACCGCGACGTACGGATTTTCAATTTCCAGGACGACAATTTCTTGGTGCCCAGCGCAGCCGCCAACCTCGCCCGCTACCGTGCCCTCGGCGAGCAGCTAGCGATTCGTGATGTGAGTGACATCGCCATCCAAGCCAAAGGGCGCCCCGATTGCATCGACGAAGAGGTCATCGAACTGCTGCGCTCACTCGGTCTGTTTCGCATGTTTCTAGGGGTGGAGACAGACGCGGTGGCCGGATTGGTAACGCTCGGCCGGGGCATGGACCGCGCCCACAATCACCGCGCTCTGTCGATCCTTCGGCGCCAGCAAATCCACACCTGCTTCAATCTGCTGCTGTTCGATCCTGATTCGACCATCGAGACCCTGCGCCACAACGTGGGTTTCATGCGGCGTCAGGACTACTTTCCGTTGAACTTCTGCCGCGTGGAGATCTACGGCGGCACTCCCCTCGAGGCGCGGTTACAGCGTGAGGGTCGGCTGGAAGGCGACTACCAAGGATACGGCTATCAGATGCTCGATGTTCCGACGCAGCGCGCCTACGAGCTTTTCCGCGAGCTGTTTTGGCCGCGCAACTTCAGCTTCGATGGGACCCATTTTGGATCGATGAAGCTGGACTACCACCTGCATCTGTTGCGGCATTTCTTCCCCGAACGCGTCGACGAGAGCTTGGTGCAACAAACCAAAGCGCTGCTGCGCGAGCTCAACGAGCACAGCGCCGCGCTCATGGATCGAATCTTGGATTTCGCTTCGTCGGACCGCTACGAGGACTCGGTGGCGGCTGCGGATCTGCTCACCGAGCTCGCAGTCGAGCGAAGCGCTGTCGACGCGTCCATTCGGCAACGCAGCGAG
The DNA here is from genome assembly GCA_964599485.1 of uncultured Polyangiaceae bacterium. Taxonomy (GTDB): domain Bacteria; phylum Myxococcota_A; class Polyangia; order Polyangiales; family Polyangiaceae; genus JAPYTK01. Next base: position 1,677 of record CAZRGL010000727.1, read on the forward strand.
GCGCTCGTCCAACACATGGTGGATCGCGGGCGCACCGAGCCGGATAGGCGTCACTTTCTACGGGCCGCGACAGCGACCGCAGCTGCGATTGCGTTGGGCGCTGCGGCGGGCTGCAAGAAGGCTACCCACACGCACATGTGCGAGGCGCCGCCTCCGCCTGAGCCATACCGCAAGCTCAGCGAGGCGCAGCAGAAGCAGCTTCAGGCGCTCTTGCAGAAGCAGCTCGACGAGACCTTGGTCCCGAAATTGGGCGAGCGCTTCCCCAACGCGGCGGAGTTGGTGATTCGCATTGGGATCAGCAACACGGGTGACGTTCAACAATGCATCACCCACGCGCCCGAACAGCGCAAGCTGGTAAGCCTCATCTGCGACGAGCTGCGGCGGGCGCCGCACGATGTGTCATCACTCGACCTGCAGCCAAATGCCATGGGCTACGAATCTTGGCTGCAGCTCGCTTGGCCTGCTGGGAAAGTCCTCGTGCCCGAGGAATCACCAGACTCCTAGGGCCCTACTTGATGCAGTTGGTGAGGAACGATGGGCCGCGGCCGATGCCGAGGTTCACCGGAATGATCGCGATGGCCAAAGGCAACGAGCCGCCGCATGCCGCAGGGAAGGGGCCTAGATCCAAGCCCTGCTGCGAGCCGAGGATACCGGGGCCGACGGACTTGGGAATGACAGTCAGGTTCTGAACCGCGTTCTGCACATCGTTGACGCAGTTGTTGAGGGTCTCCACCGCTTCCGGAATCGTGTTCGCTTCGGAGATTCCACAAGCGGTGAAAATGGCGCTCACCGTCGTCTGCCAGCCGTCACCGATGACGAAGAACAGGTTGTAGGTCGGGTCAGGGTTGAAGCCGCTACCGTCTACCCAGGTCGGGTAACCCACTTTGGCGAAGCTCTGGCTCGCGCTCGCTACCAGGATGTCGATGACCGGTCCCTGAGGATTGGGCGGCATGAAGTAGTCGATTGCCGCGGTGAGGATCAAGTTGTTGATCGAAGCGTCGAGCTCGTCGAGGTACTTGCCGTAGATCTTGGTGATGAGGGTCGTCTGCAGATTGCTCTGAATCGACATGCTCATCGACAAGCTGATCAGCCCGAACTTGAGCGTCGTCTTTGGCTGCAGCTGCTGGCTCGGCGATTGGCTCGATGATTGAAGCGTCAGCGACTTGCCACTCCCGCTCGCTTGCGCCTTCGGGAACAAGCCGGGCGCCTGCGCTCTGATGTTTGCGTCCATGTAATCAGCGAGGGCCAACACGGTTGGCGCCAGCGTGTTCTTGACGAGGCCGGCCGCTTGCCCGCTGGTTGCGATGGTGCCGTGGGCAGTCGGCTTGAGCACCTCCATCTCGTCTGCCAGCTTTTGCAGCGTGGCGGTGTGGGCTTTGGCGGCGACCAGGTCCGCCATGGTGAGATTGGCCGGATCGAAGCCAGCGAACGTTGCGCCGAGCTGGGATATGGCTGTGTCGATTTCGGTGAGCTTGCCAGGCAGCGCCGCGTCGTCTGCGTTCGCGGTGATGCCGTTGCTGTTTAGCTCGGAAGGTGTCGGGTACCCGCCAGGCATGTCGCGCAAGGTGTCATCGAGATCGGTGAATTCACTGGGTTGCAAGCCCGTTCGCACGATGGCCAGCTCGTTGATCGCGTCGACCAGCTCTTGGTCAGCACCGCCGTCGGACGCCATGATGGCTATCAAGCCCTTGCTCACCCCAGTGACGCCCTGGGCGATGGCTGCCAACTTGGGATCGATGGCTTCGTTGAGGACCGCGATGTCGGCACTTGCGGTCAAGTCCTTGCCTTCGACCGAGACCTCGCACTTGGCCGTGTAGATCCCGTACTCGTCAAACTCGTACTCATCGCCGGTCTTGGTCACGCCCGTGTCGGGAGCGATCGTCACCTTCGCGGTGGTTTCGCCGGCGTAGGGCGCGCCATCGAGCAGCACGACGCACTCGACCGTGAGCTTGCCCTTGTCGTCCTTCTCCAGCACTGCGCGCGGGGCGAGCACTTCGAGGCTCAGCTGCGGGGTCGATCCCCCACCGCCGCCTACGCCGCCGCCCGAGCCGCCAACGTTGCCTCCGCCGGTCGCTCCACCGCCGGTTGCTCCGCCGGCGCCCTCGGCGTTGCCGCCGTCGCCGCCCGCTTGGCCGCTCGTACTGCTCGTTGACGATGACGATGACGACGAGCTCGACGTGGCGTCGCCGTCGTCACCGCACCCATAGATCAGACCCGCTGCCAACAGACCCACCGACGCCAAACGAACCGCTCTCGATGACATGCTTCCTCCCAGGACGAGACCCTAACCGAACATTGTACGCTTCATCCCGGCGAGGCCAAGGGCTGCGTGCGAATTCCAAAATGCGTTTTTGTGGGAACCAGGCTTGAAGGTCGGTGTCTCTGCCCCCATGCGACGCCGATTGAGCAGTTGGGCTGCTCTCGCCGTCGTACTGACGATGGCGACCAGTGCGCTGGCCGCCCTCGAGCAGTACGAGATCGAGCGAGAGGTGAACGATAAGAACGACGATCTGGTAGCTTGCTACGAGGCCGCGATGAAACGCAATCCGAAGCTCAAGAAGGGCAAGATCGTCACGCGCTACATGGTCGAAAAATCGGGCAAGGTCTCATCCGCCCGCGTGATCCGCAACGAGCTTGGGGATCGGAAGCTCGGAAGTTGCGTGCGCAAGGTGTTCTTGACGCTCGACTACGGCGAGCAGCCTCAGCAGACCCGCGTGACCTACCCGCTCGACTTCAAGTAGACGTCCGGATTCTAGCCGGCTTGACGTCGCGCCAGGGCCCTGGCGATCGCAGCCTTGACGACTTTGGCTTTCTCGCGTTCGGCCTTCGTGGGGGCCTTCTTGGCTGCAGGCTTGGCGGTCGTCCGCCGAACTGGGGCGCGTCGAGCCGGGGCGACCTTCTCAGGCTCGGTCGGAGAGCGGCCGTGGTGCTCGCAGAATTTGGCCGTCAGCGCTGCGCCGCGGGTGGTGCTGACGCACATCCCTGTCTTGTTGGTCCAGTTGCCGGCTCGGTAGAAGAAGGTCTCGCCGCCGTCCAAGAGTCCGCAAAGCGCTCAATCCACTCCGCAAGGAGCGCTTCCGCTCTGCCAAAGAAAT
>CAZRGL010000728.1:0-4754 GCA_964599485.1 uncultured Polyangiaceae bacterium
GCAGGCGCCTCCGCCTCCTGCGGGTCCTCCGCCGCCTCCGGGAACTCTGCCTCCGCCGGGTACACAGCCACCGGCCTATCCTGGCTACGGGCCTGGACCCTATTCCCGCCCGTACCCCTATCCTTATCCCTACACCTATCCCCAGCCTTACCCGTACCCGTACCCGTACCCCTATCCCTACGGTCGCTATCCACACGCCCGGCCCAAGCCGCCTCCGCCACCAAAGCCCAAGCCGCCCGAGCCTGAGCGAGACGTGCGGATCTTTGGGCGCTTCTCGATGGGTTTCGGCACGGCAGGCTTCTCCGAACACAATTCTCTACTGTCGACCGCGGGCTATGGCGGCGTCAAAATGTGGTTCACGATCGACGGCGCATACATGCTTCACCGCCACTTCGGGCTTGGATTGTGGACCGGGATGAATCTACGCAAGAGCCATCCGAACAGTGGGCCGAGCCTGAGCGAGAATGCGTATTTCGTAGGCCTTCAAGCACCCATACTGATCGCAGGCAAGCGGGCTTACGCTCTGCACATCACGCCGCGGCTTGCTTTCGCCACCGGTCAGCTCGAGCTCGACAACGACAAGGACGCGAAATTCCAGAACACCGCCATGTGGGGCGGCGCGGTCAGCTTCACCTCATTCACCTACCACGTGGGCGGCTCGCTCGGCTTGATGCGCGCGCAGACCGGACCCCCAGGTGAGATTGGTCGGGATTATGACTACGGCGGCTTCTACGTAGCCTTGGAAGGAACCATCGATGGCTGATCAACAAACCAAGACGATTGGCTGGGCTAGCGCCCGGCCCAAATCCCCTTCTTCCGCGAAGCGGTTTTGGAGCGCGCGAGTCCGTAGCGCTCTTTTGGGCCAGACACTAGCCACCGCTGCGCTCCTCGGCCTCAGTGGTTGCGCCACAGCAGACTCGGTGATGCTGCTCGACCAAGTCTGCAAGGCAACCTATGCGCCGGCCTCGAACAACCCCATCAATGGCGACGCTTGCACGGTTGCAAAGGATGCTCGGGAAACAACGGGATTGACGGGAGACAGCCTCGCATTTCGGTTGGGGCCCTCCACCGGCGAGCTCCGCATTCGTCTCGATGTCATTCCAGCAGTGACGAGCGCCAACTGGGCCATCGAGGTGCTCGCCGCCTCGAGTCGGCCCGAGGGCAGCACCATCTACCGTGAGATCAATTGGGGCAGCTGCAAGGGCTGCCCGAGCACGCCAAAAGATGCGGAGGCTGCACTAGGCGAAGAATTCGAGTGGGTCCGCGTGATCGAGAACCAGCCCGCTTTCCAAACCTGGAGCAGCAGCGCCGCCCTGGCGAGCGATTCTCTCATCATCTTCCGGGGCGCTGACATCGACATCGTCGACATCCGAACCCCTGGATACGACAACCAATACGGTTATTATTGAGCCCGCTGGTCAGAGCACGTAGCGGCGCTCGTAGCCGTCGTGCACGTCGCGGATGGTGATTGCGACGACCCCGGCGGCATCCACCTCGTAGCGCTCCTCGATGGTCGGACCATCGGTGGGCAAGCGCTCGATTCTGACCCCATCGAGGGCACAATCGCGAACAGGCGGCGCGAAGGGAAAGAGCGCGGTGCCGTGCGGCGAAATGTCGCCTTGCGGTTGATACTCTGACGAGAGCTCGGCGCATTCGACGAAGCGATAATGCCCCACGTTGTGCTTGGCTCGATAGCGCCGGGTCACCACCAGAGGAGGTGCGCCTGATTCAGGCATGGGCGTTCCAGGCGCAAAGATGCTGTCGAAGCTGATGGTCGCGCCATCATCCGCTTCGCGGAACACTCCGAGGTGGCGCGTGAAGCGCTCGCGAAGCTGCGGGGCGAGCGCTTCGTCGGCAGCGATGGCCAGCCCCATGGCAGTTGCCGCGGATGGATAGGTCGAGCGATGCACTCGTCGCGGCAAGTACTCGCGAAGCAGCCGCGGGATGAGCGGCAAACCACTAGCACCACCGACCACGTAGATTCCGGCAACCCCTGCTCGAGAGGCGATCGCGCTCAACTCGAGGGGCTGAGCCGCTTCACCGCCGCCCATGACCTGCCCCAACGCACGGACGGTCTGAGCAACCAGCGGACGAAGACGCTCGTAGTATTCTTTCACTTCGAGCACGACGGGCTCGGCCGGAGCACCCTCTTCGAGGGCAGCCAAGTCGAGGACTATCCGTCGCGTGCTAGGCCCGAGCGACTCTTTGGCTGCGCAGCATTCGCGCAGCAATTCCTGCGCGCAAGGCTCTATGGCAGCCGAATCGACCCCAGCACGTTCGAGCACTAGGTCCAACAGCACCTGGTCGAAATCGTCTCCTCCAAGCTGCTGCATTCCGGCGCTTCCGACTACGTCGTGATGGGCACCCGCAATCCGAACGAGGGCTGCATCGAAGGTTCCGCCTCCAAGATCGTAGACCGCCACGCACTCCCGCTTCGAGTTGATGGATCCTCGATAACGGTTGGCATATTCGATGGCGGCTGCACTCGGCTCGTTGAGCATGGCGCGCACCGTGAAACCAGCGCGCCGAAATGCCTCCAAGGTCGTGAAGCGCTGACTGGAATGGGCATTGGCAGGCACCGAGACCACGACTTCGGGCAGCTCGGTAGGGGGACCTGGCAGGTTGGAGCCCGTCATCAGAACGCGCGCGAGCGCTCCGAGAAAATCGGCGGTCAGCTCGAGCAAGGACAGCTGCTGCTCGCCTATCTGCACCTGGTGGCTAGGCGCATGTTGGGCGAGCAGACGCTTCCACGAGCGTAGGTACGGCGCTCCCTCACGAGCGGCTTGCACCGCCTCGAGCCCGTGCACCAGCTGCCCGCCGTGCTCGGCGCTGATGGTCGGGAAGTGCTCCACAACGTCTCCGTTAGGGGCGCTGAAGCCGACGATGGGGTAGTTGCCGCGATCGCTCGCAGCAACGATGGTTCGGGTCGTTCCGAGATCAATTCCGAGCCGCACGCTCATAGATTAGGTCGCCGGCGCAATCTGGACAACCTGACGGCAAACAGCCCAATTCGACGACAGCCGATGCGCTATGATGCCCACAGATGGAGAGCAGTGACGAGCTTTGCAGCCCCACCGAGCTGACGCGGCTGCTCCAAACAGGCGACATCGAGTCGCTCGATAGGCTGACCCGCTGCTATGGAGCGCGACTGCTTTCAGCTGCACGCCATCACTGCCGCAACGAGCACGAAGCGGCCGACGCAGTTCAGGACGCCATGATCGGTGCGTGGCGCTATGGCAAAGGTTACCGAGGCGAGGGCCGCGTCGATCGTTGGTTGGTGCGCCTCGTGGCCAGCGCTTGCACCCGCTTGCGCCGTGGCCACAAGAACGACAGCAAGCTGCACCTGACCGATCACGAGCTGGTCGACGACGAGGTCAGCCCAGAGCTGCTGGCGGCGCGGGCTCAGCTCGCCGAAGTGCTCGGCGAAGCCATCAACGAGCTACCGCCACGCGATCGCGCCATCTTGATCCTCGCCGACGCCCAAGGTCACAAAGGACCAGAAATCGCCGCCGAGCTCGGCATGAGCCCCGGCGCTGTACGCACCCGGCTGAGCCGCATCCACGCCCGGTTACGCGACCGCCTCACCCCCCTGCTCGAGCGGCCCTGATTCGTGGGCTCGTGAGGATGTCTCGGCTGCGGCCGCCCAGACAAGCGACCGGAGGCCAGGCAAACGCCCGGAGGCGAACAGCTTGGGCCTAGCCCTTCAGAGCCGCCAATGCGCGGGAGAGCTTGGAGCGTACCTCCATGGCGATGGGCTCCATGCCCGAGCTGTCGATCACCGAGAACATCTTCATGGGATCGATGGCGGAGACAACCACCTCGCCATTGGGATCGCTTGCCACCACGACGTTGCAAGGTAGCAGCAGACCGATGGCGGGCTCGGCGCTCAGCGCTTGGTGGGCCAGAGGCGGATTGCAGGCGCCCAAGATGACGTAGTTGGGAAAGTCGACGTCGATCTTCTTCTTGAGCGTGGCCCGCACATCGATCTCGGTCAGCACTCCGAAGCCCTCGGCCGCGAGCGCTTCTTTGACCATCGGGATGGCATCTGAATAGGCCACGTTCGACAAGCGACGGGTCAGCCCGTAGCTCGGATCACGAAAGGAGCCTGCAGCGGTCTTCGCTGACAAGTGAGCAAGGATCTGGTCCTTGCCTTGCACGACCTTGCCCTCGTCCACCAACACGGGAACGGTAGGCCTGCTCACGCCTTCGAGAGCGAGCACAGCGGCGCGCTCAGAGCCGAGCTTGGGAACCGGCAACGAACGATAAGCGCGTTGTTGCAACTCGAGGGCGCGCCGCACCTCGGCACATGAGGGACATCCTTGTCGCTGATACAGCTCCAGCATCGAAAACTCCTTGTGGGCTAGCCCGTCTCGTCGGGCATCTATCCAACAGGAGCCAACAGCCGACCAGAGTGTGTCACCATGGCAGACAATCTGGTTACACGAAGGCGCGAGTCCGTAGCGCTACGGCGTACAGGCTTTGCGGCAGGCCTCGGCCGCTGCCTGGCACTTGGGCAGATTGGGCAGACCGATTCCGCCGTCTTTGCCCGGGGTCAGACAACCGCGCAAGCTCCCCTCACAACTGGCGAGACAACTCGCGAGGTTGTTCTTGCCCCCGCTACCACCAGCGTCCTTCGCGGCTGGCGCGCCAGCGTCCTTGGTGGTGCCCGCATCCGAAATCACGGTGCCCGCATCGGTGACGACGGGCGGATTGGTGCCCGAAGGGTTGGGCGGCACAACTGCACCAGGAGCGTC
>CAZRGL010000729.1:0-4752 GCA_964599485.1 uncultured Polyangiaceae bacterium
TGACCTCGAAGGCATCGTAGATGTAGACGATGTTGGGGTCGCGAAAGGACTCTAGGCGCTTCATCTCGGCCGCCCACTCACGCCTGACCGTCTCGTAATGACGGTTGGCAGGCCGGAACATCTTCAGTGCATAGGCTTGATCGAACGGCCCCACACATTCGTACACCGAACCGTATTGACCGTCGCCGATCAGCGCGCCCACCGTGTACGTCCCCCGTGCCGAGGTCAGCGTGCTGCCCGGCGTCGGAAACGGGATGATTTGCGAGGTGTTTAGAGTGGACACGAGGTCACCAGGTCAAGGTGCTTCCTGCTGCCAGCATGATCAACCGAATCAAGGCCGGAGCCAAGGGCTACCCTACCGACGGCGGTCTAGGGGCGTGTGATATCACGCACCAAATCGGCCGCTACGTCGCCGCTGAGGCCCAACGCAATGGCCAGATCGAATATGAACTCCCGCTCGCTGGTGCGCACGATCCCATCCGCAGCAGTCACGCTGATGGCCAGCCCCAGCGCGCCTTTCCGCGCATCTTCGTCACCCAGGCGCTCCTTGACGGATTCGAGCCGGGCCGCCCTACCGTCGCTCTCCAGACTAGCCTGTGCGCCGTCCAGCAAGCCGTTGAGCTTGTCTGTTGCTAGCGCCTCCTCATGCTCGGTACCCGCAGCCAAACCCTGGATGCTCTGTGCGAGCACGTCACGCTCGACCGCGCTGAACTCGCCGTCAGAGTCGGCCGCGAGATACATCGTCTCGACGAGCGCCTCGAGCTTGGCACCATCAAACTCCTTCAGAAACGCGGAGGGATCAAAGCTCATGCTCAAGGCCTACCCCGGTCTTGTGGGGAAACCAAGCCACTCCCTACCCCGAGGCCTACCCTTGCCCGCTTCAGGGGCAAACAGGCTCACTTGGTCGGATTCTTCATGCCCGCCTTCTCGCGGAACACGCACAGGCCCTGCTTGCAATAAATCTCAGGAATTTCGCGACATTCCGTCTGCGGCTCTTTGCAATTGCCGTCATCGAACTTGGTCTTGAAGGCAGTGATACGCTTCTTGTTCTTGCGGCTCGCTGGCTTGGTGCAACCGGGCCACTCGGTTTCAACGCAATCTGCATCGCTGTTGCAGGTGTGAGCTTCGTTGATGATTTCGTAGGCCGCGCCGCGGACCTCGTTGCATTTCTCTTCGCTCAGCGTCGTTCCGCAAGCCATCGGTGCGGCCAGCAGCAGCAATCCCAAGCCGATAGTCCAGCGCGTGGCTTCACTTCCCATCCAAGCAGCGCTAACACGCCGGCCGCGTCGCGTGGAGGGTATTGCGTGATAGAAACCAGCACAAACACGCTAAAAGTACTGACCATCAACATTTGGAACCGTCAGGGTGCCTTCGAGCAACGGGCAAAACAGTTGCGCGCCGGCATCGAGCAGTTGGCGCCAGACGTCATCGGACTGCAAGAGGTGATGAGCGACGGAGTCGTTACCCTGAGCGACGAGGTGCTCGACGGGCTGGGTTACAACCACGTGTTTGGCACGGCCAAAGAGCTACCCGGCGGAATCTTCTTCGGAAACGGCGCCGCTTCGCGCTGGCCAATAAGCCTCGAGGACGTGGTGGCGTTACCGGGCGGGGGAACCGATCAGAAACGCAGCTTGATGATCTGCGAGGTTCAGTGCCCTTTTGGCACGCTACCTTTTTTGGTCACCCACCTTGCCTGGAAGTTCCATCATGGCTTCATCCGTGAGCAACAGGTCCAGCACATCGCCCAGGTCATGCGAGAGCGCGTGCCCATCGAAACGCGTAGCTTGCCGGCCGTGTTGGTGGGGGATTTCAACGCACGACCCGATGCCACCGAGATTCGCTTCTTGACGGGATTGCACGCGCTCAGCGGGCAGAGCATTTATCTGGCCGACTGTTTCGCTGAGGTTGGCGAAGAGCCGGGGTACACCTTCGACCGGCGCCACAATCCGTACGCCGCGCTGTCGCCGGAGCCACCACGCCGAATCGACTACATCTTCGTTCGCGGCCCAGACAAGTTGCGCCGGGGCACGCCCCTGAGCGCCAAGGTCGTGCTCGACGAGGTCCGCGAAAACGTAGCCTGCTCTGATCACTACGGTGTCTTCGCCGAGATCGGAATGTAGGCCAGCGCCGACACGAGCGGCCCCACAACGCCCAGGCCCGAGAACGCTCAGCAGGCCTCAGACGTTGTAGAGCTCGGGTTTGTAGCGGGCCAGATCACGCTGGACATAGGCAATGGTCTGACGCAAACCAGCCTCGAGATCGTGCTGCGGTTTCCAGCCCGAGATTTCGGTCAGCGCGCGACTCTGACAAATGAGCTCCACCACCTCGCTCTTGTCTGGCCGGACACGCTGCGGGTCAGCTTCGATGGGCTTGTCGCTCCCCATGAGCTCGAGGATGAGCTGCGCCAGCGCTCCGATAGTAATGCCTTTGCCGTTGCCCGCGTTGAGCACGCGCCCAGCCGAGCCGTCTGCGCAGGCAACCTGGACGAAGGCCTGAGCGGTGTCTTTCACAAAGGTCAAATCCCGAACCGGTGTCAACGATCCCAGCTGAACCCGGTCACGCGTCAACGCTTGGCTGATGATGGTGGGGATGACGGCCCGTGCTGATTGGCGTGGGCCGAAGGTATTGAAGGGCCGAATCGTGGCGACCGGCAGATCAAAGGACAGGTAGAAGCTCTCAGCAATCTTGTCAGCCGCTATCTTGCTCGCTGCGTACGGCGACTGTGCTTGCAGCGGGTGCTTTTCATCGATGGGCGTATACAAGGCGCTGCCGTAGGTTTCGCTGGTCGATGTGTGGACGACTTTGCTCACGCCATGTGCGCGGCAAGCCATCATGACGTTCAGCGTGCCCTCGACGTTGGTGCGCAGATAACTCTGCGGCGCAATGTAGGAATACGGAATCGGGATGAGCGCAGCGAGATGGAAGACCACGTCCTTGTCTTTGACGATGTGATCGACGAAGAAAGGATCTTGCACGTCGCCGGCAACCACCTCTATCCCCTGGAGGATCTCACTGTCGAGCGACTCGAGATCGCCCCAGTGGTTGCGCGAGTTGTACTTGATCATGGCGGTGAGCTGGCCGCACATGGGCGCGAGCGTCTCGACCAAATGGCTACCGATGAAACCGCCTCCGCCCGTTACCAAGACCTTTTTGTTGCTGAGCTCCAAAGCCATTCTCCTCGACCTCGTTGGCGCAGCGTAGCGAGGCCGGCCCTGTGCCGAAAGACCTCATGTCGTCGCCGGCGACGGCTACCAGCAGGACGTGCGCATCACAGTTCAGTCGGGTGCGGGCGATAGAGAATCTCGCGCTCCACCAGCTCTGCGAGCACGTGACGCGCTTTCTGAGCGTCGATGCCCTCATGGCCCATCTGCATCAAGAAGGACGCACCGTCGAACGGCTGGTTTTGAGTGCGCAGGAGTTGCAACGCAGCCACCAGCCCGACATCGTCCTCTTCGACCGTGTCTGCGGTGCGCAGCTTGTAACCGATCCCCTCGAGCCGATTCGAGCCTTTGAGATTGCGTGATTGTAGGACGAAGCGCACGTCCGGGCTCACTGCGAAGCGTTCGCCCTCCAACGCTGCCGGCAGCAACGGGCCGCGGGGCGCATTGTCCTGATGCGCAACCAGCAGCTCGAGCGAGGGCCGCCAGCACATTTGCTCAATCAGCCGGTACTCAGTCACTGATCCGCTCGGCACCGAGCTGAAGTCTGCGCCGGGAAACTGCGCTGAAAGCGACCAGTCGCCAGGCTCGCACCAACGCAAGAAGCGCAGATCTGCTTGTTCCAACATCTGCCATAACGAGGCGATGTCGTAGCTTGTCTCTTGCACGTTCAGACAACGGTCGACAAACTCGGTGTCGTCGACGCCAGCGGTGCCCGCCCATGGTGTCGATGCGAGCACCGTACCGTCCATGAGCTCGGCCAAGCGCCGGCCAGCGCGAATGCGCTCAGGGTAGGAGTCCCCCTCGCGCCTGACGAGCTCGATGCTCTCGATGATCCGGCGCAACGGCTCACGACCGAGCCTGCCATAAACCATGACCACCATCACTCCGTGGGGCGCGAGCTGAGCGCGAAGTCCCCGCAACCCGGCAGCTGGGTCGGAGAGGTGATGCAGAACCCCCGAGGAATAGACGACGTCGAATCCCCCCGGAGGCTTTTCGAGTCCCTCGAGCGACATCAAGTCCACCTCTTGAAAGCGGACGTTGTCGAGCTTGCGCGCCTTCGCTTGACGTGTTGCTTCGCTCAGCGCGGTGCGGTTGATGTCGATGCCCACAAACTGAACGTCGGGCTGCAAGGTCGCGCACGCGAGCGTACCAACGCCCCGGCCGCACCCAGCATCGAGCGCGCGCAAGGTGCCGGTCTCGGTACGGCCGCGGGCGATGTAGCTCAGCAACATGCGTACATCAGACGCAACCCGCAGCTTCGGCCCCCCTGCCGGGTAGGGGTACAGCTCGTACATGGCACGCACCGACCGCGTTGTCTCGTCCATGACTGACTGATACTGCTACGCGACAGCTCAGGCGAGCACATTCACTGCTCCCGCGCGCCAATTCGGACGCGGACACGGACACGGACGCGGACCCGGACGCGGACGCGGACACGGACACGGACGCGGACGCGGACAGGGAGGCAGTTGCGCTGGGGCGCGTGACAGTCACGCCCGCGACCTTCCGAAATGTGGCCGTCGCGGGAGGGGATAAAGAGGCCGTCTCATAACCTAGCTTCGCCGTAGGGGCGGGCTTTATGCCCGCCCGT
>CAZRGL010000730.1:0-4728 GCA_964599485.1 uncultured Polyangiaceae bacterium
TGCCGGTCTTGCGAATGCTCTCTCCGCAGCAGCTCTCTTTGTTGCCGAGGATCCCGAAGTCGACGCCAGCTTTGTTGAGAATTGCGGCCGTCGCGCGGGCCACCTTTTTCATGCGCGGGTCGTAGCTGTAATAGCAACCGACGAAGTAGAGCACTTCCATGCCCTCGGTGAATGGCTGGACGTCTTGACCCTCGGCCCAGCGGTCGCGCTTGTCTCGCTCTTCGCTCAAGGGATTGCCTTCGAGGCCGAGACTCGCGCCCGCTGCCCGCGCCCCGCTCGCGCAGCCCGCGAACACTTCGTAACTCGTCGCGATCCGCCGTATCGATACGCCTACCTCAATCTGCTCCACCCCACGGGGACAGCGTGAAGGGCAGTTGCCACAGGTCGTGCAGCGCCAAATGTCCTCGAGCTCGATCTCCGGTAATCCGACGGCAGCCTCGCGGACGATCTTGCGAATGCTGAAGTTCCGCACCCGGTTCCAGGGACAAACGACGTCGCATTTGCCGCACTGGTAGCAGTACTTGTAGGCCTCACCACCGGCCTCTTTGATCTCCGCGATGATTTCCGCGAGCGGAGCAACTGTCTCCATGGCGCTCACGGCTTCTTCGACATTCTGCCAACGGCATCGAGCACCTTCGACCAGCCATGCTTGTTGGCTAGGGCCTCGAGGCTCACGTCCACGTCTTGCAACTCTTCGACTGCCGCGACCTCTTCCTCACGCTCCTCGAACACCAGCGCGTCGGCCAAGCACCATTTGACGCACCAGGGCTCCTCGGTCTCTGGATCCGACTCACACATGTCGCACTTGAGAGGCAGATCAGAGTCGGGCTCTTTGAAGATGTCCCGTGAAGGACAAGAAGCGCGGCAAAAAGCGCACTCTTCGTATTCACGACCGTCGATGACGTATTTGTCTCGTCCGGCGCACTCCGCGGCGGTGTATTCGCCCGCGTACACCGGCAAATAGACATCGTTGAGGGGGTCGCGAATTACGCGAATGCGAGAGCGGGCCGGGTTGCTGCTGCTGTAGCGCGGCGTGGCGTGAAACGAGGAGCAGATCACCTCGCAGGCCCGGCAGCCGTTGCACTTGTCGACGTTGATTCTGATCCGCTTGATGGTCTTGGTTTTGACGGCCTTCACGGTGCACGTCCTTCCGTCGAGGCCTCTTCGGTCGGACTTTGGCTGGCGGTCGCCTCATCAGACGCGCTGTCGCCAGACTCTTTCAGGATCCCCCGCTCGAGGAAGTCCTCGGCCACGTAGTCCAAGTCCAATTCGTGCAGGGTCTCCACGGTGGGGATCCCTTCGTTGTTCCAGCCTTTGAACTTGTAATAGGCGTCGAGCAGCTTTTTCTCGAGCTCGGGGAAACGCCGCTTCCAATGGTCCTCGGGCGGCTTTTCGTCGGCGCGCGTCAGACCTCTACGCAAGTTGTTGGCTCTGACCAAGTTTCGATTGCGCCGCGTGAGGTGATTCAGGGCCGCCTCGTCGAGATCGATTCCCGCTCCCGCCGAGATCAGCGCTGGCAGATTGTGGATGTGAAACGGCGGCTTGAGCGGGAATGACGACAGTCCAGCACACATGCCGGTGCTGTCATCGATATAGTGCATCTTCTCTTGCCAATGGACGAGCTCGCAGGTGGCGTCGATTGGTGGATAGTGCGGAATCGACTTTTCGCCGCGCAACTCCCAATCGAGGAACCATTGCTTGAAACGTTCGTCGGGAACGTGAGGCCAGTCCTTCACGAAGGCCTCGCGTTCCTCCAGCGTCGGGAATGGGCCTTGCGGGAAGTTGCCCTCGATCTGCGTAATGCTGGCTTTTTCGCCGGTGCAATACATCAGGAAGTAAATGGGATTGAGCATGCCGAGCTTGAGCGGCAACTGCTCATGCTTGCGAATGTTGTTGTGCGCGTATGCTTGGGCGCCGTTACCGATCGCTTCGGCCGCCCAATAGGTGCCATCGGCCAAGACGTCGCCGATCCCCTCTCGCTTCACGATCTTGTCGAGCAGGTAGTAAAACCGCCCCTCGCTGTCAGCAGGCATGCCCGGGAAATCACTGTCCTTCAGAATGCCGTCTTCGAGCAGCTCGATGGCAAAAGCCATGGTTTGCGGAGCCGAGAACGCGTCCACTCCGTGCTCGGTGGCTTGCTGGGCTATCCTCAGACCGAAGTCGAGGTCGCTCATGGCGCCCATCGTATAGGTGAGCTTGGAAAAGCACTTCATCATGTACGAGCAGAATCTCGTATCTACAGCGATCGAGGCGCCGCACTTGAGCGGACAGTTGTGGCAGCTCAGCAGCCGCGTCCGCATCGTCTCCATGGTGTCGGTCCAGGCCGCTTCGATTTCCGGAGTCCAGAAGCCCTTGCGGCGGTGTCGGGCATTGCCCCAAACGAAGTTCTCGGTGTGCCACTTCTCGTCGTGGACGATCATTTCTTGTGGTGAGCCGAGCCCAGCGACGATGGGCATCACACCAGGGATCGGGTTCTTCTCGCGGATCTTGATGTACTTGAGCGCGTCGTTGCACATCGACAAGAACGCTGCCGGCTTGGCGATGAGCAAGTCCTTGGTACCGCGTACCGCAATCGCCTTGAGGTTCTTGTCGCCCATGATGGCGCCCATGCCCAGCCGGCTCGCGCTCGATCGGCCTTGCTCGATGGATGCGAACCAGACCTTGCTCTCGCCAGCCAGACCGATGGATGCCACTGCAGCGTGCGGCTCCGCGAGCTCCTGACGAATGAGCTCGGCCGTCTCGAGCGTGCCGAGACCTTTGAAGTGGCTGGCGTCGCGGATCTCGACCTTGTCATCGTGGATCCAGAGGTAAACCAGCTCGGGGGACTTGCCACGAATGACCACTTTGTCGTAGCCGGCGTGCTTGAGCTCGGGCCCCCAAAAGCCGCCCATCATGGAGAACGCGAACAGCTTGGTCTGGGGGGAGATGGCGGAAATGACCGTGCGATTGCAGCCGGGCGCTGGCGTTCCAGCCAACAGACCGGTGCCGAACACCAGGACGTTGTCGGGAGAGAATGGCTCGACCTCAGGGGGCGTTCTGTCCCACAGCAGCTTGGCGTTGCTGCCGAGTCCACCCAGATGAACCTCGACCAAGCTGGGATCCGTCGCTACCCGCTCGATGTTGCCTCTGGTCAAATCGACCTCGAGATTGAACCCAGTCTCTGCGTACCTCATTCGTCTCCCCTGTCGTCGTCATCGCTGGGGGCACAAGCCATGTACCCATCGAGAAAAAGCGCGGTTTGTTGCGCAGCAAGATCGTCCAGGCTCACCCGACTGCGTTCAGCGTCGTACCACTGGTAAAACCAGTTCAGCATGCCGAACAGATTGGCCGTGGCGAGCCACGAGCGAAGGCTCGAACGGTCGGGCTGAAGCTCCTTGACGAGCTGATGAACAGCATCGAAGTAGGCGCGGCGGCGGTCGTGCACGTCCGCGTAGGACTCACCCTCGAGGGTCTCGAGCTCGCGGGCACACACCTTCAGCTCGTGCATGTTCTCGCCAAAGTGCCGCACGTGATTTCGCACCGCCGCTTCGAGCCTCTGGCGCGGCTCGGCAACACCTTCGCGACTGCCTTGCCGGCCCCGCCAGAGTGAATCGAAGGTGTGGCACTGAATCCAATACAGCAGCTCTTCTTTGCTGGCCACGTAGTGGTAGATGCCGGCAAGACTGACCTTGGCCGCCGCCGCGATACGCCGCACCGATGCTTTGTCGTAGCCCACCTCGGAAAACACGCGCGCCGCTACGTCCAGCAGATGCAGCAGCTTGCTGTCGAAGGTGGGGGTCCGCTTTCGCGTGGTTGCGAGGGGCAGCACTTTCGTCGCATCCTCGTCCGTTCGAACGTTCGTTCGAAATACTATCGGCAGCGCGACAACTGTCAAGGAGAGATGGGCTCGAGGCGGCCTCTTTGGCTTCTAAGTAACTAGACTTACAGCTCAACGCCGGCGTTTCGCGGTCAACAGCTCTCGTTGGGGTCGAGGGGCCGGAAACCCACTCGTCGGTTGCTGGCGCGACCGGCCGCCGTCTCGTTGCTGGCGATGGGCATCGTGTTGCCGAGGCCGCTGACGCACAGCCGTGAGGGATCGACTCCCTTCGCAATCAAGTACTGGCGCACCGCTACCGCTCGCTGCTTGCCGAGCCGAAGGCCGTAGCGATCCTCGCGATCGTCGGTGTGTCCGCGCAGCTGCAAGCGAACCTGCGGGCGAGCAGCCAGCAGCTTGGCCAGCTCGTCCAGCACGAGGTGCTGACTGGGCTCGATGCGCACCTGCCCGGTTGCGAACTTGGCGCTGGGTTGGATCTTGATGCTGAGACAGACCATCGCGACAGCGGGTCGACTGACGACCAGCTCGCCAGTTGCGCTGGCGACTGGAGCGGCGGCTGGATCCGACGTGCTTGCTGGGCCGCGCTCCAACGACGACCCGGTCGAGGCCGCAGTGGCCACCGGGTGGGACGACTGCTCGCGCGCGCTTGCCGTCGCTGCGTTGTTGGAGTCGCTCGCCGCTGGCGCCAGGTTTCTTGGCGACACGGCTTGACCACAGCCCGCCAAGGTCGCGAGCGCCGCCGCGACGAAAGCCGCGCGGCGCTCGAGGATGATTCTGGTCGTGTCGTCCCGCAGCGCCATGGCCTCAGTCGTAACGTTTGAGGGCAATGGTGCTGTCGGAGCACGCCGGCAATGCAGCCAGCGCTAGTAGACCAAACACCAACAGATTGCTCTTCACTGAATGCCCCCCTTCGC
>CAZRGL010000731.1:0-4718 GCA_964599485.1 uncultured Polyangiaceae bacterium
GCGATTCCGGTCGGCAAGGATTCGATGTCCATGTCGACGGTGTGGCAGGACGACGGAGCGCAACGCAGCGTGGTGGCGCCGCTGTCGTTGTTCGTCAGCGCTTTCGCTCCCTGTCCCGACGTGCGGCGTGCGCTGACGCCTCAGCTGCTCGCTGACGCCGGACCGAGCTCGCTGCTGCTGTTGGATCTCGGGCGCGGCAAAGATCGTCTCGGGGCCTCTGCGCTCGGTCAGGTTTACGGTCAGATTGGCGCCCAGCCTCCAGATCTGGACGACCCCGCCGCGCTCCGTTCCTTTTTCGATGCCATCGGACGACTCAATCGCGACGGGCTGCTGCTCGCTTATCACGATCGCTCCGACGGCGGCGTGCTCGTGGCCGCGCTGGAGATGGCCTTCGCTGGCGCAATGGGCTTGGAGTTGAGAATCGATGAGCTTGGCGCTTCCGTAATGCCAGCGTTGTTCAGCGAAGAGCTCGGCGCCCTGTTGCAGGTTCGGGATGCCGATCTGGACGAAGTCACCAAGCTGCTTGCCCAACATGGTCTCGACGAGTGTTGCCATTGCATTGGCAAACCCACCGCAGGCGACCAAGTCCGAGTGCTGCGCGGCGAGCAAGTACTGCTCGACGAGAAGCGTAGCGCGCTGCGCTCGATCTGGTCGGAGACCACCTTCCACTTGCAGTCGCTGCGAGACGATTCCGATTGCGCTGCCGAGGAGCAACAAGGGCGCGCGGACATCGATGATCCGGGGCTGAGCCCCGTGCTCAGCTTCGATCCACAAGACGACATCGTCGCCCCGCTCATCGCCAGCGGCCACCGGCCGCGCGTTGCGATTCTGCGCGAGCAAGGCGTCAACGGTCAGATCGAGATGGCTGCGGCATTCGATCGCGCTGGTTTCGAGGCGGTCGACGTGCACATGAGCGACATTCTCGGCGGACGAGCAGCGCTGAGCAGCTTTGCCGGCCTGGTTGCCTGCGGAGGTTTCTCTTTCGGTGACGTGCTTGGTGCTGGTGAGGGTTGGGCCAAGTCGATTCTCTTCAACCCGATTGCCCGTGATCAGTTTCAGGCATTCTTTGCCCGCGACGACAGCTTTGCATTGGGGATTTGCAACGGCTGCCAGATGCTCAGCAACCTGCGCGAGCTCATCCGTGGCGCAGCGTGCTGGCCGCGCTTCGTGCGCAACCGGTCCGAGCAGTTCGAGGCCCGGCTCAGCACCGTCGAAGTGCTCGACAGTCCGTCGATTCTGCTGCAGGGCATGGCCGGTTCGCGCTTGCCTATCGCCGTGGCTCATGGCGAAGGTCGCGCCGAGATAGAACAGGCCGATCTGCAGCAACTCGACGAGCAACGCTTGGTCGCTGCCCGCTACGTCGACAACCACGGGCGCGCTACTGAGCGCTATCCGCTCAACCCCAACGGCTCGCCCCAAGGTGTCACTGCGTTGACCACACCCGATGGCCGCGTAACCATCATGATGCCGCACCCCGAGCGCATGTTCCGCTCCGTGCAGCATTCCTACTGTCCGCCGCAGTGGGGCGAGGATGGCCCGTGGATGAGGCTGTTCCGCAACGCCCGCCGCTGGTTGGGATGATGGTGCTACGATGACTCGATGGCTTGTCTGACAAACCGGGCGAGCTGGTTGGTTGGGGGCTGGCTCAGCGGCGCTATGTTGGTAGCGGCGTGCAACGTCTTGTTCGGTGTCGATGAGCTGAGCTACGTAGCGGCCGGCAGCTCTGTGGCAGCTGGGGGCGGCACAGGTGGCAAAGCGTCGTCGCTCACCATGGGAAGCGGCGGGACGACCAATGCGGGCGGAGCGGCGGGGCAGGGCGGCTCTGCGGTTGTTGGGGGTGGCGGCGGCGGCGGGGCCGGCGGCGTCGCAACTGTGCAAAAGAGCTTTGGCGAGCGTCCTGACGCGGACGTACTTAACGTTACCAGCGACACCATGATTCGTGCGGGGTCGGACTGGGCGCTCAACTTCGGCGGCGCAGCGCTTTTCGAGGTGGACGCACAGCCCCTCAACGTCGGGCTGCTGCGTTTTGATCTGAGTGCAGTGGCGAGCAACACGCAAGTCCTGGGTGCCACGCTCAGCTTGGTGACGGGTGAGTGCTCGAGTTGTGCTTTGGAGAAGGGGACCATCGAGTTGTTCCAGATGTTCGAAGCGTGGGAAGAGGGGGGCCTCGACTCAGCGCCGGGAGTCTGTAATTGGGTCAATCGGCAGGCGGCCAAGAAGTGGACGACAGCCGGCGCTGGCGCCGGGTCGCGCGGTTCCATGCCTCTAGCGAGCTTCATTCCTGCCGAGATCGAGACCGCCTACGACGTGGTCTTGCCGCCCGCGCTAGTGCAAGGTTGGATCGATGACCCGTCCAACAACTTTGGGATCAGTTTGCAGAGCACATCCGTCCAGCAGGGCGCTTTGTTCGAGTCCAGCGAAAGCAAAGTCCAGGCTGCACGGCCGCAGCTGGTGCTCGAGCTGCACTTGCTGCCGCAGCCCCCATGAGGATTGAAGTGCTCGAACCATACCGCTCTCCAGAGACGCTCGCCGTAGCAGTTGCCAATAGCGCCAATGCGCTCGACGCAGAGGTGCTGCAGTACGGCAGCAGCGTGGAGGGTCGTCCTCTCGTGGCTGTGCGCATTCCAATGCAGAGCGAAGGGATACGAGATGATTCGAAAGCGCCGCGTGTCTTGTTGTGCGCCAACATCCATGGTCCTGAGCTCATCGGCGCCAGCGTTGCGCTCGGGTTCCTCGATGCGCTTGGGCGCGAGCGCTGCGCCGCGTTGAAGGAGCTGCGTCGACGTGCAGAAGTATGGGTCATTCCGGCCGCCAATCCAGACGGCTACGCGCGCACCTACGAGCGGCATGGTCGCGGCACGCTCAATGAGCTCCGCGCCAACGCCAACGGCGTCGATCTCAACCGCAACTTTCCGCGACCGGCACCGCCTCCCTGGTGGGCGCCGTCTTTGGGCGGTTGGGCCACCGGCTCCGACGATGTCGACAATCCTTTTTATCGCGGGACAGGACCGCTGAGTGAGCCCGAAACAGCTTCGCTGGACAGGCTATTCGGCCAGATGAAGTTTCACGCCTCGGCCAATCTGCACTCGACCATGGGTACTGTTTTCCATGCTCATGTGCGCGATCGTGGGCAACAGCGCTGCTATGCGCAGCTCGCGGGCGCGTTTACCTCGGCCCAACGTCACAAGCGCTACAGGCTCGTATCCTCGCGGCACTTGGACTGGTTCACCGGCGAA
This sequence comes from uncultured Polyangiaceae bacterium, assembly GCA_964599485.1. Lineage (GTDB taxonomy): Bacteria > Myxococcota_A > Polyangia > Polyangiales > Polyangiaceae > JAPYTK01. The sequence continues at coordinate 3,237 of CAZRGL010000731.1, forward strand.
CAAGAAGACCATCAACATCACGCGTACGACTGCTGGGCGATATGTGTCGAGGTGTTTCCAGTATGGGACAGCGTGAGGCAGCACCCAATTGCGCCGACGACGTTCTGGCGCTTCAATCCACGTGACCCAACACGCTGGATTGAAAACGATGTGCCGGCGCTGGCGGCGTACTTCATGGCCGCTTTGGACATGCCGCCGCCGAGCCAAACGAGCTGAAGGAAAGCCGAGCGCTTCGCTCCGTGACGTGGCTCGGTGAGCATGGGATCATCGCCATCTATGAACGACATCAATGCGAGGTTCCTGCGCGAGCTCGAGGCGCGTGGCGGCGAGATTGTCGAGGAGCTCGGAGCAGACACCTTTCGGGTGCGCCTAGCGCAGGGCGAAGCGATCATCTCGCTGGACAATTTGCGGCGTGACGTCGAGCGCGATGGTGACCTCGACGCAGTAGCTGATTTTGTGGCGGCTTTCTCGAAGGCGCCGCGCGGACTGCCCGATTGGCCGGAGGCTAAGCAGGGTTTGCGCTGGGCCCTCGAAACAGGGGCTGTTGATCTGAGCGCCAACGTTCACGAGAAAACCACCCGCCAGCTCGCCTCGGTGCTCTGCTACGCCGACGCCCACGAGCAACTCATCACCTTGCTTGACGTCTCCCAGGTCGAGGGCTGGGGCATCGACGTCGAGGCGGCCAAGCGCTTCGCTTTGAGCAACATGGACGAGCTACTGGCGGCGACACAGATCGAGGTTGACGAAGTGAGGGGCGCGCCCCTCGGCATGCTCGCGACCCACTCCGTTTTCAAAGCCTCACTGCTCCTGGCTCCATCACTCAAGCAGCGTGTTGAGCAGACCCTTGGTTGGCCCCTGTTGGCGGTCGCCCCTTGCCGCGATTTTGCATATTTGTTCGCGGATGAGTCCCTGATCGGTCCAATGGCGGGCACGGTGGTAAGAGAGCACAACCACAGCGGCTACCCACTCACCACCGAAGTGCTGCGCATTTCAGACCAAGGCATCGAAGCGATCGGCGCTTTCGGCCCGTCGCCAGAGTGACAGCACCTGGAGTGCCAATGCGCTCTTGCACGTGGAATGTACGCCATGACCAGAACGGTGGCGGTGGGGTTTTGTGCTTCAAGCGTTGTTTGCAATGACCGCTTGAGGTGAGCACCACCCATTTCAGGTGCGCGTCATCATGGCGGCGGCGCAGGCGTCCGTGGAGGTCGTTGCCAACGTCAAGGCCTTGGGTGTGACCGCCGCCGAGGATCGAACGAGCTTCGCGTTGCGTGTATCGAAGTAGAGCAGGCAGGGAGACTGGCGGCGTCGCCGAGCCACCAGCGCGAGGATGAGCGCGGCCCACCAGCCGGCGCTGCGCTTGCGTGAATCTTGGATCCGACAGCCGCAGCCGGCGTCTCCCTCGATGGTGGCAGCAGCGCCGCCGGCACCTGCTCCACGGGTGCCAGCGCCACCGGCACCTGCTGCACCGGCGCCAGCTCC
>CAZRGL010000732.1:0-4711 GCA_964599485.1 uncultured Polyangiaceae bacterium
GGCGCATTTCCCGGGCCATCTGCGGGTACCAGCCCTGAGGCGTCATGAGCCCGCTCACTTACCCTCGGGCTGGTTCGGGCTGGTTGACCGTCCGGTCGTGTAGCGGCTCATGTAGCGCTACATGGCAATGAGTCGCAAAAGCACGTAATCTGGCCACCGGGGCTTGGGCGGGCAGCGGTATGTTCTTTGCGCGGTAGATTGTCGTGGCGCGGCGTGTTGACAACACTTTGATAGTTGCGATTGCGGTCGCCCTGCTGTGTTGTGCTTGCGTCGGAGAGGTTGGCGAAGCGGTGGGGGTCGAGGCCCTCGCACTCACAACCGTGCAGCCCGCAGAGCTGTCGGCTCGGGGCGGCCTCGTCACGCTCCGCGGACGCGGGCTGAGCCAAGGTGCCGAGGTTTGGATCGGCGAGCAAGCGACCGCGGCTGAGGTAATCTCGAGCCACGAGGCCCTCGTGACCATCCCTCCCATGATGGCGGGAGCTGTCACCCTCACCCTACGCAACACCGACGGACAAGAGTCCTCGCTCGACGACGGTCTGCTGATAACGAGCCTGGCGCTGCAGTTCGAAGAGACCACGCTGTTCGCGGCCTTGCCCGATACCAACCTCAGCGCCGCGCTGCTGAATGACTTCGATCTGGACGGCGATATAGATGTCGTGGCCAGCGGGCTCGGCGCATCGGGCTGGATGGCCATAAACGATGGCGCGGGCAGTTTCAGCGCATCCGACTCCAGTGCGAGACTCGGCAATTGGCCGACCTCGACCCGTGCGCTGGTTGCCGCGGACTTCGACTCTGATGGCAGCGCAGACATCTATGCGGGCAACGCCGGCGACAGCAACGCAACAAAAGCCGACCGCCTCTTCCAAAACGACGGCAATGGCTACTTCTCAGACGTCTCGCAGAGCGCATTGCCCCCTGGCCAGCTAGACGACACGAGCTGCCTCGCTGCGGGCGACCTAAACGGCGATGGCCGGCCCGATTTGGTGGTGGGCAGCGACACGCCCGGCGCTGTTGCCTTGCGGATCTACCTCAATCGATCTGACGCAGACGGCATCTTGCTGGAGCTCGCGCCCGAAGCCTTCACCCCCGAGGAATCCTGGCTGGTCTCGTCGCTAGCGCTCGTCGACATCGATGGCGACGGCGACCTCGATCTGCTGGTAGCCACAACCTCGACCGAAGACGGGGCCCTCGGACGGCCCGACGGGCTGCGGCTATTGCTCAACGACGGAACCGGCCAGCTGCTCGCCGCCGACGCCTTGCCAACCATCGAAGCGAGCGTGGCGCATATCTGCACTGGTGATGTCGACGACGACGGCGACGAGGATGTGGTCACGATCACTCACGGCGGGCAGGACCATCTGCTGATCAACGACGGCACGGGGACTTTCGACGACCTGACCTTCAGCAACATGCCCTTCGACTTCGCTGACGGCAGTTGGGGCGTGCTGGTGGACGTAGACCGAGACGCCGACCGCGATTTGCTCATCGCCACCGCAGGAGGACAGAGTCGAATCTACCTAAACGACGGCCACGGCTACTTTGCCGATCACACCTCAGCACTACCCGCCCACCCCAGCGACGCTTCGGTCGTCATCGCCGCCGCCGACGTGGACGCCGACGAAGATCAGGACCTGCTGCTGTTCAACGCCCTTGGGGGTCCCTCACGCTTGTACCTGTCCGCGGAGAAGCAACCCGATGAAGCGCACTAGATCGATAGCCGCACTGTTGGCCATGCTCGCTCTACTCACGTCAGGGTGCCACACCCCGCATGACGCTCCCCAGGGCAAGCCACAACTCTGGTTGAAACCTGCAGTCGCGACCAACAGCACGAGCGCGAGCGCCATGCGCGACATCGCGCGAATCGAACAAGGCGCGAGCTCCTGGACAATCCTCGCGCTCGAGGAGAAAAAAGGCCACGCGGCGATCGTCTACGGCAAGCGGCTGCCCGCCTCGGTTGGATATCACGGCCAGCCGAGCTTCGCGCCCGTCAAGCTGCTCGAAGGCGACAAGCCACTGTTGCTGAGCGCCGAGCCCCTCATCGATGCGGCCGTTGCGTCGAGCGGCACGGTGGCCATGCTCACGCCCTCAGGGCAGCTGAGCGTGTGGCGCGCCCGTCAAGCGCGACAGGTCCTCGCCGATGATGTCACCACTGGACTTTCCTTCTCCGCCGACGGCAGCAAGCTCACCTTTGCCAAGGGCACTGCGCCTGAGCTCGACATCCACCTCGCCGAGCTCGGCAGCGGCACGCCCAAAGTCCGCCAGCTGACTGCACACCCCGCCCCTGACTACTTGGCCACGTTTGGAGCGGACGGCCAGCGGGTCGCCTTCGTTTCAACGCGCAGCGGCATTCCCGCGCTGTGGTCGGTGGCTGCTGCGGGCGGCAGTTTGCAACAAATCACCGGGCTGAGCACTGACCCGCGCAGCCCCAGCCAGCTAGCCAAGGTGTCAGCACCCGACGGCCGTCAACCTCCGCTCTGGCGTCAAGGCTATTTCGTATTCTTCGACGGAGCCGGCGTCGCCGTCCTGTCCGAACGTAGTGGAGCTCTGATTGGCCACATCGCCCGCGCCGAGCGACCCCATTGGGGCGTGGTAGGCCGTGAGATCATCATCGAGCTCGACGGCCAATGGCGCACTGCCGTGCTGCCAGCTTCGGAGGGCGCACCATGAGCATGCGCCGCACTGCTGTTCTCGTCGCTACGCTGCTGACGGTGGCAACGCTATCTACGACTGCTGGGGCCACCAAGTTCCGTCGCCCCTTCGATGAGTCGATCGCTTTAGGCTACGGCTACGACCACAACGGCAGCAAAGCGGGCTGTGAAGACTACGAATGCAAGACCACTTGCTATAACGGCCACCGCGGTAGCGACTTCCCGCTGCCCTACGGCACTACCGTTCGGGCGGGCGCGAGTGGCACCGTCAATTACGTGAGCCAAGGTTGCGCAGACGTCGGCTTCTACGGCAGCAAATGCGGCGGCGGCTATGGGAACTACGTCAGGGTGACCCACGACGATGGCAAGTGGACCTACTACGCCCATCTGAAGAACGGGTCGATCGCCGTATCGAACGGTCAGAAGGTCAGCTGCGGTCAGAAGCTCGGGTTGTCGGCCAGCTCAGGCAACTCCACTGGCTACCACCTGCACTTCGAGACGCGGGTCGGTGGCGTGGCCGACGACCCCTTCTCCGGCAAGTGCGGCGGGCCCACCAGCTTCTGGGTGTCGCAGGGATCGGGGGGCAAGCCGAGCGCCGAATGCGAGAACAAGTGCGACTGCAATCCCGGCGAGACCAAGACGGAAGGCTGCGGCAATTGCGGCAGCCGCAAGCGCACCTGCAAGAGTGACTGCAAGTGGGGCAGCTGGGGCAGCTGTGGCGGGCAAGGAGAATGCGAAGCGGGCAAGAGCGAGTCCGAATCCTGTGGCGACTGTGGCCAGCGCACTCGCACCTGCAACGACAGCTGCAGCTGGGGCGGCTACGGCACCTGTGCGGGCCCCGATCCGAACGACGGCAAGGATCCATGCGATACAGGCCTCGAGGGCACCTGCGCCGATGGGCGTGTGCGCTGCGTGGAAGGCATGCTCAGCTGCGCGCCAGCGCAAGAGATCAGCAAGGAAATCTGCGACAACCTCGACAACGATTGCAATGGTCTGGTGGACGACGGCTCGCCGGCCAAGCTGGGCGACCCCACCCCTGACTTCGCCGCCACGGTGCTCGATCTGTCCTATCCCCAAGGACTCGAGGTTGGCACCAACGGCAAAGTCTGGATCGATGTGCGCAACGACGGTAGCAAGACTTGGCTAGCCAACTCGGTTTGGCTCGCCGCGCTCGGCCCTGGTGGTGGCAAAAACAGCGCACTGCACGATCCCGATAGCTGGCCCGCATACGACGTGCCCGCTGTGCTCGATTCTGAGGTCGAGCCGGGTTCCATCGCCCGCTTCTCATTCATGATCAAGGCGCCCGGCCCCGAGGGAAGCAAGCTGAGCGAGACCTTCCTGCTGGGCGGCGGCGACGGCGTGATGATGCGCTGCCCGAGCCCTGGCTTCTCCATCAAGCTCTTGCAACTTGCCATTACCCCCGAAGGCCCAGGCGACGAGCCGAACGGTATTGCGGCCAGCAACGAACAGCGCTCGAGTTGCGCCTACGCCCCCGCGAACCCGCAACAGCGCCCCGGCTCGATGTTGCTTCTGTTGACCATCGCGAGTCTCGCGCTCGTCCGCCGCAGGCCCCGCCGCTGCCGCCGCTGAACCAATTGCCCTCAGTCCTTGTCGCCCCCCACCGGCCTCCAAACTCGCCTGGAAGCTGACGGGCTCGCCCGGCACGGCTCGCCCACGGAATCGAGAATCGCGGCGGCGATTGACACGCCCCGCTCGACGTGGGGACAACTGCCGCTCCGCTGGAAATGCATGTCGGTGGCGGCGCGCGCCTCGACAATGGATCAACGAAACACGAGGAAGAATCATGAGAGCGCTTTGTATCGCCACCTTGATAGCTGCAGCTTCGCTGGCCACGGGCTGCGAGCCGCAAGGAGTGCGCAGCCGTTTCCCGACTACGGCCAGCCTCGATCTGGACCGAGTCGTGCTCTACCGAAATGGCGTCGGCTATTTCGAGCGAGCGGGCGAGGTCGACGGCAACACGTTGCGCATCAAAGTGCGCAAAGACCAGATCAACGACCTTCTCAAGAGCCTGACTATCGTCGACCGCAAAACAGGAAAAGCGG
>CAZRGL010000733.1:0-4698 GCA_964599485.1 uncultured Polyangiaceae bacterium
CGCGCTGCGCATCCTCCTGCCCATCCTGATCCTCGCCGCCGGAGTCGCGGCCGCGAAGTCCCTGGTGGCCATGCGGCCCAACGTGCAGCCCGCCTCGGCGGAGCTCCTCGCCCCCCAGGTCGCGGCCACCCCCGCCGCCCCCAAGGGACTGTTTTAGTTTGGTTGCTCGGTATTTGAACCACACGACAGCATCCTCCTGTTCGGCTTGGCCTGATGGTGGCGATCATCGTGTGGGAGGGCATGACGTCGCGGCTACGAGGCAACTACGTCTACCAACCTATCTTGGTGTCGCAGGTTTCGCTACATCGTGCTTTTCGTGCCCTTCACCTTCCAATTGTGCCCAGCGATGAGCTCGGACTAACCGGGCAGTTCGGTGTAGATGGGCAAACCGCAGTGCAAGCATCGCGACATATCGGTCGAGGCGAGCGGTTGCCGCGGTGAGCAAGCGCAGCGTGGGCACTTGAAGCGGTCGTGCCACGGCCAGGCAATCAGCGGTGGCAGCAAGATGACTGCTGCGATGGGCCACGACAGCGCCTCCATCGTCTCACTCGAGATGATGAAGCCCACGATGAGTAGCGTGATGGGCAACACCAGCGTCAGCCACAGGACCAGCCGTCGACGTTTGAAGCCGCGCCAGGCCGCGGCGTAGGCCTGGTTGTGCAAGTCGCCGGCAGCGAGCTTGCCGAAGTTGGGATCGGCCACAGCGTTTGGGTCACGCCCTAGCCATGCCTGCAATCGTGCGGCCACCTCGGGCTCGTGCCCGGGCACGTTGCCTGGCAAGAAGGGCGCGTCGACCCATTCGCCTTTCAGATCTGCGTGGGCGACGGTCACGCTCGATTCGGGACCCACCGAGCGGCTGGGTCCTCGATGGCCGCCAGCGGTATGGGCGGCAAATCGCTCGACCTTGATTTCGCGGACCACATCCCGAGGAATGTATGAGCAGCCTGCTGCTGACCGCATCACCAACGCATCTTGCAGGATGTACGAGCCGTAGCCGATCCTCCCTGCGACCGCGCGCTTGACGCGGTTTTGCCGAGCGGTGCGCAAGAGGCCGCGCAAAACCCAGGAGCCGAAGCCGAGCATGCCAAGCGCCAGCACGCCCAGCAAGAATGGGCTCCAGAGCCTCTCTGGCACCACGATCAGCGCCAGCGCACCGGGAACGCAAACAGCGCCGACACCCATCAGCCACACAAAGCAGCCCGTCGCCACCGCCCAGCCCATGCTCTCTTGAGCCATCGCTGGATAGTTCGGATAGAAGCGCTCGACAGCGGCCCCGGCCACTTGGAGGTCGACGTGCTCAGGGGCGGCTGGTGAGATTCTGCGCAGCTCCTGCTCGAACGCCGAGAAAGCCGCCGCACAACTCTGAGGCAGCACCTCTTCATCGACATCGATGAGCGCGTGCGAGGGCTTGCCATCGGCTACGCGGTACATGTTGCCTTCCTACCCAAGCGTCCCTACGCCGTCGAGCCCCCCGCGCAAGCGGATCACAGCCACAAAAGGAAAAGCCGGGGTGAGTGGATTTGACGAAGGCGCCGGGATGCGAGCTATTGCGAAAGGTTGCGTTGACCGATGTCTGCCGAGTTCTCTGCAGCAGCGCGACTGCTGGGCGCGGGCTGAGCCGCGACGAGTCGCAGCGCGGGTTGGCCGGCGCAGGCCCCGAGCGGAAGCCGTCGAAAACCGATTGACGACCGGTTTTTCGCAGGCGATATTGGGTCGATGGGCTTCGTCATCGGCGAGCTGGAAGGCGCCGTGCTCGAACGGCTGTGGTCGCACGGGCCCTCGGACGTCAAGAGCATGCACCGCCGCCTCGGGGCGGAACGCGGGATCAAGCTCAACACCGTGCAGTCGGCCATGGAGCGCTTGTATCGCAAGGGCTTGCTGTCGCGCGAGAAGGTGAGCCACGCCTACGTGTACGACACCCGAGTGACCCGCGAGCAGCTCAGCGCCCAAGTCATCGGTCAGGTCGTCGAGCAGCTGGCTGGACCCGAGCCGAGTGTGATGCTCAGCGCGTTCGTGAGCCTGGCGGAGCAAGAGGGCGAAGAGGCGCTGGCCCGGCTCGAGGCGATGGTCGCGGCTCGGCGTCGCCACCGCCAGCAGGGGGCTGACGAGTGAGCGGCTGGCTGATGCTTTTGCTCTCGAGCAGCTCGTCGGGGCTTGTGCTCGCCGGCCTGGTGGCGCTGCTGCTGCGTCTCACGCAGCCCCGCTGGGGGCCGTGGCTCACCGCGGGTGCGCTGCGCCGCCGCACGTTAGGGTTGTGGCTGGCGCTCGCGGCGCCGCTCCTCACCGCCTTGGCGGTGGCCGCGGCGTGTTTTTCCCCGTCGCTGCTCGCGGAGTTGGGGCTGATCGAGGCACACTGCAACTCGCACGCCGCTTTTGCGCTCCACCTGTGCACTGGGCACGTCCCGTCCAATGCGCCCTACATGCTCATGGCCGCGCTCGGTGCGGTGGCTGGGCTTTGTGTTGCGCTAGCCGTCGGGCGTACCGTGGCGCTGCTCGCCGCCGGGCGCCGGGAGCTGGCCGCCTTACGGGCGGTCGCCCAAGAGCGCGACGGCGTGCACTGGGTGTCCTCGCCCTTGGCGATCTCACTCACCGGGGGCCTGTGGCGTCCGGCGATCTTCCTCTCGACCGGGCTGGCCCGCGCGCTCGAGCCGCACGAGCTGCAGGCTGCACTGGCTCACGAGCGCTGCCATGCCCTGGAGCGGCACGGGTTGCTGAAGCTGGCGGCGGCCGGGCTGGCGGTTTTGCACCTGCCGCACACCGGGCGAGCCCTCACGCGCGCGCTGGACCTGGCCCTCGAGCGACGCGCCGACGAGCAGGCAGCGGCGCAGCTGGGCGATCGGCTGAGCCTCTGCAGCGCCATCATCGCTGCGCGGCGCTTGGCGCCCCCGGTGCCCGCCTCGCTGGCCCTCGCCCTGACCGATCCCCGCAGCAGCACCACGCAGCGCGTCGAGGCCCTGCTGGAGGCTGAGCCGACTCCGGTTTCGCGCTGGCGTGCGCGCTCGACCGCGCTCTTCGTCGCGCTCCTGCTCGGGCTGGCCTGCTACCCGATCCACAACGCCATCGAGCACGTGCTGACGCTGCTCCTGTGAGGAGGAAGTTCCCCAAAATGCCTCGATTGACGACGCGCACGAGAAAAACCGATTGGTGGTCGGCTTTTGCCATCCGACGGCTTCTGATGGGGCTGGTCGCCACCGCGCTGGCCTTCACGACGAGCCTGAATGCCACCGCCCAAGGACTGGACGAGGCGGCTGCCACCGGTCGGTTCTGTCGGCAAGGCCCCGACGCTGCGGTGGCTCGTGGGCGGGGCTTGGTGGCGGCGGCCGAACAGGCCGAGCGCGACGTGTGGCCCAACCCCAAGCTCGTGGCCGGCCACGAGCGCGTCTTCGGCGCCGAAGGAGAGAACGAGACGGTGGTCGGCCTCGAGGTCACGCTCGGCACCGGGGGGCGGCGCTTTTTGCTGCAGGACGTGGCCGCCGCACGGCGGGCCCAGCGCGAGCTCGAGGTGGTCGGCGAGAGGTTGCAGGCCGCGCTGGCGTTCCGCCGAGCTTTCGTGCGCGCGGCCGCCGATCGCGCCCGGCTCGCCGTCAAGCAACGGCGACTTGGGGCCTATGCGGCCTTGCTTGCCAAGCTCCGACGGCTGCAAAAGGGCGGCGAGAGCGCCCGCTACGACGCGCGCAGGCTGCAGCTGCAAGCCCAGCTCGGGGCGGCCGAGGTGGCACGACTGCAAGCGCAGAGCGCGTCGCAGCGCGTCTGGCTGCAAACGGTGCTGGGAGCAGCTGTCGACCTCGACGGTTCGCACCACGCGTGGGCCGGAGGCCGGCGCCCAGCGCTGCGGGAGGGCGAGCACCCACGGGTGGCGACGCTGCGGGCAGGGGCCCGGGTCTCGGCGCTTCAGGCGCGGGCCGAGCGCCGTCGCTGGGTCCCGGAGCTCGATCTGTTCGCCGGCTACCGGAACGTCGCCGGGGCGACCCGCGATGTGAGGCACGGCTTTAGCTTCAGCCTCGGGGTGCCGCTCACCTTCTTCGATCACGGCCAAGGACAGGCGCGTCGGGCTGAAGCCGAAGGCGTTCTCGCGCGGGCTCGGGCGGAGCGCGCGAAGCGGTATCTGAAGGCCGAGCGTGCCCGCGCTGCCACCCGGCTGCAATCGCTCGAGGCGGGCGCCGGTCGGCTCGCCAAGGTGCTGCAGGCGGCTCGCAAGCTGGCGCGAGACGCCGAGCGGCTCTACCTGGCCGACGAGGCCCAGCTGCTCGACGTGCTCGCGGCCCAGCGCCAGGTGCTCGCGGCCGAGCTGTCGCGAATCGAGTCGGCAGCGGCGATCGCCGAGGCCCGTCTCGCGTTGATGGGGGCGTCGGGCCGGTTGGTCGAGCCGCGGCTGCAAGCGCTCTGCGGGGGCCGGCGGTGACGAGCCCTCACCTCGGCGCGGTCGTGGGCTGCTTGGCCCTGCTGTGGGGGCTGGCGGCCTGCCACGAGCACGGGCACGGCGACGACGACGAGCGTGGCTCGGACCACGGCCACGGCCACGAGCGACATGGTCATGAAGACAGCCCGGGCCGATGTCATGGTGAGGCCGACAAGGAGCCACCACAGCTCGCGTTCACGCGCTGGACGCCCCACCACGAGCTGTTCGTTGAGATCGACGCTCCCCGGCCGGGCAAAAAGATTGGCTACTTCGCGCATATCACCCGCTTGCAGGGCTTC
>CAZRGL010000734.1:0-4640 GCA_964599485.1 uncultured Polyangiaceae bacterium
CCTTCGGCCTAGCGGTGGGCGTTGGCATCGCGGCAGCGTTCATACCGAGCGGCGGCACATCAAAGGCCACTCGAGAACAACCAGCCGGCGACCCGGCGGGCCAAGTGCCCCAAGGTCACCCGGGCGCTGATCATCCTGGAGCCGCTCCCGGCGCCGACCATGGCGCCGCGGCACCGGGCCAGGGCAAGGTCGTTGGCGGCAAAGTTCTCGAGGTCATTCAGGTACCCGAGAAGGGCTACACCTACGCCCGCATCGACCGCGGCAACGGCGATGAAGCTTGGGTTGCAGTACCCACTTCGGAAATCAAAGTGGGCACCCAGATCCGGGTGGCCGACGCGATGGAAATGCACGACTTCCCGAGCGATGCGCTCAAGCGCAAGTTCAAGCTCCTCTATCTCGGAACGCTCTCGACCGGCCTACCCTCAGCAGCTCCGCCAGCCGGTCATGGCATGGGTAGTCAACCGCCGAGTGGCCACGGCATGGCCGCCGGAGAGGCAGCGGACCAGCCCGCACCGCCGACGGTGAAAGCAGGCGACGTGAAACCGGCAACCGGCGCAGACGCTCACACGGTCAGCCAGATTTTCAAGAACGCCGCAGCCTTGAGCGGCAAACAGGTGCGCTTGCGAGCCGTGGTGACCAAGCGGACCGACGGCATCCTGGACCGAAATTTTCTTCATGTGCGCGACGGCACCGGCAGCGACGAGGGCAAGGATAACGACCTAGTGGTCACCACCAAGGACACACCGACCGTTGGTCAAACCGTGCTGATCGAAGGAACGGTATCCACCAACAAGGACTTCGGCGCTGGGTACACCTACGCGGTGATCGTTGAAAAGGCCGCCATCAAGCCGTAGTCCGGCTCCGCGTCCGTGTCCGGGTCGTAGGGGCGCTCTGAAATCGACATCCCCGCCCGCAACGGCAGCATTTCGCGTAGCTACGGGCGGGGATAAACCGCCCGAGATGCCCCTACGGACCTCCCGGGAGCGTCCCAAGCCAGGGTTTTGGAGGCTGTCTCAATACTCGAAATTCCATGTAGGGGCATCGCGCGAGCCTTCCTTCAGGGCATCATCAAGCGCAGCTCGGCAACGCTGGGTAGCCCGTCGGTCGGCACGGAGTTGATGAACACCGACGGCGTTCCTTCTACGCCCGCGTTTTCAGCCTGCTGCATATCGTCCGCAACCAGCTGCCGCGCAGCAGGCTCGGTCATGCACTTGTCAAACGCCGCCAAGTCGAGTCCCACAGCTTCGGCGTGCGGCCTCATTCCAGCAGCGGTGCCGACCAGCTTCCTCTGGTTGGCGTAGAGCTGGTCGTGCATTGGCCAGAATTTTCCCTGCAAGTTGGCACACTGCGCCGCAACCGCAGCTCCTTTGGCCTGCTTGTGAAAGCTCAGCGGGTAGTGCATGTAGACGACGCGCAGTTGCGACGGAAAAGCCTTCAGAAGCTTGTCGGAGGCCGGACCCATCGTCGAGCAATAGGGACATTGAAAGTCCTCGAAGAGCACGATGGTGACCGCCGCGTCGGCAGCACCCTTGCTAGGTCTTCCTTCGAGATCCAGTTTGACCGGCACGTGGGGCGGCACCGGTAGCTTGAGCTTGGCTTGTGCGTCCTTCTGTAGGCGGCCGATCAATGCTGCCAACGCAGCCTGCAACTTCTGCTGCTGGATGTGGCCCCGGATCTGCGGCTCCAGGGCCTCGAAGGACTCGCCCGACTTTCGCCCCTCAGCCTCGTACAGGGCCTTGGCCTCCGCGTCGCTGACCTCGATGACGCCTATGGCCGATTGCAGAAAGGCCCGCTTCGTCTTTCCAGCGGCATCAGCCGCCTGAGCGATGAGCCGCCCGGCAATCATGTCCTTGAGCGTGCTCTGTTCCTGCAAGTACCAGTGACGTGCCTGGGCCACTTGCAGCTTTGCGAAGCCTTTGGGCTCGGCGTTGAGCAACTCGCCATAAGTGATTTTGCCGCCCTTCCATTCGGCCACGACGCGATCAGAACCGAGACGCATCGAAGTCGAGGCGGCGGATGATTGGGGAGGCGTAGCGGACTTGCACTGGCCGGGCGAAACCGGCGGCTCAACAGCAGGCGCGCAAGCGAGCAAGCTAGCCAGTGCCGCAAACAGCACAAAGCGTGGGTGTGTGAACTGGTTCATCATTGCCTTCGTGCTGAGGACCGCGATCGACGATCTAGGTACTAGTGCGCTCAGCGTTTCTTGCGGGAACTGTTGTGGAGACGCGACTCGTAAGCCGCGCGCAGAGCGGTGATGGGATGAATCGACTGGCCGCTGGCCGCTCGGTCGGCCTCGGCGACATCGAGGGCTAGTGGAAATGTCTCCGAGCGCATGTGGCGGCTTGCCCGGCCTGATTGGATACGTGGCAGGGAGCCGACGATGCGTCGCATCCCATCAGCACAGCGTCTGGTGATGGCGAGTCGCTCAATCAGCAGATCGAGAAAATCGCTCACAGCACCGACCCGATCGCGCTGCCCTTCACAGGATTCCTTCATCGCTTCGAGTAGCAGCAAGGTCCACAGCACGGTGTCGTCGAGCGGGCGCCCGCTTTGGTGGCGCCGATCGATGAACGACAGCTGCCGCCAAACTCTTGCTCCGGGCGTGTCATCACCGTCGGCGTCGTAGAGCAGCGCAGCGAGCTCCGGCAACAGAACATCGAGCACACCCGTCTCCCAAGCAATGTAGACACTGCGTCGCGCCCCACCTCCACGCAACAAGCGCAGGATCTCCTCGGCCACCCGCGGCCGAGCCGAGAGCCTCAAGGTCTCGCGGCAAAAGACCATGGCGTCGTAGACCTCGGGCAGAATCCCCAGGTCCAGACGCCCGGCGAACTTCACCGCACGAAGAATGCGCACGGGATCCTCGCGGAAGCGCCGCTCCGGCTCGCCCACGGTGCGTACGACACGACGCTGGATGTCCTTCATCCCGCCCACCCAGTCGAGGATGTTGTCGTTCTCGACGTCGTAGAACAGAGCGTTGATCGAGAAGTCGCGACGGCGCGCATCCTCGTGCGCCACCCCGAAAATGTTGTCGGTGCGGATCAAGGCGCCGTCGAGGTCGCCGGGCTGGGGATTGCGCCGAAAGGTCGCCACCTCGATGACCTTGCGCCCATGAAACATCACGTGAACCAGACGAAAGCGCCGGCCAATGATGCGAGAGTTGCGAAATAGCGCCCGCACCTCTTCGGGATGGGCGCTGGTAGCCACATCGAAGTCTTTGGGTCGCCGGTTGAGCAGCAAATCGCGCACGCATCCGCCCACCAAGTAGGCTTCGTGTCCGTAGCGCACCAAGCGGCGGACGACCTTGCGAACATCGGGATCGATGTTCTTCTGGTCGAAAATGACCTGGTAGCGGCGCGGCGCGGGCGTCAAGTCGTCGATGTTGGGGCCGCTTTCAGGCTCCACATCCGGTCCCGGCGCCTCGCTCTTTGGGGTCGAGTGACCCATGGCTTGGCAAAAATAAGTGTCTTGATTACAGGACGCGATTGGTTGTGCGTCCCCGTGTGAATACTAGATTCTTGGATACCACGTTTCGGGGTTTTGTGCTCGGCGCTGTCTCGAAAGTTCGCTCTGCTCAGCGACGGCAGCCCGACAGCGCGCAGAGGATTGCGCCCCACATCACCATGGTTCCGCGAACGCCTGCAAGTAGCCGTATCTCGCTGTCTCCGTAACCTCCGTAGTCCTGAAGTCGACCGACCGAGCCGTAGACATTGACGATACCGTAGACGCCGAGCGACAGGTCGGTGGTCAAGCCCAAGCGCGTGCCCGAATCGGTCCCTTGGGGGTATTGATAGCGCTCGAAGGTAGGACCGATGGCCCAATCGAGGTTCACCGGGCTGCCACCGAGCCAGTAGCGTGTCTTGACTTTGGGGCTCACGGTCCAGCCGTCGGTGACCCGCCCGAGATCGAAGCCCACGTCGACAACAGCTCCCCAGTGAAGGTCCGTGCTGAGATCAGTGGCGCTCAGCACGCCAACCTCCACGAAGCCCCGATAGCTCCATTGCCAACCCACATCACCGTAGCTCTCACCCCAGCCCATCCCGAGCTCGACGTGGGGCGTGATCTCGCAGTTGGGCTGCGGCTTGAAGATGCAAGGCAAGTCACCGGCGGTCGCGAGCGCCGACCACGTCGACAGAGCCAGCAGCGCACTCACGCCGATGGCCCACCTCACCAACAATCGCCCGTGCACGATACAGCCGGCAATTGCCAATTGATGGTGGTCAAGAAGCACTCAGTAACAGCTTGCATGGCCGAGGTCTCGGCCGGGTACACAGCCGGGTTGCTCGTGGCGCTGGCAGTCGTGCTGCTGGTGGTTGTGCCGGTGGTTGCGCCGCCTTGACCGTCGCCGCCAGCGCCCTCTTGACCGGTGGCGCCAAAGTGGTGCGTTGCGCAGATCTTCTCGCACTCGCGCACCGGCAAGGCCTCAGAGCCGTAGCGCCCTTGAAGTTGTTCGTACACGACGGGATCGACCGGGAAGACGGTGTTCCTGTCACAGCCGCAGGACGACAGAGCCGCGGCCGCAGCGAACAAGAATGTGCTGAAAAGTACAGGCGCCAGCAGCCGACGCACAAGTGCCCCGCCGCGCCTTCCAGTAGGCGATATCTTCATAAGCAAGCCCGTATTGCATAGCACGATGCAGT
>CAZRGL010000735.1:0-4637 GCA_964599485.1 uncultured Polyangiaceae bacterium
GCTCCTATTGCGTTTCTGCAGCGATGGGGAGGAGGTTCAGCGCATGTGTTTCTTCAGCTTTGGCAGTGGAGTGTTCGATACCTGCACCATCCTGGACGACGGTAGCCTGATGGTCGCCGGCGGCTCGCACGGGCCAGACTATTTCGGGCGGACCTTGTGGATGCTGCTACTCGACAGCAACCTCGAGGTGCGCTGGGACTACCTGAGCGACGACCCCGGAATTGCCCTATCGCTAGCCAAGACTGATGGCGGTTTCGTGATGAGCGGAAATCATCAAGGGGCCTGGTTCGCCGAGGCCGTCATGTGCCCACGTTGAGCGCCCTGGCCGCGAGGCTGCCCGCGGCCAAACTGCTGTGGTGCAACTCTTTGGCCGCCATTCCAATTGCCCTAGCAGACATGATTGGGCGGCATGCGTCGGGAGGAAGACCTCATGGTCGCGACCACCAACCGACTTAGACCGAGCGGTGTGACCCAAATGGCGGACGTTTTGCGCATTCTGTACACGAGCAACAGCACTGCGTCAGAGGGCGCGGGGGCTGGTCGAGCACCTATTGGCAGCCTCGCATTATTGTGGCTGTTGGTTGTTCTGCCCGCCTGCTCCGGCATTGCAGTCATGGACGGGCATGGCCCGCCTCTCACCTGCCGCGACGCGCCGATGACGCTTTGGTCGAACCGATACCCCGATGGTTTCACATTCGATGATGTGGTGCCGATGGGCGGGGGTGAATACTGGCTCGTGCGCTCGACCAAGACCAGCTCCAACATACCGGTGTTGACTCGCGCGAACAGGTACGGAGAGGTCTTAGCTGAGCACCATTACGCTAGCGACAACGGGCAAGTGCTCACTTTGGACTCAGTCGATCGGGCCGAGGACGGCAGCTTGGTACTCGCTGGCTCGGTCTACGAGGGGCAACAAGCACCTGCAGCGGTCTGGTTTGGGCTCGCCAAGTCCAACGGCCAGCTCACCAGCAATAAGGTCTTCATTCCCGAATCGGGCTTGCGCCTGCGTTTGGCGGCTGTTGCTCATCCCGGTGGTGGAAGCCTCTTTTCCTACGCCATGTGGCTTGGCGACCCATTGGACGAGAGCAACTATTTGGTCCTCCACCGGCTGGACTCGTCCGGAAACGAAGTTTGGAAGCACAGCTATCCCGTCACGACCACTGGCTGGGGCAGCCCCAACCAAACGGTGTTCGCACCCAACGGTGACGTCTTCTGGCTGACCACAGGCAAAAACAGCATGCAAGAGGACACCATCCGGCTGGTTCGTATCTCGACGAGCGGGAAGGTCGTTTGGGACAACAGCTACGAGGCCGACAGAGCCAGGCCAAAGGACCTCGCACTGCTACCGAATGGCGACTTGGTCGTCGTCAGCGATTCCGACATGCTTCCCTTGTTGTTGCGCATCAGCGGCGATGGCCTCGAGCTGCGGCGCAAGATTATTGGCGGCTACTACTATGGGTCTCTCCGCGAGCTGACGGCGCTCCCTGACGGCACACTGATGCTCGTCGGAAACGCCAGCCGTCAGCCCAGCGATCTCGTGTACCACCCGCTGTGGCTGTTGCACCTGGACCAAGATTTCCAAGTGCGCTGGGAGCACCTGAGCGACTCGCACAGTTCTGCCGAAGCCTTGGTCACAACCGAACGTGGCTTCGTCGTGAGCGGCAGCTACGGAATCCTCAATGATGGGGCCTGGTTCGCCGAAGCCGTCATGTGCCCACGCTGAGCACACTGGCGCCACCGCTCTACTTCGCATGCCTTTGTGTCACCCAAAGGTAAGCCAAGCGTTGCTAGCTGCAGGCGCCGACGCAACGTGGAGCAGCGACAAGCTCTCCGTCCTGCACGCAGCTGCCCAGGGAGGTCTATGCGATGTCATGGGGGGCAACGATCACGAGCCCGCCATGCTCGACTTCCCGCTGAAGTGATCAGCAGGACGGACTCTCCGCAGCTCTGCATGCACTTCTGGCCACAGCCCGGCTGACCTTCAACGCCGTTCTAGGGCCTCGTTCACCTCATTTGCCCGAGCATACCATCGACTGGCCGCCCCCCTCTTCGTTGCTCTCTTCGTCACATTTGTAGTCGGAGCGACAATCCGCGGCGGAAGCGCAGCTCAGTAGGCAGGTCCCCCCTTGTTGCTGATGCACTTCGAGCCACTGGGGCAGTCGCCATGACTCGAGCAGGCCACGCTACAAGTACCGCCCGGGAAGCTGGATGCAGGTGGATTCGTCATCGCAATCACCGCTGTCGCTGCAAGGGCCGCCGACGGTCGTACCGTCGACGCCGACGGACGGCTCATCCGAACAGCCGAGGGGCGGGAGCGCTGACAACAACAAGGCTCCGGCGAGGGAAAAAGCCAGGCGGAACTGCCGGCGGGGTGGTTCAGTCATCGTTTGCTTGTTCATCATTGGTTGGGACATGACTGGCTAGGTTATGTTTGACCACGCTGCCTGGCGCCACCACTGGTCTGCAAATCCGCTGATGAGGCGCCGTGTTCAAGGAGGACGTGCCTGAGCACAGTACGCCTGGCGGATGCGGGAGTTTCGCATTTGCGCTTCGATGAAGGTCTTTTTTCGCGACCTGCCCACTTCAGGTCTCGAGACGGCCTCATAATCCCGCCAAGTCGAGTCTCAGCATCGGCGCAGATGCAATTACCCTTGGGACTACCTGAGCGACAAGGCCGCATACGCTCTTTCGCTGGCCCAAACCGATGGCGGTTTCGTCATGAGCGGAATCCATCATGGAGCCTGGTTTGCCGAAGCCGTCATGTGCCCACGCTGAGCGCCCTGGCTGGCTGCTTGCGGCGCGAAGGGGCCGGTGACAGCATCCGCGATCGAGATGATTGACTACGAGCTGCCTGCTGATCTTGCCGCCATGAAACAATCGGTCCGCGACTTCGTGGACAAGCAGCTGATCCCCGCGGAGGTGCAGCTGGAAAAGACGGGGGAGATCCCCGAGAGCCTGATTGAGCAGATGCGACAGATGGGTCTGTTCGGCGTGCTCATCGCAACCGAGTATGGCGGCTTGGGCCTCGACCTAGTGTCTGGCTGTCACATTCTGGAAGAGATCACCCGAGCGCACTCGGCCTTCAGGGCGCTCATCCAAGTCAACAACGGTATCGGCTCCCAATGTGTGGTGATGGTCGGCAATGAAGAGCAGAAGAAGCGCTTCTTGCCCGAGCTGGCGAGCGGGGAGAAGATCGCTGCATTCGCTCTGACTGAGCCCGAAGCGGGCAGCGACGCGGCCAACATCCGCACCACCGCTGAGCTCGATGGCGACGCCTACGTGCTCAACGGTCTCAAGCACTTCATCACCAACGGCCCGCGCGCCGACTACGTGACGGTGCTCGCATTGACCGATCCGTCCAAGCGCGCCAAAGGCATGAGCGCTTTCATGGTCGCCAGCGATTCGCCAGGCTTCCGGGTATCACGCATCCAAGAGACGATGGGACCGCGCGGCTATCACCAAGCCGAGATCGTCTTCGACGACTGCCGCGTGCCCAAAGACAACCTCTTGGGCGAGCCAGGCACCGGCTTCAAGACCGCGCTTCGCTGCCTCAACGAGGGCCGCGTGCTCATGGCGGTGGCGTCGATTGGAGCGGCCCAACGCCTGCTCGACGAGTCGCGCGCTTATGCCAAACAGCGGATCCAGTTCGGCAAGCCCATTGCCGAGCAGCAAGCCATCCAGTTCATGCTCTCGGACATGGCGACTGAGCTACAAGCAGCACGAGCATTGACCCTCCAAGCAGCCTGGCAGGTCGAGCGACAGCCTCGCGTCAACCACTACTCTTCGATGGCCAAGCTCTTCGCCAGCGAAGCAGTCGGCCGCATCGCCGACCGCGCCGTGCAGATCTTCGGCGGCATGGGCTACATGCGCGAGCTACCCATCGAACGCATCTACCGCGAAGTTCGCTTGCATCGCATCGTCGAAGGCACCAGCGAAATCCAACGGCTGATCATCGCCCGCGAGCTCTTGCGCGATTGACCCTGCCATGCGGACTGACCTGCATCGACAGGTCAGGGTTTCGCGTACGGATTCGACGTTTCGATGTTGCGAACGCTGTTCGTGGTCGTCGGCGTGCTAGTCGGGCTTGCCGTAACAGGACCGGTAGTGGGCGGCCGAGTGACCGTGTTCGGCGCTGTGCTGGTGGTGGCCGGCGCAACCGAGTCGGTCGCGCTGACACTGCTCGACAAAGACGCGGTCGAGGCGCTTGCCGAGCCACTAGGAATCGCCGCGGTTTGGGTCGCCGAAGTAAGACGAGGTGCTGTCGATCGAGCCGTCTCGACAGTTCCCGCGCTCGGCACGCCTTGCTGAACAGCTGTTTGAATCGCAGCCGAGCTCCCGAGCTTCGGCTCGGCTGAGGACCCGAACCAAGACTCACCGCGAGCCAAAAGCCATGAAAGCGTCACCAGCAACAATCCTCCGACTATCGCAATCGCAGCAATCTCGCGGCGCCGCTCCGTAATCGCCTCCCCCAGCGAAACAGGCGCCTGGGTGCTCCTACTCACCGCAGGCTGCACAACCCCAACTGAGTCCGCCAAAACGGCAGACGCGGACTCGGACGCGGACTCGGACGCGGACGCGGACTCGGACTCGGACGCGGACTCGGACGCGGACTCGGACGCGGACTCGGACGCGGACTC
>CAZRGL010000736.1:0-1794 GCA_964599485.1 uncultured Polyangiaceae bacterium
CAAGGCGGCGCGTTGTCAGGCAAGCGGTAGCCGCTGCGTGCTGTTGCGGGCGAAAAGCGTCGCTTCAGTTTGACGCCCATGTAAACGAGCAGCCCGCCAACGAGGGCCAAGCCAGCTCCGATCAAAGGGGCGCCGGTGAACGCATACAGCAGCACGCCATCGATTCCAGTTTGCCGCACCGCTTCCGGATTGAAAGGCAGGGCAGCGCCGGTGTGGAGGTAGCCGCCGAGCTGAACCTCGGCGCTGACCAAGAACGGTGCAAAGAACGGGTTGGAAATGTTGGAGGCGACCCATGCGATGGCTGCGTCGAGCTGCAGCAACACGCAGATGGTCAGCACCAGCGGTGTGTGACAACCGAAGATGGGCTGGCTGCCGATGAACAAGCCGAGGGCAACAGCTGCGGCTGCGCGCGCTGGTGACAGCTCGGCCCCACGAAGCTCGTGCCATGTCCGCTTGAGCTCCTCGAGCAACAAGGAGGGGGGGCGGGTTGGGCGCGCAGAGGACCCAGCCCTAGTCGGGGCGGCAGAGCAAGAAGAACGCGTTCTGCGACTTGCCCTTCTTGTAGGCTTTGCCCACCATGACGTTCTTGGCGACCACCCGCATGTAGTCCTTCATGTTCTTGTAAACCAGGTTGGACAGACCCGAGTTGTTGGGCTTGAAGGCTGGCCAAGCGGCCGGGAACTTCTTGGGCTTGGAGGTGTAGTCGAAGTACAGCTCGCCGGGTACGTCGGCGTTGTCGCTGGCTGGCTGGACGACGAAGAAGCCCGGCCCAGTGATCATCGACATGGTCTGATGGTTGTAACCGACCACGTGGTCGTCGGCGACACGGGCGAAACGCTTCTGAAAGCTGGTGAAGGCTGGTAGCGAGTTGCGCCCTTCCCAGATGACGGTGGCCTCGTTGGGCACTTCGGTCGGCACGATGTCTTCGAGGGTCAGCTCTGGCCCGCCGCCGCAGGCGTCGTAGAGCAGGCCCAGCTCTTTGCCCGACAAGCTCAACGCTTGATTCATCCGCTCTCGGGAGCCGAGGGCATTGAGATGCTCGGCGATTTGCTCACGCGCGGCGCCGCCAGCGAGCAGCCCGCGCAGGTTGTTGGAGGCAGCGCTCATACTGTGGACCTATAGCGTCATTTGCCTGCCGGCGGCGAGATCATAAGCTGTGCAGTGATGCTCCTCGCCCCAAGGCGCGGTCGGCAACGGCCGACCGCTGCGCAAGCACATTTGGCCCTGTTGTTGGTCGCTCTCGTTGCGGCTTTGCTGGGCGGGTGTCAGCGCGATTGGCGCGATCGGGGCTCCCAACTTGGCCTCCAACCCTACGGTCCGCAGCCCTACGGTCCACAGCCCAACGATTGGGGCGCCCCGCACAGCCCAGGAGAGCGTGCGGCCGCATTTGCTCAATCGATGCTCGGCCGGCCCTATTGCTGGGGCGGCAAAGGACCGAGCTGCTTCGACTGCTCGGGGCTGACGTACTCGTCGTGGCGTTCGGTGGGGGTCAGCATCCCGCGAACTTCAGGCGCACAGCACAGCAAGTTGCCCGCTGTCTCGATGGCGCGACTGCAGCCCGGTGACATCCTCTGGCGGCCCGGTCACGTGGGCATCTACATCGGTAATGGTTGGGCCATCCATGCGCCTCAACGTGGCAAGCCGGTCCAATACCAAGCGGCCCACAAGTACCGCGCGGCTCATCGTCCTGCGCCGCGTCGCTGAGCTGCGCTCAGCCCTTTGTCATGACGGCGGCGACTGTCAGGGCTTACTTCCTCTCGAGCTTCAAGAGGATGGTGATGGTGGAGGCAGAGC
>CAZRGL010000736.1:1804-4618 GCA_964599485.1 uncultured Polyangiaceae bacterium
GTGGGGGGCGGCCGCCCCGCCAGGCGGGGGGGAACACGCGCTACCGCGCACGACAGCTTTGAAGCAGGGCGTGACGGTTTTGAGCGCCGCGGCGCTCGTGGCGCTGACGGCCTGCACCTGACCCTTGGGGCCGAGCTGCGCCACGAGCTTGGCGCTGCCTTCGGCCTGGGGCGCGGTGCGCAGCAGCTGGCGGTAGCACGCGCGAAAACGCCCCCGCATGCGAGCGATGACGGGACCGGCGTTGGCCACCGCGCCACCACTGACCTTGACCTTCTGAGTCTGCACAATGCCTTTTGGCGGTTTTGGCGGGTTCTTCGTTGGAACGGTGCCGAGCGTCACACCGCCCGTGCCGCCCAAGCCTGAGCTGCTGCTGACATTCGAGTCGAGCAGACCGGTTGGCACGGCCCCGTCGACGAGAGCATCATCTAGCGGAGTGGCGCCTAGCGCGCCTAGCGTCTCAACATCCAGCTCGGCCAACTCCGAGGCGATCGCTCGGGCCCTTTCCCGGGCCTCGTCCTTCGCGATTTCCTCAGCCGTCTTTTCTGGTTTCGTCTCGGGCAGCGGTTTTTCTACGTCGACTACGGCGACGGGTTGATCGGCTGGCGGTAGGGCGGGGCCACAAGCCGAAATGAAGAGGCAAACGCAAAGGCATCGCTTCATGCGCGCAGGATAGCGCGCCCATCCCCGCGTGAAATCACCAAAACCGTGATTTGGAACTTGGCTGGGCTGCTCGTGCTAACTTGCTTCAGTCGTCATGATGTCGCCCAACCAGCTGCTCGCCCTCATCGTGGCGTTGGCGCTGCTTTCGGCCTGCAGGACCGATTCGGGGCTCGACGGCAAGAGCGTGCTGACCACCAGTCAGGGCTCGAGCTCGTCGAGCACGAGCACAGAGGCGGCAGCGAGCGTCTCGGTGGCGACCTTCAACGTGCGGCGCTTCTTCGATACCAACTGCGATAGCGGCGATTGCGGTCCAGACGGCTGGGAGCTGTTGCCGAGTGAGGCGGAATATGCGGCGCGGGTGGAGCAGATCGCCGAGGCCCTCGAACGCATCGATGTCGACGTGCTGCTATTGCAGGAGCTCGAGACTCAGGGCTGTCTCGACGCTTTGAGCCAGCGGCTGGCTCCGCGCTACCCGGTGGCGATTCACGCCGAAATCGGCGGACAGGCGACGGTGGATGTGGCTGTGCTTGCGGCTGGCAAGCTGCTGCTCGAGCGACGCCACCGCGACGAGCTCTTGCCATTGCCTGATGGAGGCACGACCACCTTCGCCAGGGAGTTTCTCGAGCTTCATCTCGAGCTGGATGGCCAGCGGCTGGTCGTCTTCAACGCCCATTTCAAGTCGAAGGCCAATGACCAACCCGAGCGCCGGCTCGCCGAAGCGGTGGCGGCTCGAGCCATCGTGACCACAGTCGCAGCCCAGTACCCAGAAGCGCTGGTGGTGCTCGGTGGGGATCTCAATGACACGCCAGGATCGCCGCCGATTGACGCCATCGAGCTCGACGGCGAGCTGCAACGCGTGGCCTCCGAGCTGCCCGAGGGGCATGACAGCACCTTCGTCTATGGCGGACAGCAGCTGGCGCTCGACCACCTGTATTTGGCGGTCTCGGCTGCGGGGGGGTACCTGATGGGATCAGCCGAGGTGGTCCGCGACAACAAGAAAGGGCTCGGTGGATCAGATCATGCCGCATTGCGGGCGCGCTTCTCATTGCCTGGCCAGCGGCAATGAGGCCGGAGCCGAGGCGATGAGGCCGCTCCAAGTCGGCTGAGCTGAGCCTGAATCGCACGACCAGGTTGCGGCCTGCGTCCGGCAGGCCCATGCTGAAGATTGCACTGCCATGGATACCAAGCAATTTTGGCAGCTGATCGAGGACAGTCGGCAGGCCGGCTCAGACGACCCGAAGCAGCAACAGGAGCGGCTCGTGTCATCGCTCGCCCAGCTCAGCGTCGATGAAATTCTCGAGTTCCAGCGCGTCTTTTCAGACTGTGTGAGGGACGCGTATTGCTGGGAGCTCGTCGCCGTAGCGCGCGTCGTCAACGCTTCGGACGACGACGATGGTTTCGATGCCTTCGTCGGCTGGCTGGTTGCTCAAGGCCAGCGCTACTTCGAGGCGGCCCTCGCCGACGCCGAGCGCGCAGCCGATCAGGCCCAACCAGGAACGCCCGCCGAGCTACCGGCCATCTGGAACGCGCCTGCTGATGCCTACGAGAAGAAGACCGGCCAAGACGACTTCTTCGACATCGCCCATGCCGTCAGCATCGCTATGCAAGGCAACCGGCTCGACGAAGCAGAAACTGCCCGCCGCTACCCAGCGCTGCTAGCGCGTTTCTCCAAATCCTGAGTCGTCCTACCGAACGGGTCCAGCGTGCCCGGGTCCGGCGTGCCGCTGCCGATCAAGTCGCGCCAGGAGGGCGACAAACCGATCGAGGAGATCGGTGAAGAGCTGACGGACTTTCACCACGATACGGGTAGCGTCCAGTAGCCGATCGGTGCCTGTCGACAGAAGGCTGCCTGCGAGCCCACGCCTTGGGACGTGGCCGATGTGCTGCGCGAAGACCGATGACGTCCGAGGAAAGCCAAAGACGAACCGCCGACTCGGTGCTGGACACTGACCGAAGGCGACGCTACTCATCGCCCAACGCGCCCGTAGCTCAGCTGGATAGAGCGTCGGACTTCGAATCCGAGGGTCGGGAGTTCGAATCTCTCCGGGCGTACCAGCTAGCCCCGCGACATCGCGGGGTTTGTCGTTTTGTCGCTGAGCGGGTCACATCTGGGCAACTGGGATGTGTTTGGCCGGCGTGCTGCATGCCCGCGTT
>CAZRGL010000737.1:0-4617 GCA_964599485.1 uncultured Polyangiaceae bacterium
CCGTGCAGGTGGTTCGGACTAACTGTGGAGCGGACGGGTGCAAAACCGAGCGCGTGCGGCCCTGGCAGGCCAATCCACCGGCGAATGCACGCGTCGTCGTGCCGGACGGAGGTCTTGCGGCTTTCGCTCACCCGTCCTGGCTGTCAGACTTCGGCCGTTCTCCGCTGCGAACAGTCGACGCAATCGATCTGCAAGGCAAGCTGCTGGTTGCTTGGATTGAGCCCGAAGGATTCGACGTCAGAATCAAGCTCGGTGCGGCCAACACCATCGCGAGGGCCGAGGAGAAGGTGGTCCTCGATGCGTTGGGCGGCGGCGGCGCGGTCGGCTCGCTGACCTGCGCCCAACTGGTTGCAGATCGCGACGTGGCCGTGCTGTTTCTTTGCTCGATGACGAGCCTCAGAGCCCTACGCATTGGGCGCGATGGGTCATTTCGACCGCTCGCGCCCACCAAGCCCTGAGCTCGGACGACCTCGAGCTCAAACGATTGAGCCGGACGACTCTCGTCTGTCGGTGATCAGCTCGAGCCGGCGCTCTGGGTGGCTGGTGCTACGCAGATCGCGGCGTCTTTTGCCATCTTCTTGCAGCGGTCGAGCGCGGCGGTGCGGCCTTCTTCGTCGTTGGATGCGGCGCGAAGCTCGGCCAGGGCGCGATAACCCTCAGCCGTTCCTAGCAGATCCTTCTTGGCGAGCTCCTCGAGGATCTTCTTGGCTTCGTCGCGGTGCTCGGGCACCAGCGTCATCGCTTCGGCAAGCTCGGTCTTGAGCGCTGGGTTGTCCTTCTTCTTGTCGAGCAACATCTTCAGGGCACCCACCGACCACACGAGATTGGCCTTGCGATCCTCTTCCGAGGCGCCGACGAAGGATTCGCGCAGCTCCTGCGGAAGCTCCTTGCTGATCTTGGTGAGGTCACCGCGCGTGCGGGTCATCGACACCGCGAGCACACGCAGCGAACGGTTGATGATCAAGTCGCTCTGCGCAACGCGGTAGTTTTTGATGTGCGGGATCATGCGAATGACCGAGCCGGCCGACGCGTGGTACTTGCCCGCTGCGAGCTGCTTCTCCGCTCGGGCGATGCCCTGGACCCGGTAGTCGATCTGGATTTCGGGCCACCAACCGCCTCCGCATGCCCTGGCCTTCTCACCCGAGAGGTTCATTTTGGCGACGACGACACCTGCGCCCGCCACGGCGAGCACTCCGGCCACAGCGAGTCCGATGATGACTTTCCGACTCAAGAAACTTTTGGTTTCGCTCATGACAATCCTCCCTCGTGTGCGCACGAGTGCAACAACTTGAAGGGTACCGCAGGCGCGCCTCGTACGGTCAGCGAATTGTTGCTCTCAGGTCAGCGGAATCTTGCTCTGTTGTGGCGCCTGCCAGCTTGTGGTGCCTCAGGAGTGGGTGGATGTAGTGCAATTCACCACATTACGAGGCCTTGCGAGGCAAACACGCAGCAGGCCCCAGCGGTGGCCAGGCATGTAGGTGGGCTTGCCCCTCTGGGCGTCTTGCGGGTCTGACAGATGGATCGCCCTTCCAAACACCCGTGCCAAACCCCACCCGGCCCGCGGCCAATCACGGCCCGAGGAGCATCGACATGTCTGCGCCAAAAGACCGACCCAGCAATTCTGAATCCCGCTTTTTGACGCGCGAGTTGTTCTTGCTGAGCGGGGCGGCGATGTTGGCAATCGCGCCCCGACCCCGGCGTCGAAGTCGAGGCCGGATTCGGAAGGTTCGGGATCAAGCGTCTGGTCGTCTCGAGCAGGCCGTCGAGCCCCCCGCCGCCAAAGACAGCTCGCCGTGAGCCAGCATTTCCAAGTCGGCTTGCCCACGTGCAGCGCGTCGCGGGTCCAACAGACTGACCTCATTTCCCGACCCCACCCCACCCGGCCTGCGCCCCGTCGCGGCCCGAGGAGCAAAGACATGACTTCGCGAAGAAAACGATCCAGTTGCAGACCATCCACCGCGACCGGCGAGCTGGTTTTACTGAGCGGCGCCCTGATGTTGGCGGCCGTGTCGTGCTCGGCAGCCGCTGAGCCCCACCTCGACGACGAGGCAGCAGGCGGCGGCAAAACAGGCCAAGAGCAGCTCGACGGCTTCGAGCCGGGCTCAGGCGGAGGGGCAGCTTCGGACTGCGTGATCGGTGGCGCTTCGGAGGATCGGGACAAGGATGGCTTCACTCCTGCGCAGGGCGACTGCAACGACTGCGATCCGAGCGTCAACCCGGGGGCCATCGAGGTGCCCACGGCTCAAGGAGGCCATCCCGCCGACGAGAACTGCGATGGCCAGACCGACGAGGCGCTGCCTGGTTGCGATGGGGGCTTGGCTCTCGAAAGTGGGGCCGCTTTGCAGGGCGCTAGAGCTGCGGACGTGTGCTTTCAGCGTGACGTAGCTGGCAAGCGTTACGGACTGATCGACGCGCGCTATGTGCGCGCCGATGGCAGCATGTTCAGTCCCGGGCCGCAGGTCGGGATCTTGCCGGGCTTTGGCGACAACGTAACGCCGCGCAACGGTGAGCGCTTGCTGGCGCTGTCCACGGGCAGGGCACGGTTGCCGGGGCATATCGATGCGTGTCTGGCCATCACTTGCGAGGCCAGCGGACTAGGCAAAGCGCCGGCCGGGTTTCCGCAAGACGTACCCAATTGTGCTGGCTCCAAGGAAATCAACGACGACATCGCGCTGCAAATCGACCTGCGTGCACCGACCAACGCCACCGGCTACTCCTTTGCATTCAGTTTCTACACCCACGAGTATCCAGAGTTCGTCTGCAGCAGCTACAACGACCAGTTCATCGCCCTGGTTGGTCCTCCGCCTGCTGGCTCGATGAACGGCAACATCTGTTTCGACGGCAACAGCAACCCGGTCAGCGTCAACATCGCCTTCTTCGAAGTGTGCGAAGGCTGTCAGGATGGCACTGCGCCGCTCATCGGCACCGGCTTCGATACCTTGGGAAATGGCATCGGCGACGCCGGGGCTACGGGCTGGCTCGAGACCAAAGCGCCCGTCAAAGGCGGCGAGCTGCTCAGCATTCGTTTCGCTATCTGGGATACGGGCGACAATGCCCTCGACTCCACCGTCCTCATCGACGATTTCAAGTGGCTGGCCACCACTGGCACGAGCGTCGAGGTGGGCACCAAGCCTGTGCCCAAATGAGCGCGCTGGAGCGGCTTGGTGGAGAAATCGTGCTGGGGCGCTGCTAGCCTCCCGGCATGGCAACATTCTCACCCGCGTTGTTCTCGTTTTTGAAGGCTCTCAAGACCAACAACAACCGCGATTGGTTCAAGGCCAACAAGGCCCGCTACGAGAAAGTGCTCAAGGATCCAGCGCTCGCGTTCATCACCGCGTTCGGGCCGCGCCTGCAGAAGATCAGCCCCCACTTCTTGGCCGAAGCACGCGCGTCGGGCGGTTCGTTGTTTCGCATCTATCGCGACACCCGTTTTGCCAAAGACAAGACGCCCTACAAGACCAACACAGGTTTGCATTTTCGCCACGAGGTCGGCAAGGACGCCCACGCACCGGGCTTCTACGTGCACCTCGAGCCCGGTAACTGTTTTGTCGGAGCAGGGATCTGGCGGCCCGATACGGCCAGTGCGCGCAAGATCCGCGAGGCGATCGCAGCTGATCCCAAGCGCTGGAAACGCGCTGCTTACGGCAAACGAATGACGGACAAGTTCACCCTTGCCGGTGAGTCGCTCAAGCGCCCGCCTGCAGGCTTCGACAAGGAGCACCCCTTCATCGAGGATCTGAAGCGCAAAGACTTCATCGCCTCCACCAAGCTCAGCCAAAAGCAGGTCACCGCCGACGACTTCGGCAAAGAGTTGGCGTCGCTGTGCAAGACCAGCGCACCGCTGGTGAGCTTCCTCTGTGGGGCGCTCGACCTGCCGTTCTGACGCGATCGAAAATCAACCGTGCTGGTTTCTGCGGCGCAACGCAGATAGCTCCGGCGCTTCCCTGAGCGCAGAAGCAAGCAGGGGCAGCGAGCCGGCGAGCGCTTTGAGGCCGGTGCGTTTGAGCGTGCTTGCCGCGTCGCCCACCTGGGCAAAGCCCCTCTCGTCAGGAGTCAAATGCTCCCAGTTGTGGAACAGCCGACCCCACTCGCTACCCATTACGTTCTGGACGCGCTCGGCGGCGAAAAGCGGATACCAGAAGCTGTCGTGGTAGGCGACGCTGGCCAGATAAGCCCACGGCGCCAGCACCGTCTTGAGTGACCATTCGATGGGCTTCTTCAAAGGGCCCCAATAGATGCGGTGTTGCATCCGTGACGCCCAGGTCATGCGTTTGAAGGGGCCGTCGAAGTGCCAATTCTCGGCGGCAGCGTCTTGATCGCCAGCGATTGTGATGTCGCGCGGGTCGCCACAACCCAGTCCGCGATCGTGCGCGCGGCGAATGTAGTCGATCTGCATTGGGTCGAAACCCATCAGCTTGGCCGCCACCGCATCGATGGCGACTTGGTCTGCGCTGGCCAAGATCACGTTCTTGACGTGGGGCAGCATGCAGCGCGGTCCGGGGCCATCCCCAGCGAAAGTGCCATCCATCACGGCGAGCACCCCCGGCTGAATCGCACGTTCGATCATCAGTAGATCGACCAAAGTGTCGTGGAACAATGGGTGGGTCCAATGGCGAT
>CAZRGL010000738.1:0-4603 GCA_964599485.1 uncultured Polyangiaceae bacterium
CGGCAACGTGGACTTGATCGGGACGGGATTCGGATTCGACTACGATCAGGGCGGAGAAGACCACGCCGCAACCGGCTGGCTCAACACGAAGGCACCGATCGAGCCAGCCTCCACCATGAGCTTGCGCTGGGCGGTCTACGATTCGGGCGACGGCGTCCTCGACTCCACGACCCTCATCGACAACTTCCGCTGGATCGCCGAAGCGGGCACGCCGACCAAGACCACGCCCATTCCGAAGTAGTCGAGGCGAGGCCAGAACCCGAAAGAGATCGGGTCTCCACAACTCTGCAAGGGTCTACCGCGCGACTTCGAATGCAGCTTCGGAGCCAGAGCAGTGCGAGGCGCTGAAGAGGTCAAACCAGCCAGCATTGCCGCAACGGTCGCGACCGTGCGCGCGAAGCTTGGGCGCGTACCGTCAGCTCTGGCGGGTCACCGGACCATCAGGGCACGTACGCGTAGACCGCGTAGCCACAGTCCTCACTGGACGAAGTGTCGGCGAACGCGATGACGCCGCTGGACGCGGTGAACGAGATGTCACACTCGCTGATCGTAGAGTTCGGGTAGTTGTTGTCGTAGAGGAAGTCGACCGCCGTGTTGAGCACGACGATGCACTCTCCTTCCACGGACGACCAGGGCGCGTCGGAGCGGGTGCAGGAGGCAGCTCCAAGGGTCATGGTGTAGTTCCCTTGATCGCCGGTGACGTTGTAATCCTCGCTTTCGGCCGCCCAGACTCCAAAGGCGACCTTCGTCGCGCCCAGGGGCAAGGTGCCAATGGGCGTGGAGGACACCGTGCCGGCATAAGTGGAATTGCCGACGCCGACGAATTGCCAGCCACTACCGCACGTGCCCGCAGTACATGCGCCCGTGCAAACGTTGGCACAAGATCCGCAGTTGTTCGGGTCATAGTCGGTGTTGGTGCAGGTGCCGCTGCAGTTGGTTTGCCCTGCCGGACACTGCAACAGGCAGCTGCCGCTCGAGCAGACCTCACCGGAGGCGCAGGTGTTCGATCAGGTGCCGCAGTTGGTCGGATCTTTGTTGGTGTCCACACTGAAGTTGCCGCACTTGGTCGAGCCGCCGAGTCACTCGATGCCGCAACTGCCTGCCGAGCAGACCTCGCCCATTGCGCAGGCGGTGTCGCATTGACCGCAGTGGGCGGGGTCGAGATCGGTGTTGACGCACAAGTCGCCGCATTTGGTGGGGCCGCCGACGCACTCGAGACCACAGGAGCCTGCGGAGCAAACTTCACCGGCTGCGCATTTGGTACCGCAAGCGCCACAGTTGGCGGGATCGATGTTGCTGTCGATGCACAGCTCGCCACACTCGGTAGTGCCGCCGCCGCAACTCGACGCGCATTGGCCGCTGGAGCACACCTCGCCGGCGGCGCAGACGGTGTCGCAAGTGCCGCAATGAAGCGGGTTGTTCGCCGTATCGACACACGAGCCGCTGCAAGCAAAGGTGCCGGATGGGCAGCCCGAGCTGCACACTCCTGCGGCGCACACTTTGTCGCTGTCGCAAGCGCTACCGCACGCGCCACAATGAAGCGGGTCGAAGTCGGTCACTACGCAGCTGCCATTGCAGTCCGTGGTTCCAGCCGGACAGTCTGGGTCGCTTGCGAGGGAGCCCCCAGCGGGGCTGCAGGCGCCGAGCACCAACAGGACGGCCAGTGGTGACAAGACTGCGAGGAGGCGTCTGTTCATGGTTCCCAACTTATATCTTCGACATAAGACAACACCAACCACCTTTCCTAGGTAGGCCTCCGCTGATTCAAGCCGTTGGCCGTTAGCCGATCGTCGTTGGAGGCCGGCGAGCAAGGCGCGTCGTCCGGGTCAGGTCCCAAACCTCTCCGACGCTGCTACGAGAAACAGGCGTGTACGAGGGCGCGACTCCTTCGGTGAAGACGCGGGCGCACGTCGCATTGACGGCACTGATGCCCTTACAGCTCGATTCCTTCGCGCGGATCGCCGACCAGGTTGCCGAGTGCTTCGATTGCTTCTGACACCGCGCGCTCTTCGTTGGTGGGGTATTTCACCATGAATCGAACATAGAGATCCCCGGCTGAGCTGCCTTTGCGCTGAACACCTTTGCCGCGCAGCCTGACCTTGTCCCCACTTTGCGAAAGCGGGCGCACGGTGAGTTTCACCTCGCCGTGCGGCGTGGGCACGGGGACCTGACCGCCGTGATAAGCCTCCGCGATGGTGATGGGCAGCTCGAGATGCAAGTCGTCGCCGTCACGGGTGAAGTGCTTGTGCGCTTTGACGTCGAGGGTGAGCAGCAAATCCCCCGGGGGACCGCCGTTGCGCCCCGGCCCCCCTTTGCCGCGCACCCGCAATTGGCTGCCATCGGTAGCCCCTGCAGGGATGCGCACCGTCATCGCCTCACCGCCCCCGCGGGGCGTCAGCTTGAGCTTGGTGCCCTTGATTGCATCGGCAAAATCGATGCTGACCGTGCTGGTGGAGTCATAACCGCGGGAGGTTTGGTTGCCGCGCTGTCGTCCGCCGCGCGAATTGCCGAACAAATCGCCCAGCATGTCGCCAATGCTTCCGCCACCACCTCCGGCGCCTCGGAACAGATCCCCAAAGTCGACGGTCGCGCCGCCGCCGCGACCTCCACGAGCCGACCGATGAAACCCACCGAAATCTTTTATGGCCCGAGCGCGCTCCTCGTCAAAACCAGCCCGCAGCGAGTCGGCTCCGAACTCGTCGTACAGGGCGCGCTTCTTCTTGTCGCCGAGCACGTCGTACGCGCTCGCCACCTCTTTGAAGCGTTGCTCGCTGCCACCACCGGGGTTCTTGTCGGGATGCAGCTTCGAGGCCAGCTTGCGGTAGGCTTTTTTGATTTCCTTCTGGCTGGCGCCACGTGAGACGCCGAGCACGGCGTAGAGGTCTTTCACCCCTCGAACCTAAGTCTCCGCTGGCCCGCCGTCCACGAGCTTGAGCCGGATAAGCTTTTCGCACCGTGCTGGAACTGCGAAACTAGGGCCATGAAAACTTACTGGATTGGGGCAAGTGCGGTTGTTTTGCTTTCGTTCGCTTGCGGGGGAGACTCAGTCACAGACCTTGGCAACGGCGGGGCCACCACCAGCACCAACACTGGTGCGAGCAGCAGTAGTGGCACCGACAGCAACACCAGCTCCGGCGGAGGAGCGAGCAGCTCCAGTGGCGTCGCCGGCCAAGGGGGCAGCTCGAGCTCGAGTGGCCAAGCCGGCGCAGGCGGCAGCAGCCAAGACTGTAATCCGGGCTGCTCGATGGGGTTGGAATGCTGCGACGGGCTTTGCGTCAACAAGGGAAATGACATCAAGAACTGTGGCACGTGCGGAAAGACCTGCGCGGAAGGCAACCCTTTCTGCGACAACGGCACCTGTAAGCCCCAGCCCCCCTGTTTCGGAACCAACTGCATTGGGACCAAGTTCTGCTGCGGCAACGAATGCTGCGACATCGGCATGCTCTGCTGTGTGGTGCCCTCGGGACCTGTCTTGCCACCGAAGTGCACTCCGCCCGACGCGCAGGGTAGCTGTCCTCCAGGTTGTCCCGCTTGCGTATGCGCTTCGCCGGACACGCCCATCGAAACGCCAACAGGCCCGCGCCCCATCGCCGAGCTTCTCGAGGGCGAGCTGATCTACAGCATCGACGGCGGCATCGTCAAAGCCGTGCCCATCTCGCGGATCAACCGCATGGCGGTGAAGGATCACCGAGTCGTACGCATCCAGCTCGACAATGGCAAACAGCTCGAGATCAGTGCCGCGCACCCCACCGCTGACGGTCGAAGCATCGGCGATCTGAAGCCGGGCGACAGCTTGCACGGCGTCAACGTGACACGAGTGACCGTGGTGCCCTATCAGAGCGAATATACCTACGACATCCTGCCAGATTCAGACACGGGGACCTACTTCAGCAGCGGCGCGCTCATCGGCAGCACCCTCAAGGGTCGTGTCGTGGTGCCACCGGCTTGCTTCGCGCCCTGAGCCCAACATCTCGCCGGCATATACACAGCAGCCCAAGCCGGCTAAAAGGGGCTCGTCTCATCAGAAACCATCTCACCGATGACTGAGCTCCAGGAGGGGATCCGTGAACAGAATTTGGAAATCCGCAATTGTGATGGCTGCATGCGCTGCTGCTACGACCTTCACCGTGGCAACGCCCAGCACTGCGGGCGGCTCGGTTACGACCGCCAAGGATGATTGCGTCACGGCTTGGGCGATCCTCGCGCCCGGTGATGCCGCCAGCCGAGAGGCTGTACAAGGCGTCGTCAGGTGGCACCCCCACTGGAAGAGCGACGTTTATGAGCGCGGTCACTCCCAGAGCTTCCAGCTGCAGGTCTTCGATCTCACGTTCGCCAAGGGCGGCAGCGCCACGGTGGCCCACTGCGGCCATGGCGCAACCTGCAACGAGCTCGCCCGCGAGGTCCTCAAGGCCTATCCCAACATCGGCAACCCGGTCGTGTACTGCACGATGGAAGCCCCCCACATTCTAGAAAACCCCCAGGGGATCTAGATTCATTTGGGCGCCCGTTGGGCGCTCGAGTCATTTGGGCGCCCGTTGGGCGCTCGAGTCATTTGGGCGCCCGTTGGGCGCTCGAGTCATTTGGGCGCCCGTTGGGCGCTCGA
>CAZRGL010000739.1:0-4578 GCA_964599485.1 uncultured Polyangiaceae bacterium
GAGCCGAGGAAGAAGGTGCCGCCCGCGTTCAGGTCGACCTCGGTGGTCGCCGCGGTCATCGCAGCGCCGCTCATGGCAGGTGGCGTCAGGCGCGTGAGCGTGACCTGATCCGGGTTGCCCATCGGCCCTGGTTTCACGATGAGCGGCCCGCCGTGGCGTCCCCAACTCGGTGCTGCCGTGTAGAAGTTGGCGTCTTGCCCAACTTCGATGGGCGCGGTGTACATGGCCACCACACACAGGCTAGCGTCCTCGATCATGAATACCGCGTCATGTGCATCTGCATCGAGGCACACGACCGGCGTCTCGGCTCCACCACTGCCGCCACTGCCGCCAGTCGCTTGACCACCACCGCCGCCAGTCGCTTGGCCGCCGCCGCCGCCCGTGCCGCTGCTCGTTGTGGTGGTCGCAGGCTCGGTTTCGTCGCCGGTCGTGCAGGCGGTCAACGCCAGCAAGCTCAGCGTGGCTGTCGACAGCAAGCACACTACGCGGGTGATTGGTTTTCTTGAGTGCATCGATGTTCCTCCGGTGGCGCCTGCCCGCGCCTTGATGGCTCCGCGTCGGAGGACACGGCTTGCTCGATGCTGCCGCGTCTCCCTACCCGGAGACTATGAGCGCTTCCAACAGCAGGTTTCCTGACTCCCGGTTCATCCGCCGGCGAGGCCTTCCCAAGCGTGACGCATGCGTCGTGCCCAGTGGCGTTGTCTCGCCTTTGTCCCCGGTTACAGTGGCGGGGGCCGCGCCGGGGGGCCCCCCGGGTGCCCCGTGGCCGCCGCACCCGGGCGGGGGGGACGTTTTGTTTTTTTGTTTTTGTCCCCGGTTACAGTGGCGGGGGCCGTGCCGGTCTCACACCGGCTTCCCTCTTGCACGCCGAAGCGTGACTGCTGGAACTTTTCTGTTTTTGATTCTGCCCGCTGTGCGGGCCAGAGCACCCTTAGGTGGAAGTCGCGGCGGCTGTCAATGTTCACCCTGGCGAGCACTTGTCCTCGAGACGCCACAGTCCCACGGTCGATACGACGTAGATCACTCCATCGATTCGCAGCACGCGAAGCACACCGAGGTCAGCCACCTCGTTGCGGGCCATGATGTTCGCTACCGACTTGTTCGCGATGTCGTAGCGATGCACCCCTGCGCCGTCTGCGATGTAGAGCGAGCCCGCATCATGGAACAACCCCACGGGCTGGTTGAGGTTCGGGACCAACACCTCGACTACGCCCATGAGGCTGACGCGTGCGATATCGCTGGACTGGGCCACGTATAGCGCCGTGTTGTCCCGCGTCATCGTCGCCCAGTTGCTCTTGATCTTTGCGAACTTGAGGGGAAAGACCGTACCGCCCGGCGAGATCTTGGACACGAATCCATCGGTGTCTGACAAAGAAGACAGATACAGGTTGTTCGCTGCGTCATAGGTAAGCCCTCCCGGAGAGGTGAACGCACCGATTGCCAGCACCAAGCCATCGCTGGCCACGACTGGAAGGCTGCTCTTGAGGTCAATCTTGTAGACCTTGTTACTGTTGGTCTCGACGAAGAACAGGTCGGTACCGATCGTGGTGAGCTCCGCGATTCCGGTGCCGAGGCTCTGCACGGAGGTGACGACGTTCTCAATCGTCTTGTACTTGCTTGCCCCCGTGAGTCGGAACACGCGCGCGCCGCCCACGTCGGTCAGGTACATGTCCTTGTTGGCGTCCACGGTCGCGCCGACGATGTGCGTGCTGCCGCCGAACACCTTCACCGAAACAGCCCCGTGGTCCACTCCTAGCTGGCACGGGCTACCGCCTTGCCCGCCTTGCCCGCCTTGCCCGCCTTGTCCGCCTTGTCCGCCTTGTCCGCCCAGTCCAGCGCCGCCGCTCGCTCCCTGGCCGCCCACGCCGCTGCCCCCGCCGCTTTTGGAGGTCGTGCTGCCGCCAAGGCCACCTTGTCCACCTTTGCCTGCCGAGCCGCCTTGCGCGCCGCCTCCCTTCGCCGTGGTCTCTTCCTTCACCTCTTGGGATGACGAGCACGAGACCAACAGAGCTACTGCAAGCGCGAGGATGGGCACAATATGGCGAAGCATCCCATTGGTCTATCACGCCACAGGCACTCGCGGTGCTCAGATGAGCCCGTTTGGGTGCGTCGCCTCAACTGGACTGTCGCCCCGTGCGCGGTTCGGAATCTTGTTTCGGGCTATTCTATGCCGCGCTCAGGCCCAGACTTTTCGGGCCTTTTCGATCATCGAGGCGTGGCCCAGCGCGATGTTGCGCCCTGCCGCGTTTCCTGCAATTTGCTCGGCCGCTTGGCTCATGGCTTCGATGGCGGCGTCGATGCGGTTGCCGTCGCCGTCGGTTGCCACCACCAGGGCGCGCAGTGCCAAATCTGCGCCAGCGATGGTGGCCACGACACCGAGTGTATGGGAGGTCCATTGGAAGCGCGGCGCGGTTCGGGAAGCCGTGGCCAGATCGGTCAACGGCGTGCAGCTCAGCCAGGTGCCGAACGCGCGCAAGAACTCCGTTTGCTCGATGGGGACCCCTTGGTGCATTTCGGCCACAGGCACCGAGGTGCTCTGCACCCGCACCCGACGTAGCTCGGGCCATGCCAGCAAGCGTCTCGACGGTTGCTGGCCGCGGTAGCTCTCCGAGCCAGTCCACCAAGAGACCTGCTTGTCGACACGAGCGACCAAGAGCGCCCGCGAAAAAGTAGCGTGACGGGCCACGGCTTGTCCCAGCGTTCGTGCTGGTGCGATCGCCTCGCAAATCTCGAAGACGGCTTCGAGCAAACCCTTGTGACGACTGCGCGTGGCAAAGCTCGACAGCTCGTGGTTGGTGGCTTGAAGCAAATCGTTGAGCCCAGCGGCGAGCGCCCATTCGCCGGGATCGAGCTCCGGCATGATGTCCACGGCAACGATGCTCCGCGCCACCCTGAGTCGCGCTGTTTCGATTTGGTAGTTGAGCTCGTTGTCGACGATGCGCCGGGCCGTGCCGAGGCTGATGGCCAACTTGGCGCCAAAGGGGCGCTGCAGCTCGATGGTGCCGCCGACTACGAGCGGACCAATGAGCTCTTCAGCGAGGCTCTCGGCGCGCTGCCCCCAATCCTCGCTCATTCACGCATCCTCATCGCCCATGGGCTCGACGTCGCGCATTGGTCTGAAGCCCGGCGACTCGAGGGTCAAGATGGGCAATTGGGTCGCAAGGGTCGCCGAGACCTGCTCGGCCGTCGTTCCGCTCCAAGTCTGGGCGTCGAGCAATGCTTGCTCGAGGGCGATGAACGCTCCTTCTTGTACGCCGATGCGTGTGCCGTCTCGATGGATGAATACCCGCTCGCCGGCGGGCGAGCCGAAGGCGCGGTGGAGCACGTCTGGAGCAACCGCTGGCACTGGGGTGTAGCCGGCACTGACAAACAGTTGAGGGTGCAGCTGGCGGAAGAACTCACCGACTGGAATGCCCTCGATGCCGCGCTGTCGATATAAATACGCGCCGTGCTGGGTAAACGCGATTTGCGTTTCCTCGAGCGAGGTCCGCCCCAAGCGGTAAGCAAGCTGGCGCAACAAGCCCAAGTCGCCGGCATCTACGCGGGTACCGGTGATGTGTCGCCAGGGCTCGGTGTCAGGCGCCAAACGCAGGGGTACCGCGATCGACTCGAGTGCTTGCGGCTCGCCGCTCGAAGCCAGCTCCTGCTCAATCATGTGGACTTTGGCAAAGGAGGTGACGGGGCCGAGCGCAGGGAGCTTGTCGACTCGAATGGGCGCCCGCCCGCCGCCCCGCAACAACACGAGTCCTTCGGCGGGGAACACGGGGCAGGCGCGCAGATTGATGGGGTGCTCAAAGCCGTTTTCCACCGCGCTGCCCGGTC
This sequence comes from uncultured Polyangiaceae bacterium, assembly GCA_964599485.1. Classification (GTDB taxonomy): domain Bacteria; phylum Myxococcota_A; class Polyangia; order Polyangiales; family Polyangiaceae; genus JAPYTK01. The sequence continues at coordinate 3,823 of CAZRGL010000739.1, forward strand.
CGGTCGGAATGAACACGTCCAGGCCGGGTGTTTCGCGCAGCAGCTTGGTCATTCGCTCGGGGATCTCATCGAGCTTGAAGATGAAGCGCCGGATGGGTTGCTCGTCGAACTCAGAAGCGGGCGGCCACTCGGCCACACCGACATCCGCCTCGACGAGCGAGCGCACGAAATAGTGAATCAGCGCGCCGCCGAGGCCGTGCTCAGCGCAAATCCAGCGCGGTCCGGTTTCCCGAAGCGTCGAGGGTGCTAGTCGAGGTTCGAGCTTGAGCAGCAGCGTGGCGAGGTCGATCTTGCGCTCGAAGTGATAGTGCTGTGAGAACTGCGTATGGTTGAGCGCCAGGGGTGCGTCGGTGGGCGAGATCTCACGAACGTCGTAGCCAAATGGTGCAGCAGCGTCCCGATACTGTACAAAATGCCGGTTCGTGCCCGTGAAGGTATAGCCACCGCTCAATCGTGCCAGCTCGGCAACCCGGTCGAGGCGGTCGCTGCCTTCGGCAGACATCGTGAGCGTGACCTCGCGGCCCCCGAGCTTCGATCGCACCACGTCGATGCTCAAAGAGCTGATGATGTCAGCGAGCGAGGCGCTGGAGGTGTAGAGCGCCAAGAAGCCGACGAGACGGTCGAGTGAAGGTAGCAGCACCAGTCCTTTGGCACCCATCGCGACCCCTTTTGAGTCGAGGCTGATGCCGGGAGTACGGAGCCGGGTTTGGTGCAGCGCGACGCGATCGAGCATGGCCTTGGCTCCCGCCTAGCGGT
>CAZRGL010000740.1:0-4569 GCA_964599485.1 uncultured Polyangiaceae bacterium
ATGGAATGAGGCATCCCAGCCGGTGTCCTCCGGTCCCACAGGGCCGACCGGATCGGTTTCGCTCTCACCATCGGGCTGACGTAGATAACCACCACTGAGCGGGCGCCGTTCCACGGCTGTGCCGACACAGCTGAAGCTGCGCTCGACGTCCCCGACGGCGATGCTTGCTTCGATTCGCTCACGCGCGCTCGAGGCAAAGCAATGCCCGACGATGAGCACGTCAGCATCGGGCTTGTAGGCAACCAAGTCGGCGGGGCTCGACAGCTCACCGGCCACCGCAGCTTTGCTTGTGCTCGGCCGCGCCTGCGAGAAAGGTCTCTGTTTGGTGGCAAGGCTCGCTGTTTGCTCGTCGAGCGAACCATCGTAGTCGAGGGTGGCCTTGACGACCACGCTGAGACGACCGGGCCACGCAACGATTCCCACGGGAAACGGCGAGCAGCGCTTGTCGATGAGCGCGCCGCCGCACCGTCGTGCACCAATCGGCGTCTGAGCCACCAACAAGCGGGCGCGTTGAGCCATCCTGCAATACCGTCCTTGGCGGCCCAGCGTGCCCCGTCGCTTCGCCGTCGTAAAGAGCTTGCTCGAGCGCCGTGGCGGCCTCGAGCGTGACGGCGAGGTGCGGGTGGTGATTGGTGGTTAACGCAGGCGGCGCTGCCGACGACGCAAACCGACGAACAAGCCAGCGGCCAACAGGGCCAGATAGGTCGGCATGGGCGAAGAGCCGAGCGCAGAGGCGGCGCTGCAGCTGCTGATTACGATGGGCTGACCAGCGGGCGTCATGCTGTCGTCCCAGCAGGGACCTCCTTGCACGACCTGAGCTTTGCTCCAATCTGGCTCGGACCAGCTCCACCCATCATCCATGACGGGCGCCTCTTTGCTCAACCGGCAAGCAGCTGACGCTCCGCTTTGGCCCAGGGCGTTGCCGGCCGCGTCGCTCACGCTCAGCAGGACCGATAGCTGCTCGGGCTGCGCCCCGTTCAGCTCATAGTCAGATAGCTCGAATGTGACGGTCTGCTCGAGTTGTTGGAGTATCAACTGCCGCACCTGGCCCAAGACGGAGACGGTAACCACGACAGGACTCTCGCCCGGCTGCGCAGGCGTACCTTTCAGCCGCACGTAAACAGTCGCGTCGCTGTAGTTTTCGCAGCTGTTCGAGGGCTCGCGATCGGGATGGGTGTGAACGTCGTAGCGCACGTCGAGTGAGGCTTGTGGCGCCACGAGATCATGGGCGCCAGCTACATAGCTCAACGACTGTGGCTCACAGAAGTAGTCGTCACCGTAGTAGCCGTTGTCAGCGCAGAAGTTGCCGCTGATCACCACGGTTTGGCCGAGCTGCGGTGTGGGGGTGACCTTGGCCAAGACTTGGTCCTGAAAATAGCCGGGCACGTAGGAGATCTGGGCAAGACTCGCCGGCGCGCCGTCGACCGACGCGACCACCTTGTCCAAGCTCAGCTCATAGCCGCTGAGATTGACCGCAGCGTTGCCAGGGTAGGTCTCACCTTGCGCGGGCACGGAGCCATAGAGGCCCGGCATCGGAGGGGTGCATGCCTGAGCAGTCGAATGGATGGCTAGCCCGCTCGCAAGGAGCAAACTGCCGAGCAGTAGTTGGTTTGTACGTGTCATGGCGACATGTTTTGCAAGTCGTGAACCATCGCTAACCAACTGTTCTCATTGAGCGTTGGCACACACGCCGTGAAACCGAGCGAGCCAGGTGGCACAAAAGGGCACATGGGCGCCTACTTGGTTCGGCGCAGTCCTTGCGCTCCTGCTGGCATGCAGGCGCAAGCTCGATTAAACAATGATGATGCGCGCTTCTGAGCCTACCCCATGCGCGCTGCAAGAGGGCATGACCATGTCGCAGGCCACGGCGGAGGCGTCCCGCTGTCTGCTGTGCCACGACCCGCCTTGCAGCCGTGAGTGTCCCTCCAACACCGATCCTGGCAAGTTCATTCGGCAATTGCGGCTCTTGAACTTCAAAGGGGCGGCGGCCACCGTCAAACGGAACAACGTCTTTGGCGGCGTGTGCGGTCTGTTGTGCCCAACCTGCACCCTCTGCCAAGAGGGATGTTCGGCCGCGGGTCTGGGCGAGCCGATCGACATCGGGGCGCTGCAGTACTTTGCCGTGGAGCAAGCATGGCGTATGGGGTTTTCAGCCTTGCAGGCGGGTGAGCCAAACGGCAAACGCATTGCCGTCGTCGGCGCGGGCCCCAGCGGTCTGTGCTGCGCTGCCGAGCTTGCTCAGGAGGGCTTCGAGGTCGTGGTCTTCGAGCGGCTCGACGCGCCCGGCGGGGTGCTGCGCTACGTTCTGCCGGAGCACCGCCTCAACCCCGAGATTCTGCTCCGAGAGATCGAGGACGTCACGGCCCTGGGCGTAGAGATCCGCTACGGCCAATCGTTCGAGTCCGAAGAAGAGCTCGAACGACTCCTGAATGAGGAGGGCTTCGCAGCGGTCTATGTCGCAACGGGCGCGTGGACGAGCATCACGCTCGACATCCCGGGACGCAATCTGGACAACATCTTCGACGGCATGAGCTTCTTGCGCCAGGTGCGAGAGCAGCGCGCCGAAACCGAAGCGCTGCTCGAGGGGCGCTCGGTTGCGGTGATCGGCGGAGGCGACACGGCTATGGATGCCGCGGTGTCCGCCAAACGCTGTGGCGCCAAAGACGTCTACCTTCTCTACCGTCGTTCCTTTGCCCAGATGCCGGGAGACGACAAAGAGAAACACGACGCGCTCAGCGAGGGCGTTCACTTCGTCATCCTCACTCAACCGGTGGGCTACGAAGCAGCAGACGGAAAGCTGGCAGGCGTTCGCGTCGTGAGAAACACGCTCGGAGAGCCCGACCCCTCCGGTCGGCGCCGGCCGGTGGCGGTGGCTGACTCGGAGTACCTCTTCGAGGCCGACATCGTGATCGAGGCCATCGGCCAAAAACCCAATCCCAAGACGCAAAAGCTCGGCGCTCCCCAAAGAGCCTCAGCAGGGCTCATGAAGCTCGGGGCGAGCCGTGGCCCCAAAAAACCGCGCCGCATCTTCGCAGGCGGCGACGCCGTTCGCGGCCCTTCCCTCATCACCCACGCGGTTGGTGACGGCAAACGCGCTGCCGCCGCCATCAAAGCCCAGCTCTTGGGGGAGAAATGACCATGTCGAACTGCACAGATCCCTTCGGCAAAGACCTCAGCATCGAGATGTGCGGGGTACGTTTCCTCAATCCGGTCTTGCTCTCCTCGTCGCCAGTATCCAACACCGGCGAGATGGTCGGGCGCGCCTTCGACGCCGGTTTCGCCGGCGTGGCGTTCAAGACCATCGGCAAGGGCGACGTCAAGATCATCCACCCCTCGCCGCGCATGGGAACCTACGACTACGGCGACAAGAAGATGGTCGGCCTGCAGAACGTAGAGCAGATTTCAGATCGCCCGCTGGCGGACAACCTCGCCGATCTCAGATATTTGAAGAAGAACTGGCCCAAGCACATCATCATCGCCAGCATCATGGGCTTCTCGAACGACGAGTGGCGCGAGCTGGCGGTTGCTTGTCAGGACGCCGGCGCCGACATGCTCGAGCTGAACTTCTCGTGTCCTCACATGACTGTCGAGGGCTCGGGCATGAAGGTCGGCCGCGCTTTCGATTTGGTCGAGAAGTTCTCTGAGACGGTGAAAGCCGCGGTGAAGATCCCCTTCCTCGCCAAGATGACGCCCAACGTGACGGACATCACCGAGCCAGCGTTGAGCGCCAAACGTGGCGGAGCAGATGGCATCGCAGCAATCAATACCGTCTCAGGCATCGCCGGCCTGGACGTCGACAACTTCCGGCCTTCCCTTTCGGTTGGCGGCAAAGGCGCCATGAGCGGCTTCTCGGGCCCCGCCATCAAGCCCATCGGCACGCGCTGCATCGCCCAAATGGCCCAATGCGCCGAGCTCGGGCTGCCGCTGTCGGGCATGGGCGGTATCGAGACCTGGATCGACACTGTCGAGTACTTGCTCTGCGGCGCCAGCACCGTGCAGATCACCACCGGCGTCATCCATTACGGCTATCGCATCGTCGAGGACATCCTAGAAGGTCTCACGTATTTCATGCAGCAGCATGGCTTCGACTCGGTGAGCGATTTCGTGGGTAAAGCGCTACCGAACATCGTCGACACCGATGCCTTCGATCTGAAGAAGCAAGGCGTGGCGGACTATGACCTCGATCGCTGCGTAGGCTGCGGGCAATGCCACATCGTCTGCCAAGACGCCGGCGGGCAATGCCTCAGCTGGTGCGCCGAAAAGCGACAGCCGCAGCTGGATCGCAGCCGCTGTTTGGGCTGCATGATCTGCTCCTTCGTGTGCCCCGTGTCACACCCACCGATGATCACCTACGAAGACGTGCCGGACAAACCCGAAGTGCTGCCGCCGCCGTCGCTGTAGCGCCTCTGCTGCAGCTGTCAGAAAAGCTCGGGCCTCATCGACGGGTTGAAGCGGTGCGGGCGGCTTGGCCGCATTTTTCTTTCACCCCAGAGACACAGAGGCACAGAGGCACAGAGTAAAAGAGTCACAGATGATCAGATTATGAGAGATTAAGATTTTATGATATGA
>CAZRGL010000741.1:0-4567 GCA_964599485.1 uncultured Polyangiaceae bacterium
GTGGACGCGCGGGTGATTCCCAGCTTTAGCGCGCGACGCCGCTGACGACGACGCTGCTGACGACGACGCTGCTGACGACGACGCTGCGGCCGGTGACGACGACGATGACGATGATGACGACGACGGCGACGAAGAAGCAGACGAGGACGAAGACGACGCCGATCCGTATTGAACGCGGCGAACGCTTCCGCTCGAAAAACGCCAGACTGCTTGCTGGCCGTCTAGGTTGGCGATACGACCCGGCGCATGTTTGACAGTGCGCAAATGAGCCAGGATCCGCTGGTCATCGGTGACCACAAATTTCAATCCCGCCTTTTCGTCGGTACCGGCAAGTACAAGGACGTCGATGAAACCGAGCGCGCGCTCGACGCGTCGGGGGCCCAGGTCGTGACGGTCGCGCTCCGCCGCGTGGAGCTCAAGGATCAGTCAAAAGGCTCGATGATGGGTCTGCTGACTGCTCGCAAAGATGGTCAGCCACGCTGGACGCTGCTGCCCAACACGGCGGGTTGCTACACCGCTGAGGACGCGGTGCGCACGTGCCGGCTCGCCCGGGAGCTCGGTATGGCCGACCTGGTCAAGCTCGAAGTCATCGGCGACGAAAAGACACTGTTTCCCGACAACCAGCAGACGATCGAGGCGGCAAAGATCCTCATTGCAGAGGGCTTCACTGTGCTGCCGTATTGCAGCGACGATCCTATCGTTTGCAGGCGTCTCGAAGAGCTCGGCTGTGCTGCGGTGATGCCCCTGGCCGCACCTATCGGTTCGGGGCTGGGGATTCGCAATCCCTACAATCTGAAGATCATCTTGGAGCAAGCAAAGGTGCCCGTCATCGTCGACGCTGGGGTGGGTACGGCTTCCGACGCTGCCATCGCCATGGAGCTCGGCTGCGATGGACTGTTGATGAACACGGCCATCGCGGCAGCTCGAGAGCCGGTTCGAATGGCCCACGCGATGCGCCTCGCCGTTGAAGCAGGACGGCAGGCATATCAGGCTGGCCGCATGCCGCGTCGCCTCTACGCGAGCGCCTCCTCGCCCCTGACTGGCCTCGTTTCGTGATACCACAGTCCGCTGCGACCAGCTTGCCGTCACTCGCCCGCGAGGATGGCGGCGGCGCAGCAGCGGAAACCGATGGATACGCTCCAGGACTTGCGCTTGCCCTGGGAGCTGGCTGTGCAGGCTAGATTATCGGAGTAGTTCAGATAGCCGCCGCCTCGCATCATGCACATGTCGTCGCCGCCGTCGGAGCCTGCGCAACTGTCCTCCCATTCCCACACGTTGCCGCTCATGTCGAAAGCACCGGACGGGGTCACACAACCTGTGAGCGTTCCTGCAGATGTGGCCGCATCCAGTTTGAGCTCGGCCCCGTTGCAGGTCATCGCCGAGAAATCGTTGCCGTAGGGGAACTGCTGCGTGCCGCCTGACGAGCAAGCGGCGAACCAGGTGTCGGTTTTGGGGTCGAGATGCGACTGGGTTGGCACGGCACCCCCTTCGAAACGGCCACACAGCCGTTTGCCCATGGTGGCGCAATATGCGTATGCGTCGCACCAGTCCACGAAGGTCACGGGGTGGTCGAGATCGAGCCCATTCGGGGGCCAGTAGGACTGGGGCGTGTGATCGAGCGCATCGAAAGCGCAAGCGGACGGCATCGAGTCTGGGTTCGTGCCGCTCTTGAGCCAGGTCTCGTAACGGTTGCGTGTGACCTCGGTCGTGTCGATGCACTCGAAAACAGAGGGTTTGCCCGGATTGGGTACGAGCACCATGGCGGCGCCGTCCTTGCTTTCAGGGCAGCTCGCCGGCGCACCACCACCGCTGCTCGTGCTCGAGCTGGTTGGGGTGGAATTGGTCGAGCTCGTGCCGCCCGAGCTGCTGGAGGGAGGCAACCAGGCGTCCCAATCATGACTGCAAGCCAGCGGTCCGCAGCAGATCGCGGTGGACAAGAGCAGCCCCGCGAGCTGGAGTTGGGGCGTTGGCGGCTGCGGGGTCATGTGGTTGGGCTTATCACGAAAGGCCGCACGTTTCGGCGCAGCAGGTGCACAATAGTCTATGCTAGCGCAAAGGGATTGAAGCACGCACGAGCATGACCATGCGATTTGGCCGATACGAGACGCTGCGGTCCATCGCCTCAGGCGGGATGGCCACGGTGTACCTCGCGCGCGTGCTTGGAGAGGGGGGATTCGAGCGGCTGGTGGCGCTCAAGGTCATGCACCCTCATCTGGCGCAAGATCCTGAATTCGTTTCGATGTTTCTCGATGAGGCGCGACTTGCGGCGGGGATTCGGCACCCCAACGTGGTGGGCGTGTTGGACATCGATCGAGACAACGACGGACTGTTCATCGTCATGGACTACGTCGACGGGCTCACGCTTCGGGAGACGATATTGAGCCACCGAAAGCAGGATCAGCCCATTCCGCTACCTGTGCTGCTGCGGGTCTTCCTCGACACCTTGGCGGGCTTGCACGCTGCCCACGAGCTTGCGGGCCCCCAAGGCGAGCCGCTCAACCTGGTTCACCGGGATATTTCGCCCTCCAATGTGCTGCTGGGTCGCGATGGGATGGCCCGCATCACCGATTTCGGGGTTGCGCGGGCCGAAGCGCGCATCGCGACGACGCGGGGTGGGGAGCTCAAAGGAAAGATCCCGTACATGTCGCCTGAGCAGCTCAGTGGCCAGTTGGTCGATCGTCGTACCGACGTGTATGCGGCTGGTTGCATGATGTGGGAGATGTTCACGCTGCATCGGCTGTTTCGGGCCGCCGACCAAGGATCACTCATCGGCGCCGTGCTGAGCGGTCCTAAACAGTCGGCGGCCGAGGCGAGCGATTTTCACGTTCCGGACCAAGTCGACCGCGCTTGTATGCGGGCTTTGCTGCCGATCGGGGAGCGCTTTGCATCAGCCCAGGAGTTCGGGCTAGCAGTTAGCGAAGCGGCTCGCGAGGATGGGGTAGCCATTGCAGATCGGCGTGAGGTGGCGGCCTATGTCGATGCTTTGGCGCCGCCAGTGGCTACGCCGTCGACCTCTGGTGTCGAGCCCCCGCAAGAGGCAGGGTTGCAATCGGTTTCTGCCTCGCAACCGGTCTTGTCGGCGTCGGCGAGCGCCTCGATTCGGACTGATTCGGGTAGTAGCTCAGCACCGGCCCCGACGGGCTCACAGAGCTTTCCGAGGACCGATGCGACGCTGGTGAGGTCGCCAGAAGAGGTAAGCTGCTAGGTGCCGCGGCGGTCTGGTTGAGCACCCGCGCCGGCGGTGAGGCCCAGCCAGTCCCGACGGAGCCAGCAGCAGCGCCCAGCACGGTCGTCGACGATTGGGATCCGGCTGAGGATCGGAACGCTACGGCCGCACCGTCATCGACCGCGAGCTCGGACACGCACAGCGCGAGCGCAGAAGACTCGACCTCGAGTGCTGAGCTTGCCTCGCCCCGCAGGCCGTACCTTCGACCTCGACGCCCGCCGGCGACGGCCACGCCGACGCGCACGGGCAAGACCACTGAAGGCTACCGGCCCAAACGACCATGATGCGCCTTGCCGCTCCCATCCGCGCAGTGGGCTTGGTGTTGGCCCTGTTGGCTGCGCCGCTGCTGGCGTCGTCTTCGGTTCAGGCCGCTAGCACAGCGGCCGAGCGTGCGGCCATGAAGAAGTTCGATCGGGCCCAGCGCGCTTTCGACGCCAAGCGCTTCAAAGAGGCGCTAGCGCTGTTTCGAGACGTTGCCAAAGTGCTCGAGAGTCCCAACTCCTTGTACATGGCGGGGCGCTGTTTGCGGCGCCTGAAACGATTCGGCGAGGCGTTCGAAGCGATGAGCGCCACCGTCGAGCTGGCGACGCGGCGCTCCGCCGACGATGAGGGCTATTTGGAGACCCGCGATGAAGCCGCAGCCCAGCGCGAGGCCCTTGCCGCCAAGATAGGGCGGGTGGTGGTAGTGCCGGCTGAGCAGCTCGAAGGGATCGATGTTCGCGTGGGTGAACGTGCGATTGACCGTCGACAGTGGGGCAAACAGCTTGCGGTCGAGCCGGGCGTCGTCCGTGGTGATCGATCACGTCAGCAAATTGTTGCAACGCAGCCGCAACGCGCGCCCCGCCGATTTGAACGAGTCCTTCTCGATTTTGCGCGGTTTCGCCGGTGGGTTCGGACGGTCTTTCGGAGCCGCGCAGCCCCCGATTTCATTGACCAACTTCGATAGCGGCTCGCATGGGCCCTTCTTCGACACGTTGCGAACTGAAGAGATGGAAGCAGCCGTGCGCGACGCCACCGGTACTCAGACCGTGGCTGGGCTCGAGCGTGAGGCGCCTCCACTCTCTACGCCCGGCGCGCGCACCGACCGCCGGCGGCTTCTGCCTGCAGTCGTGGTCGCGATGGGGCTAGTCGGTGCGGCGTCGATTTGGGCCTTCAGCCGACGGCCAGCCGATGCAGTCGCTCCTGGTAGCGCTGGGGCGGAGATCGGATCGACGAGTGGCGACGAGGTCAGCTCATCGGCGCCACCAATGCCGGTAGCTTCGAGCCCGCCAGTTGTTTCTACGAACAAAGAGCCAACTTCGTCCTCAGCTCCGATGGCGAGCTCTTCCCATCGCCCGACCA
>CAZRGL010000742.1:0-4554 GCA_964599485.1 uncultured Polyangiaceae bacterium
AGAAGCCGAAACGCGGCCGCGTGTTCACGACGCCGGCGGTGGCAGACTTCAACGACGACGGCTATCCCGAGCTGCTCGTCGGCTCCAACGAGCGCCTCGGCGCTGGCGAGCAGTCTGGCGCCATCTATCTCATCGACGGACGCGGCACCAACGTCTCGGCCAAGCCCTGGATGAAGAACTGGCCCGTGACGATGACCTCGTTCTACTTGTTCCCGCTGGTAGCGGAGGGCGTGACGAACTCGGGCGTCATCGGCAAGTTCGATGGCACGACAGCCGCAGTCATGCACGGCAACGCCAGCTCTCCGCTGATCCTGCCGGCTGATCCTGGAGCACAGCCACTCATCAACGAGGTGCCACCCAACGCCTTGCCGCAGTACACCGATCCGGAGACGAACGAGACCAGCCAAGGCGTAGCGCCGAGCAGCCAGTTCGGGGAGCTGTCCACCGCCTATCGACCCAACACCATGTTCCCGCTGTTCTCGCAACCGTCACTTGGTGACATCGATCAGGACGGCACCCTCGACATCATCGCGACGGGAAGCTCGCTCAACTTGGCCATCCAGTTGCAGGGCGGGGCCGGGTCCAGCGGCGGGCTCGCCGAGCACTTGCTGGCCGTATGGAGCGGTAAGACCGGCTCGATGTTGCCGGGCGCGCCCTTCGTGCTCGAAGACTACAGCTTCTTCAACAGTCAAGCTGTGGTCGATCTCAACGGTGACGATTACCCCGAGATCGTCCTTGGATCGGGCGGCTACTACTTGCACGCATTCGACGGCTGTGGACGTGAGCCCGAGGGCTGGCCCAAGTTCACCGGGCAGTGGATCATCAACACGCCTGCGGTTGGAGATCTGGACGGCGACGGCAAGCTCGAGGTCGTGATCGGCACCCGAAGCGGCTGGCTCTACGCCTGGCACACCGAAGGCAAGAGCGACGGCATGATCCAGTGGGAGAGCTATCACCACGACAACCGCAACACCGGCAACTTCGACGTACCACTCGACCAAGGTGATGCCACGCGCAAGGCTGCCGAGCCGATGACCGTAGCGTTCTGCAAAGAGGCGCTGAAAGTACCCAACCCAAACGACCCATCACTCGATCCGGCTGGCGGCTGCGGTGCTTGCGCCCTAGGTGCTCCCCAACAGGACTCGCGTTGGCTCGCTATGGCCGCCGCGCTCGGACTGCTGCTGGTGCGCCGCCGCAAAACGGTACACGTCAAAAAACGCCGATGAACGCAGCGCCCGCCCGGCTGTCGCTTGCATAAGGCACGAGCGTCAGCTGGGCATCCAGCTCCTTGACCTTCACATGAGCGGGCTGGTGGTAGTGCAACAGCCGCGGCAAGCCATAACCAGTGGCGCTGCCGATCAGCGCGCCAATCATGACGTCGGTGGGCCAATGCTTGTCGGCCATGATGCGCAATACACCCGTCGTGGTTGCTGAGGCGATGGTCAACGCGCAGATGACAGCGTCCGCCGCGTTGCCACCATAGAGCGGCAAGGCCTGATGATGGGCACAGGTCAGGCCGGCGGCGGCGAAGGACAGCGAGGTGTGGCCACTGATGAAGCTGGCCGTGCGTCCGCTCGTGTCAGGGTGGCAGCTGCCGGAGTAGTGCGGGTCCTCGGCGCAGCCTTTCAGCAAGGGCCGGCTGCGCCCCGCCGCAAACTGGGCCGCGCGAGTCACGAGTCCCGTCACACCAAGTACCTGCCAGTTGATCAGCGTCATCTGCAGTGCCACGTCGAAATTGCATTCGTCGCTGAGAATGGGCGTCAGCAGCGAATCGATCACCGGAAACACCTGTGTGACGGGCCAGAGAATGTCGCTGATCTTCGCCGCTTGGCTTCGCCCATGGACCGATTCGGCCACCAGCGCCTCACGCAACGGATTGTCGAACAAGATCCCGTTGGGCCAGCCGCCATCGCGAAAGCCTTCGGTTGCTGTTTCGAGCGCCACCTGGCCACCGGTAGCCGCGGCTGACAGCACGGCCTCCCACCAGCGAAAGCGCGGATAGTTCCAGTGCAAACGCCGACGAGCGGCCACCGGATCTTGCTCCTCCGCGTCGTTGCTCTCAGCAAAAGCAGGCGGCGCGCTCAGGGTGGCGAGGCCGAGCAACAGCACCATCACGAGGAGAGGCATGCTGCGACGTCGCTTCAACACGGCGCCATCATAGCGGGAAGCGAACGGGGTTGCTGCGGCGTTGTGACTACGTGTCTTTTGGTGCTTTCGGCGCAACCGCAGCGAGCTCCAGCCGAGCTTGGCCCAGCTGGTCGATGTGTCGCGAGGTGCTGCGGCTCGCACTCCCAGCTGTCGCGCACATGTTGTTGATCACCATGGTGTTTGCGGTCGATCGGGCATTGGTGGGGCGCTATGCGACAACGGCGCTAGCCTCGCTGCACATCTCGACCACCTTGATGTGGACCGCGTGCGCCGTGTTCACCTCATTTTCTGCCGCAACACTCGCCTTGGTGGCGCGCTGCTTTGGCGGTGGCGACAAAAAGGGGGCTACAACGGCCGCTTGCCTGTCGCTGGCTCTGGCTGTTGCGGTCGGCGTGGTGGTGACGCTACCGATTCGCATCGCCAACGGCCACCTGCTGTCCGCCCTATTTCCTCGGGCCGAGCCCGCCATCCTGGCCCAAGCCAGCGCTTACCTGCACATCGTGCTGCCGGTGCTGCCGCTCGCTTTCTTCGGAACTGTCGCAGCATCTTGCTTGCAGGCCTTGGGTGACACCCGCACCCCATTCTGGGCGGCGGCCATCAGCATCTTCGTCAATCTGCTGCTCAGCGCCGTGCTCGTCTTCGGCCTCTTCGGCAGCCCCGCATTGGGGGTCGCCGGTGCCGCCGTCGGATCTGCGAGCGCGCTCGCGCTGCAAGCGGTCCTGCTCGGAGCGGCCCTGTTGTCCGAGCGCTGTCCGCTACAGCTGCGAGGCGGCCTGGCGAATCTCTTGGGAGCTCGGCGAAATGAGGTCCGTGCAACGCTTCGACGCCTGACGCGCATCGCTTGGCCCGCAGTACTTGAGAAACTTAGCTACCATGGCGGCTACCTGGTGTTCGTGGCCATCGTGGGCCTGCTCGGCTCTGCAAGCATGGCAGCCCACCAAGCACTGCTGAGCATCGAAGCGGTGAGCTGCCAAACCGCCGAAGGTTTCGGTGTCGCCGCCGCCGCCTTGGTGGCGCAGCGGCTGGGTGCTGGCAACGCTCGGACAGCTGGCCGGCTCAGCTTCGCTTCCGCCAGCATGGCCGTGGGCGTGCTGAGCATGCTCGGTTTGGCATTCGTGCTAGCCCCGCGGCTCTGGATGGCAGCCTTCAGCACCGATCCGACTGTGGTGCGCTTGGGCCTTCAGACGCTACCGGTGGCGGCGCTCGCCCAGCCGTTCATGGCCATCGCGGTCGTTGCAGCCGCAAGCCTGCGCGGCGCAGGCGACACCCGGTCCGTCTTGTTGGTGACCGTAGCTTGCTCGGTTGGGGTGAGGCTGCTGGCGTGCTGGCTATTCGCCCTGCGCTTGGACATGGGACTGGCAGGCGTATGGCTAGCCAGCGCCCTGGACTGGATGGTCCAGAGCGTGGCGCTTGCAGCCGTGCTGCTCGTGGGCCGTTGGCGCAAGCTCGTGGTGTGATGCGCTATTCGTAGATCACCAAGTAGCTGATCATCACGATGTTGCCGGCGTCGTCTGGCGGCGTAATCGTCTTGAGCAGGCCCTGGTAGCTGACCGTCGCAGTCTGTCCAGCGGTCACATCTGCAGTGACGTCCACGACCCAGGGCTCGACCTGTTGACCTGGACACCAACCGCCCCGGCCATACCACCAGGTCCCTCCTTGGTTGGGGACCATTCCATTGGCGACCTCGCCCACACACCCCATGTTCTGTCCCACGGTCGCGTGCTCACGAAGGTGCACCTTGCCGTTTACCGTGAACTCGTGTTGATGGTTGCAGAACTCGGCACAGTTGTTGGTCTTCATGCCATGACCGGTGATGATCGCCCACAGCTCGACGCGCTTGGCACCGGCGGGAATCGCCACATCGACAGGCTGGTAGCCATCGTTGTACGTGGAGTTGAAGTTGCCACCGCTGAACAGATAACTCGCTTGGCTCGGCGCATAGCCTTTGGCTTGATTGGTGAAACGGAAATCGAGCTGGGTCAGATAGGCTTGCTCGTTCCAAGGAGGGCTGAGCTCGAGCTGAATCTTGCGGGTGCCGCCCTCGCGCAGAAGAACCAACATGGGTGTGACGTCGACCAGGTAGCGGCCTTCCCGGTGGTAGGTGGTGATGAAGCGGGCCAGCTCTTTCCAACTCATCGAGCCTTCATCGAACAAGCGCAGATGAACGAGATAATCCCAGGCACCGCAGTTGCCGGACTCGGCCTTCTTCGGATCGGCGCAGTCCATCGTGAGATCGAGCTCGAGCGTATCGAAAGCAGCCATCTCAGCTTTGCTCGGCAAGACTAGATCGGTCTCGACCGTTCCTTTGAGCACCTCACCCTTCCAAGGCGTGACGATCGTGGGGCTTTGTTGGCCAGCCAAATAGGCCTCTCGATCGGCCTCGTAGTTGAAGTGCTGCGCTTCGTA
>CAZRGL010000743.1:0-4549 GCA_964599485.1 uncultured Polyangiaceae bacterium
CCCCGCGGCATGGCCGCCCACGAGCACGAAGGTGTCGGGCGAGAGGCGTCTCACCTGCCGCGCCAGGGCCAGCACCTCGTCATACTCGAGGGCGTGAGCGCAGCTGATGCCGACCACACGGGGTCGATGCTTGCTCATCCAGTACGACAAGCCCCGTCCAAAACGCAGATCCACGATCAGCGGATTGTGGCCTTGATCGAGCAACGCTTGGGCGAGGTATTCGAGGCCGAGCGGCTCGATCCGGAAGAACGGTCCCAGACCGAAACGCTCGTTGCCTGGGTCGGGTCTGACCAGCAATATGTTCAAAGCGCGTCTCGGGGCGATGGCAGGGGCAGTGGCGACCGAGGGTTCAGTCGCGGCGAGCGGTCTGGATACCTACTCGTCGTCGCGTTTGCGCAACATCAACAAGCCGAACACCAACATCGGAGCGCCGAGGCCGGCGACGTAGGTCCACGGCGAAAGCGTTTGGGCGGTGGCGCCCGTGTCACACTTGCAAGACGGTGCAACGTCCGCCTGGGCCGAGCCGGCCCACAAACAGGCGGCGAGGGCCAGTCCGAGTGCTGAGTACTTCATATTCTTGCTCACGGTACTTGTCATTTGTCGCTCGCCAGCGGACCGCTGACGCCTTTGTCGGTGTAGCACGGCCGAAGGGCCCCTCCGAGGGATATGCGGCTGGTTACTTCTGGTAAAGCTGCGCAGCTGCCATTCCTTGGCCGCCGGACACGCGCACGACGAGCGTTGCAGGGGCCGCCATCGGCGCGGACCAACGGTAACAGCTGGGCTTGCCACCGAGCACTGAAGTGGCGCCCACGGTTTTGTCTTCGGCCAGCGCCGGTGGAGTGACGCCTGGGAGTTGGGGCGTCTTGAGGACGATCTTCAGATCGACATTCGACACGCCGGGTAGCCCGAAACCGACTGCGGTGTAGCACTTGCCAGGCTGCAGCTGAAAGTCGAAGGTCAAGCACTGGTTTGGCTGGAATTGCCCTGCCACTGCGCTGCCTACTGGCTTCGCGCCGGCTGGCGCGTGTTGCGTTGCGAGGGGGCCGAGCGCCTGAGTCAGGGGGGCGGCGAACGCGGGGTTGGCAGGAGCCGCGGGCGTGCAAGCTGCACTCTTTGGGGGCTGCTGGGGCACACAGGTCTGGCCGTTGTGAACCTGTCCTGGAGGGCAGGTTTGCGGCTGGGGAATACAGCTTTGGCCGTTGAAAATGTGTCCCGGCGGGCACTTCGGCGGCGCCGCTTGGGCCACGCATGCATACCCATTGTGAACGTAGCCGGGCGGACAATGTGGCGAATTCTGAGGTACGCAGGCCTGGCCATTGTACATCTGGCCGGGTGGGCATTTCGGTGGCTGTTGGGCTACGCAGCTCTGTCCGTTGAAGACCTGCCCAGCGGGGCATTGGCCCTGCTGCGGGACACAGCTCTGCCCGTTGAAGACCTGCCCATATGGACATTGGACCTGCTGCGCGACGCAGCTTTGTCCGTCGTAGACTTGGCCTGACGGGCAGGTGCTCTGCGCCCCACTACAGGCAAAGAGCAGCGCGACCGAAGCAGGGGCAGCAAGGCGTAGGGCAGCAGTACGGATTGGCGACAAAGTCATGGGCAACATCCTCCAAATGAATGCGAGGACGCGGCCTCGCCAATCTAGCAACGGCCTAGTGCACACCGAGCTTGCAGCTGGCGCAAGAACCCGCCGCTGATTTGAGTCATTTTTTGTCGGGTATCATCGACCAATCAGCCGACAGACGCTCCTGTTTGGCGCCCGGTCAGTATTTGACGCCGAGTGCGGTGCCTGAGACGGTAGCCGCGATGCAGCTCACGATCACATTGGCTATCGAGATCGCCTACGCGCTCGGTATCGGCATGCTGCTCGGCCTCGAGCGGCTCGTGGCTTCCGAGGCCGCTGCCAAAGACGCGGCTGAGCGCGAAGCGGCCGGCGACGTAGCAGGCGAGTTGCCCGGCGGGGCGCCCAAGAAGGCTGAGGCCGGTGCTGCCGGCAAGGACGCAGAAGGGGCAAAAAAGGACGAGGCGGCCAAGAAGGACGACGAGGCGGCCAAGAAGGACGACGAGGCGGCCAAGAAGGACGACGTGGCGGCCAAGAAGGCAGCCTCGGCGGAAACGACCGACGCCGTGCCGGATAGCACTTTGCCCGCGCCAGCCGGTGGTAGGGATGAGGGGCTCGATCTGGTTGGTTTGCGGACCTTCACGATCTTGTCGCTATTTGGATACGCTTCCGCGCTGGCCGCTGAGCAGATCCCCCACGTTCCGCTCATCGCGCTCGGCGGTGTGATCCTGTTGATCATCGCCATGTACTTCCGGGCGCACATGCTCGATGCCGGCATCACGACCGAAGCGGCGGCCATCAGCGCCTGCGCGCTCGGTATGTTGTGCCACCACCATTACAAGCCAGCAGCGGTGATCGCCTTGCTCATCACTGTGCTGCTGGCCTCGAAACGCTTCACGCGCAAGCTGGTCAGCAACGTCAGACGGGTGGAGTTGACCGATACGCTCAAGTTCCTGGTGGTCATTCTCATCGTGCTGCCCCTGTTGCCAAACAGGGCGCTCGATCCCTATGGCGCGTTCAATCCCTACAAGGTTGGCGTGCTCGTCGTGTTGGTCTCGGGCATCGGCTTCGCGGGCTATTTCTTGACCCGCATCTTGGGCGCCCAGCGTGGCCTCGGACTGACGGGCATCGTTGGTGGGCTCACTTCGTCGACCGCGGTCACAGCAGCGATGGCAGTGCAGGCCAAGGAGCGCCCTGCGCTGCGTGCCATTTGCGCTTTTTCGACCGTCGCAGCCAACGCCACCATGTTCGTTCGCGTATTGGTGGTCGTTGCCGTGCTCGACCGACCCTTGGTGATGCGCCTCGTATGGTCCGTCGGCGGCATGGCGGTCACGGCTTTGGTGGCCACGATCATTCTCTGGTTCGTCGCCGGCAAAGACCAAGCCAAGGAGAGCAAAGAGGAGTCGACCGAGATCGCCTTGAAGAACCCCTTCTCGGTAGGTCCGGCGCTCAAGTTCGCCGCCTTTTTCGTGTTCATTCTGTTCGTTCTCAAGCTGGCCAAGATGTACCTCGGCGCGCAGGGCTTGTACGCGGCTGCAGCACTGAGTGGCTTGGCCGACGTCGACGCCATCACCCTGTCGGTGGCTGAGCAAGCCCACGGCGGCGGCCTGGCGCGCAACATCGGCAGCATCGCCATCACGATCGCGGTGGTTTCCAACAGCGCCACCAAGACCTTCATCGCCATTCAAACGGGCGGTTGGGGCTTCGGCAAGCTCGTCGCGGCTGCCCTCGGCGCGGCCACGGTGGTCGGACTGGGAATCGCCTTCTTCATGTGACGAGCGCACCCTGACGCCACAAGCACCGCGATCGGACGCGAGCTCGGCCGCGAGCTCGGAGTCGGACGCGGACGCGCTAGTCCGGGTTGCGGACCACGATGCGGATCACAGCTTCGTCCGGCGCAATTGGGGGGCTGGCTCCGCGGCGGCACTTGGCGAAGAACAACTGAACACGGTGGCGCGGATCGAGCGGAACGACGCAGCTCGGCTCTTCCCACATCCCCGGAAGGACCACCAATTTGGCTTCAGGGTGGGCCCCCATCACTTCGTCGAAACGGCTTCCAACTTCGATTTTGGATGATGTTTGGACCCCTGGCTGAGTGATCACCAACATCTGTACGATCAGCTTGCCGGCGATGCCGAGGCGCACCGCCTGCTCAGCCATCTGCTTGGGGGCGGGCTGGCCCGGGTTGCTCATGCCGAAATCGAAGAACGGTCCCCCTCGTACGAAGACCGTCAGCGGGGGTTTGGTCAAACGGAACCCCTCGAGTGGCTGAGCGTCCGCATAGAAGGTCGTGACGTAGCGTCCCGTGGCTTCTGAGCCCAGCGCCCCTTGGGGTAGGGGCTGGCCAACACGCAACGGCCCCACACCTTCGCCGGTGATCCGGAGAGGACGCGCCGACGGCTTTGGCGGGGCCGGCGGAACAACAGACGCGGCAGCAGTGGTCGTGGTCGGCGTAGGTGTGATCGTCGGCACGGTTGGCTGTGTTGCGACGGGCGCTGGCTCGCAGCAGGCGAGGCCCAGCAGACCGAGACAAGCGAATGAGGACTTGTTCACAGTCGAGATCTACCAGCAACCGCTCTTTGGGGGTTCGGAAAGGGTTGGCAAAGCGAAGGTGCGGCCCCCTTTGACGCTCACTTGGGCCAGGGGAAAAGCGGCTCTCGTGGCGCTGCGTTTGCAGTTGAGGTCAAAACGCGGTCTATTGTGGGAGTCTGGTTGAGTCGGAGTCTGCTGCCATGTCCCGAACCACCGCTGTCCTGTTGTCCGTATTGTTGTGGCTCGGCCTGTTGCTGCAAGCCTGTGGTGGGCGAAGCACGATGGCCAACCCCTTCGGCCCTGAGGGTGATGGCGGTGACGCCGTCGGCGGTGGCGGCGATGGTGGCTACGGCGGCTACGGTGGCAGCTCAGCCAGCAGTAGCTCATCGTCGTCGAGCACGTCGAGCTCGTCGAGCACGTCGAGCACGTCGAGCACGTCGAGCACATCGAGCACAT
>CAZRGL010000744.1:0-4546 GCA_964599485.1 uncultured Polyangiaceae bacterium
CCTGGTCCAGGCGTTGCGTGATCGCGCCACGAGGTTGTTGTTGGCCCGGGCCTTGGCTTGCTCGGTGCGGCTTGGGGAGGTGCCAGAATCATGTGAGCAGGACCCTTCTTTGAGCTGCCCGATCACGGCGGTGGAGGCGATGATGCGGGGGCAAGGGCTGCGCAGTTACGCGATGGGGTTGCCGTGACCTGTGGCTGAGGTAGATTAGGGACGGCTGGAGTAAGCGATGAAGAGAACCTGGCTCGGACTGTTGTGTTTGGTCGCACTGTTGTGGGCGCCCGCTCAGAGTGAGGCGGGGGATGTCCAAAAGACCAAGGACGCCTGCAAGAATGCACACGCCATCCTCGGCTGGTCGACCTTCACCGAGAAGGAGCAGCACGAGAAACCATGGACCAAAGTCGGTTGGATCTTGGGACGTCGTAAGGCCTATCTCAAGCGCGTCGACGAATACGAGCCGGGAGTCGCCCAGCAGGCATCGTTCAATCAGTACAAGGTCAAAGGGCACAAGAACGCCCACGCCTACGTGGCTCACTGTGGCTATGGCGGCACCTGCAACATGATCGCGTCGGTGCTGTACAACATCTACAAGGGCATTGGCACACCGCGGGTGTACTGCGGCCCGCTGCCCAAGATCCTCATCGAGCCCAGCAAGCCCGAAATCCGGATACCCACTGATGAAGAAATCCGTGAGGCGGATGAAGAGGCTATGGAAGAGGAAGAAGACGACAGCTTCTTCGACGAAGACGATGACGATGACGACGACGACGACATGGAGGCCGAGTTCGACGAGGACTAGCCCCAATCCGCCGAAGCGCTGAGCCCGCGAGCGAGCAGTCTTTCATTTCAGTCGCCGCTTTGCCGTCAGCGGCGACGGCGGAGCAACAGCAGGCCGAGTAGGAGCCCACATAGCTGCGACAGGTCTCGAGCTGGGGTGAGGTGCGTAACGTTGCAGCTCGAGCTGACATCGTCGTCATCGTCGTCCGTGAACGTGGCGGTGTAGCCTTCTTCGGAGCCACTGCTGGTCGAGCCGCCACCTGGTCCTGCCGCTCCCGGTCCTGCCGCCCCCGGTCCGGCTGCACCTGGTCCGGCTCCGCCGGGATCGCCGCCTGGTGGCGGGGGATCCTCTGGCTCGGGCTCTTCGGGCTCGCTACCGCAGAGCGCAGCGGTCAGGCAATACAGCTCATTGTTGCCTACCGGTCCGCAGCAGCCGCCTGCAAGCGCCGTGCAGTCGGCGTTCGTCGCACAGGGCTTCGAGCAGAAGCTGTCGTTTGACGTGTACAGACAGGTCAGCGCGCCGAGGTTGGGGTTGCAGAAGGGCAGGCTCTCGTTGCCTGGATAGGCGCAGGGATCGCCTATTTCGCCCTTGTAGTTGTACGCGGGAGGTCCGCTGCCGCAGGGCTGGCCCGACGGGGTGAAGGTCATGGTCAGCGAATAAGCGCCTGGGTATTCCTTGCTGCCTTTGTAGGTGTCGGCCACGACGAAGTAGCTGCCACAGTCGACCGGGTGGCTGATGGTCGAGTCATCGCGGGCCACGCAGTCGTTGGTGCTCTGCGAGGTGTACAGGTGCACGTCGATGTCGACACCGACGTCGTCTTGAACCGTTGCTGTCAGCGTCCCGGGTTGGGTGATTTTGACCTGATAGATGTACTCAGGACCGCTCTCCTTGGTATCGGGCTTGGCACCGCAGCCGTCGAGCACGTCGCTCGATGATGCGGTGGTGTTGCGCGAGTCGCTGTAGGGGAAGGAGCTGACTACGATTGGATTGGTCGGTGTGCCGATCGGATTGCCCACCGTCTCGCCGGTGATCTTGCTGTATCTCCTCGGCGTGTAGCCATCGACCCAGGACCAGCCCGGCATGCTGAGGTGGACGTTGTAGCCGACCGATTCGTACATCACCGGCTCGCCGCTGTTGAGCGTGTGACTGTACAAGGTCACGTGATAGCCAGCCTGGTTGAAGACGTCTCCAGGCTTCATGCTCGACATGCCGATGGCCGAGGACGTCTTGTGAATGGTCGAGGTCCCGTAGTGCCCTGCGTCCCAGGCCTTGCTGACGAAACCCGAACAATCGAGCCCCGAGGTGCAGGACAGCACGCCGTCTTCGGGGTAGGAGCCTGCGCCGTATCCCTTCTTGATCTGCTGATCAAAAGTGAACAGCGTCATGTATCCGCCCCAGTCGTAGGGCAGGCCCATGTAGTCGCCGGGAACGTAGACGCTCTGGTAGGCGCCTTTACACGACGCCGTCAGGTTAGCGTTGGTGCAGGTCCAGGGATGGAAAGCGTAGGCTTTGGCGCGGACGAGCACCTGGTCGCGCGTGATGGCGCCCGCAGTGGCCGCGCTCAGCAGCGCGCTCAGTCCGAGGCCCAAACCAAGCAGCTTGATGTGGCGACTCATGGCGTCACCTCCCCGCGCAGCTTCCAGCTCTGCAGTCTGAGCCCGTTGGCTTCGGGATGAATGAACACCAATTGACCACCGCCCATCGCCAGCTCGCGTCGGGGCAAGTAGAGCCCTACCGGTGCGAGCGCGGTGTCGAGCGCAATCTCACCACTGCTCATCGACATGCAGACGGCGCGCCGCGCCACCTCGATGATTGGACCTTCGTAGGGGGCAGCAGGCAGCGGCGAAGAAGCGTGCTCGATCCGCGCGCAAACGATGTCGCCATAGTTGCCAATGATGCGTGCCGCCGTAGCCGTTCCGGGCAGGTCGTGGCTGGCCAGCAGCTTGGCGCGTCCGCTGCGCTTCGAGGCTTGTTGCACGGCGATGAGCGTTGCCTTGCCGCTCTGGACACGAGCCACCACGCCGCGGCCGTCAGTCAATAGCAGGGCGCCTTCGCGTTTGCTGCGAAGCGCTACCGCGAGCGGCAGCGGGTGATTCGGGCTGCCGATTTCGAACAGCTCTTGATAGGCCGTTCGCACACGTAGCGTGTTCGACGCGCCCAGCTCGACGTGGAGCAGCTCACGGAAGCTGCGCGGTACCTTGAGGTGGCCTGCTTGCTTTCCGTTCGAATCGAACAGCCAGGCGGTGGCGCGCACGGGGCTGAACGCGGCCATGAAACCATCTGTAGAGGAGCAAAGATCTTCGGCGTCCACTGCGACCTGGGTAGCAGTGCGGACCGTGCCGGCGGGATCAACGTGGGCAATCCTGCCGGCGAGCCGATCGAGAACGAGCGCGCCACCATCCGCTGCGATGGCCACGGCGCTCGGACCGCTGGCAAGCTGCTCATCGTTGCCGGCTGGTCGTAGGGTCAGCTGCGCTGCACCGTGGCCCCAAGGAACGAGCCTCGATTTCTGCAGCTGAGCAGCTTGCTTGGCGTTTGCGCCACCTCCGAGCGGCTGAGCCGCCGGCAGCAACACGGGCTCGGAGGAGCTGTCCTGCTGACAGCCACCCAAGCCTCCGAACAACAGCGCGAGCAGCACAGTGCCCAGCGCGCCCATCAGCAGGACGTTCGTTTTCATGGCAAAGGAGCTTGACGAATGTCCCACAATGGACCACTCGCACCCACCTCATAGCACAATTGGACCCGCTCGTCTTTGGAGGGAAGAGGCGCCTGCGACTAGGGGCGTCGTGGCGCGCACCGTTCGGCCGGCTCGGCGGTCGATTCGGCCAGTCGTAGCGGAATCAGGCTCGCTCGTTTAGCGTCGTGGCTATGAAGTGGATCGCCAGCGCGTTCGTGGTGACCTTGCTCAGCGTTTCTGTCGAAGCTGGCGCGGCGCCCGGTCAAGGTACGCTAGACGATCCATTGCGGGTGGATGCTTTTCCTTATGCGTTGGCCCATGACACCGCCACATCGCCTTCGAGTCAGATTGACAGCTATAGCCCTTGCTCACCCAGCACCGACGAGAGTGGGCCCGAGGTGGTGTTTCGCTTCACCCTCGCCAAGCCGGCCCGGGTGAGCGCTTGGATCGAAGGCGATGGCGGAGGCGTCGACATCGACGTGCACTTGCTCGAAGACGCAAGCGTGACCGCGGGTGTGGCCACCAGCTGCGTAGCGCGCAGCAATGTGATCGCTGAGGCCGAAATGGACGCGGGCGAGCATTTCGTCGTGGTCGACAGCTACGACGGCGCGGAGCAAGCGGGCCCCTTCGTGCTGCATCTCGACGCCATCGGCGATGAATGGATCGAGCGGGTCGTGGCGGTTGGAGTCAAATGGCGGGCTCGGCGCTTCGCTGATCTGCATGGTCCCCAGGTGGTGCACCTACTGCGGGTCGACGCCATGCAGCCCGATGTGCTCATCAAGGCTGTGGCCTCCAATGGTTGCCAGACTGTCGGGACAGTGGGGCAAGCGGTTGGAGCGGTTGCGGGCATCAATGGTGGCTATTTCGGTTCGGGTTGCACGCCCGTGTCCTTGCTCAAGCAGAGCGGGTCCTTCTTGGCGCCCAACAAGGCTTCACGGGGCGCGTTTGGGCTCACCGAACAGATGGCTCCGCTGGTGCAAGTCGTGAAGGCTGGCGAAGACTGGCCGGCGGCTTACGAAGCCCACGGCGGTGGCCCTGTGTTGGTAGTGGGCTCGGTGGCGCTTCAGGGCAGTGCGGCCTGGGCGAAAGAGGGC
>CAZRGL010000745.1:0-4521 GCA_964599485.1 uncultured Polyangiaceae bacterium
CCCGCCCTCACGATCGAAAACCACTCGTAACCGAATGGCTTTGCCTAGCGGATCCGGCGCAGGCCCGGGAGCGGGGCGGGCGGTTGACGTCGAAGGCGGCCCCCAGTGGGGGAGCTCGAGGTGATGAAGGTGCCGTGAGTGAATCGAAGAGCGCATCCACGCTGGGCATCGTCAAGGGCACCACGGCGACCGTGACCCCCGGGCAGCAGCTGCAATCAGGACAGTCGTCCGGGCAGTCTTTCGGGCAGTCCGCGTCGCCGTGGCCATCATCGTGATGGTCGGCATCGTGGGCGTCCTCGTGCTGCACGTCGCTGCTGTGCTCGCTGCTGGGCTTGCTGCAGGGCTCGCTGCTGTGCTCGTCGGCGTGGCCGTCATCCTCGGAGGCGTGCTCGTCGTCACACGGACATGACGCCCCACAAGTCTTGACCGACGTGATGGCGGCGCCCAATCCCAGCGGACCTGCAATCACGCAGGTGATGAGCAGCCAAGCCGCCACCAAGCGCCACGCGAGCATGAGTTGTCGTCGCCGAGAATCCAACAGCTCAAACTCTAGCAGAGCTGTTGCAAGCCGGCACCCCATGTCACACGGCGAGTTGCGTGGTGCCGTAGGCAAGCGATCAACGGGCCTGCGGGGAGATGAACGCCGCCTCTTTGTGAAGAGCTTTGTCGAAGGTGACGACGGAGTCGCAGCCCGCCGCCCTTGCGTCCTCGCGGATCAAATAGTCAGCGAGGTCGCCCCGTCCAGTCTCGAAGGCGCCAAGGGCACGCAGGAGACGGTCGGGAGAAGCAAAGACGAGCTGACGAGCGGCGAGGACTTGCCTGATTGTGGTCGTGATCTGCCCGCGATCGAATCCGTAGCAAGATCGCAGCACCCAGACGAGCTCACACATCACCACATCCGACACCCGCGCCCGCTCTCCATCGGCATCCAGGCCTTTGAAGAGCCTGACGACCGCTCGAGTTTGGGTGGCGTCATCCTTCACCAAGAGCCGGACGAGCACGTTGGTGTCGATGGCGATCATTGTCCAACCGACTTCTTGAAGGACGCGGCCACGGCCCGGCCGATTTCCTCGTTCATCTCCCCGATCTTCACACGCCGTCCGTCAGGTGGCTCCAGAATGCCGACGAGATCGAGCAAATCCACCGTCTCAGGTTGCAGCTCGACGACCCCGTTGTCCCGGACGACAAACAGGACACGGTCGCCGGCATCCACCTTCAGTGCCTCACGAATCTCCTTTGGGATGGTTACCTGGCCTTTCGAGGAAACGGTCGAGCTCGGCATCTTTACCTCTGATGGAATTCTTTACTTTAAGGTAGGTCGCGAGGTGCTGAGCGTCAAGCGGAGCCACCCGCTCGCTGCCGCTGGCGACACTGGCTAACATGCGAATATGCGCTGGATTTGGCTTGGTCTGTCGTTGGCGGCTTGCGGTAGCGATACCGGCGCGGAGCAGCCCGCTCCATCAACTGGTGGGGGCGGCGGCGTGGTCGATCCATGTATCGAAAATCCCGACGATCCCGAGTGCTGTCAGGGCGAAGATTGTCTGGCGTCAACCCGGTCGGCAATGGCGTCTTGCACAGCAAGCAATTCTCCAGCGTCGATTCGGCAGGCAATGGCCTGAGGGTCGACTTCGGCTTCAACCGCAAGTTGCTCGTGACCCTCGACGGCTTTCGCAGGCGCTACCCAGGCCTGAACACACAAAGCGAGGAGCTGCAGCTAGGCTGGGTAGCTTTACCCCTCGCCACCAACATCGCCGGCAGCGCCGTCTACACCCTCAGCTACGACATCTACCCGATCCCTTAGCTGGGCGCGTACCGTCGCTAGTTCTTGCCGGTCGCCGACCGTCCGCCATAGTGAAGCAGGGCGCCAAATTCGCCTACGGCGTAGACATCGCCCTTGCCGGTGCCCCACACGGCAACCAGGTGGGCCGTCGTTCCACTGTTTTGGTATGTCCACGACTGACCGTCGTAGTGAAGTATGGTCCCCTCTAAACCGACGGCGAAGACGTTTGTCGGACCGCTGCCCCATATGCCCTGAAGCTGCTCGGCTTGGGGTGGTGTCTTCTGTTCCGTCCACGACTGCCCATCGTAATGAAGCACGGTGCCACTGCTACCTCCTGCGAACACGTTGCGAGGGCCGCTACCCCACACGCTGACGAGGGTGGCACTTGTGCCAGTACTCTGAGCGTTCCAGGAACGGCCATCGTAGTGAATGATGGTGCCTTCGTCGCCGACGGCGAAGACGTTCTTCGACCCGGTACCCCATACGCCAAGAAGGTGTTCGGAGGTCGGACTCGTCTGAGCCGTCCAGGACTTGCCGTCGTAGTGAAGCACGGTGCCGGAAAAGCCTACGGCAAAGATGTCGCTGGGGCCGCTGCCCCACACGCTGAGGAAACGTTCATTCGTGCCGACGCAGCTCTTGGCATCGACGTCGCTGATCCAAGCAGTGGTACATGGTAATGGCGCTCGTGGCGATGGTCTGTGTGACTTCCACGAGAGGCCGTCGTAATGAAGTATGGTGCTGTGTTCGCCTATGGCAAAGACGTCATTGGAGCTGCTGCCCCATAGGCTGATGAGGTCCTCGGCGGAATGATCCGGCACCTTCAGCGATCGCGCTTTCCACGAAAGACCGTCGTAGTGAAGCAGGGTGCCCAAATCACCCGCAGCGAAGACGTTGCTTGGGCCGCTGCCCCACGCGGCGTTCAGTCTCACTAGACTTCCGCCGCTACGCTTCTTCCAGGACTGACCGTCGTAGTGAAGAATATCGCCGTTATGACCAGTGGCGAAGACGTTGCTCGGGCCGCTGCCCCACAGACCGTGAAGGGTCCCGGGGATGCGTTTGCCTGCCTTCCAGGACCGGCCGTCGTAATGCATGAAGCGACCGTTGCCAATGGCATGGACGTTGTTGGGTCCGCTGCCCCATACGGCGTTGAGCCAGTCGAAGGAGCGGTTGCTGTGCGCTTTCCAGGACCGGCCGTCGTAATGAAGCACAGTCTTGCGGCCTACGGCGAAGACGTTGCTCGGCCCAGTGCCCCACACGCCTTCGAGGTCGACGGCAGTGCCGCGTTTCTGCGCTGTCCAAGACTGGCCGTCCATCTGAAGCAACTTGCCGTCGTTGCCAACTGCAAAGACGTCGTTCGAGCCGCTCCCCCACACGGCGGTGAGGCTTCCACCCCGGCTGGTGCGTTTCGCCTTCCAGGACCGGCCGTCGTAATGCAGCACGTAACCGCTTGGGCCTACGGCGAAGACGTCCTTCGGACCGGCTCCCCAAACGGCATGCAACCAACCCGTCACGCCGGTTCTTTGAGCTTTCCACGACTGGCCATCATAGTGAACCACCGTGCCTTTCAAACCCACGGCGAAGACGTCGTTGGGGCCGCTGCCCCAGACACCTTGGAGGCGCTCTTTGGTGCCGCTGCTGTGAGCCTTCCACGAAAGGCCGTCGTAGTGAATTATGGTGCCGTGGTCGCCTACGGCAAAAACGTCATTGGGGCCGCTCCCCCATACGGCCGGAAGCCAATTGCCTTGTGGCAGCGGGTTTTCCCAACACCAGCCGTCGGAACTACAGATGGGTGGGTTTCGAATCGCACTTGCAACAGCCGTGGCTGTCGAAACTGTTACCAGTTGGCGGCCTTCTAGCTCAGTTGATGGGAGACTCGTCGTTCGCGTTGTGGCAACAGTTGGTTCCCCGGTCGTGGAGCTTGCGACCGATTGGTCGTTGCCCGGTTCAAGTGCTGGGTGTCTGCTGCACGCGCACATTGCGGCGCCGCAAACCAACGAGACTCCTAGAAGGACGTTGCAGGTGATTGGCCGGTGTCTCATGAGGGATACCGTAGGCGATCGAGGCGGCGTGCTCTGAGAGCAAGCTCATCGAACGAGAATAGGTTTGAGCTCGTGTCTCATGGGCTTAGTTGGACCTTATTTCCTGCAGCATACGCTCACGAGCCCAAATGAAAATCGTAGGGGCGGGCCTAATCCCCGCCCGGTGCCTTTCTAGGACCGAGTAGGATAGACGCCTGCATGACGACCGATCCGTTCAACCTCGTCGGAACTGCGATCGACGACAAATATCGCATCGACGAGATGATTGGCGAGGGCGGGTTCGGGGTCGTCTACAAGGGCTTTCACGACAAGCTCGACATTCCCATCGCCGTCAAATGCCTCAAGGTGCCGGGACACTTCACGGTCGAGGCCAAGGAGCTGTTTCTCGACAAGTTCCAGGACGAGGGCAGGCATCTGGCCAAGCTGAGTGAGCATCGCTCCATCACCCGGGTCTACGACTTCGGGGTCACTTCGGGCGTGCCGTTCTTGGTACTCGAGTGGCTGCAAGGGCAGGATCTCGAGCAACTCCTTGCCGTGCGACGGTTCACTGAGGCCGAAGCAGTGGAGTTTCTGCGACCAGCCATCGACGCTTTGGCCTTTGCGCACAGCTCGGGCATCGCTCACCGCGACATCAAGCCGGCCAATCTCTTGAGCAGCCAGGCCCAGGGTTTTCGGCGTGGTGGCCGGTCGGGCTCGACGCAC
>CAZRGL010000746.1:0-4521 GCA_964599485.1 uncultured Polyangiaceae bacterium
GGCTCGGGAGGGTCGAGCACAGCAAGCTGAGCGAAGAGCTGCTCGTCGTCCCGCGTCGACACGTCACCGTCGGTCCCGACCCGACCGCCACGGGCGTCGTGCCACGCGAGGATCTCGCCACGACCTTGCGGATGTTCGAGCTGAGCCGGGGCAGCTACTACTTGAACTTCACGGCCGAGATGAAGGGCCAGGTGAGCCAAAAAACCGGCTTCATGGATCTGACAGAGCTACGGCGGCGCTCGAAGCGCGTCCGGCAGAGCGGGTCCGACGTGTACCGAGTGCCTTGGCTCTCCCGAGGCACGATCGTGGTCGGCTCCACGAAGATCTTGTTCCAGCTCATCCCGCTCGATCCGCTTGCCCCTGCCGACGAAGTGGGGCCACCCGCGCGCTCGTTTGCCCACCGGCTCGGCGCTTGGCTGACGCGCCGCTGAGCTCGCTCAGCCAGCCGGCGTCTGCGGGTGTCTCGGGTTGTTGCAGAACGTTGTGCGCGGTCGACCGTCTTGCATGAATGTCCCGGCTTGCCGCGACACCAAAATGTAGAAGTGGGGGCTGCGATGAACACAGCGAACACGTCCCTGAGGAACAGGGGCAAGGTATGGTTGGCTCTTTTGGGCGTGGTGTGTGGTGGGTGCAGCAGCGCCGCTGTGGTTGATGGTGAGCAGTTGTCGGCAGCGGGCGAAGCCATCGTCGGCGGCGTGGCCGATGAAACCCACAGCGCAGTTGTGGCCATCGGCGACGACTCGGGGCCGTGGTGCAGCGGCACGGTGATTTCACCGCGGGTCGTGATAACCGCCGCCCATTGCGTGGACTACCCCGTCACGCGGGTGTTCTTCGGCCCCAACGCGTGGCTCCCTGAGCGCGTCGTGGCCGTTAGCCAGGTCATCGCGCATCCCGACTACAGCCATAAGAACATGGCCAACGACCTGGCGTTGCTCCAGCTCGCCGGGCCGGCCGGCGTGCAAGCGATGCCACTGCTGCGCGCGACCATGGACAACACCCCGGCCTTCCTCGGCGCGGATTTGACTTTCGTTGGTTACGGCGTGACCGACGGCGTAACCCAGGATGGCTTCGGCTTCCGAAGGACGGTGGACATCGAGCTGCTCCGCGTGGGAGCGTACTTCACCCTGGAGGGGTTGAGATCGAAGCAGCCATCCTGAAGGTTGCTGCCACGGGGGACGAGTTCTCTACGGTGGCGGCGGTTGCCGATCTGCTGCTCGCTTCGTTTCTGATTTGGGTCCGAACGCTGGAGCCTGATCTGCTTGAGCGGCCAGCGGGCATTTACTGACCCCAATACCGCTCGGTTATCAAATTCGACTCTCCACAATGGTGCTACAGGGCGTGTCCATGTGGCGTATGGTCTCCAGCGGCTGGAGGGGGCAAAACGCTTTGCCGTCAAAAATGAGTGCGATTTACAAAATGTCGCCCCGGAAAATTTGAGGCCGAAAACGGCATTAATCGACTTCCAGTACTAGCCAATCGTCTTCGAGGTACGCTTCGTCGTCGGCCTGGAGCAGTCCCTCGCGGAGCACGGATACGAGCACGCCATCTAGGAACCCGGACCAGCCCAACATCCCTCACACCACGCCCTCTTCTTGGCAGGTATTGGGTTTCCTTGAGCGTTGCTTTCACCCGACCCAACACTGGTAGCAGGCGGAGTGGCAGCGTGTCTCTTGTCGGGACGATGGTCGTTCACCGACGGGGCAAGCCACCAGGAAGACGATGACGGTTAGCAGGAGGGGGCTCAATGGCGGTAGAAGCGCGGTTCCAATCCTGATTGCGACGGCTCGGCGCCATCAGCAGCTCCCCGAGCAGCTCATCGACAGGCAATCCACAAACGTCCCGTAGTAGGGGTTGAGATTGTCGTCTGGAACACATGGAGTGGTGTTTCCCGGTCGCGTGACGCAATCGGTGCAATGTTCATTGTTCGCACAGTTCTGCGATTCCGCGCAGCAGTTCGTCTGGACGCACGATGAGCAGGTCGCTTCCTTGTATTTGAATCCGCACGTCTCAGCGCCCTGGCTTCCGCCGTTGCCACCAGATCCGCCGCTGCCGCCGCTCCCTTCAACGAAAGGTGGTTCGCAGCTGTAGTCCCCAGTCACCTGCCCGGGCGCGTCACAGACGTCTGGGTCGTCCTCGCAGACGCGCCACATGACGGCCCCACCCGAGCACGTGGCGATGATGCCTTGCTCGCAGGCATTGAATGCTCCGTCGTTGAGGTCAGCGCAGGTCACGTCCGGCCCCTCGCGGTTCTGGAGTGAACAGGCCGCCACAACGACCAAGAACCCAGCTGCGAGCGTTTTGATCTTCATGCTTCCGCTCCTCACCACGCGCGGGGATCCACATTGCATTCGTAGACAACGCAACGTCCCAAGCAACGCGTATTGGCGTGCCCCTTGCACTTGGTTGCGCATTTCCTGACGCAGGCTCGCACCTTGGGCTTGCCGTCCACAGCCGAGTGGTCGCATTCGAGCCCCACGCATAAAGCGCAGCAGCGATACTTGCGGAACCCCCCGCAGTATCCCACGCAGTTGTTGACGCACGCCTTCTTCTTCGGCGGATCCCCCGAGCGGTCGCACTTGAGTTCGACACAGGTTGCATGGCAGCGAACGTTGCCGTAGCCACCGCAAGTGGTGGCGCACTGTATTGGACATTGCTTCTTCGCTCTGGCAGCAGCAGCGGCCTTGCGGGCCTTCGCTCTGGCGATCGCCGCGACTCTTGCTGCCTCCGCCTTCCGAGCCCGCTCGTCTTCCTTGTCCGCTTTCTGCTGAGCCGCGGCCCTCTTGGCCGCAATCGCTTTGGCATTCTTCCTCCCCTTGTTGATGGCCCTTTTGGCCTCAGCGACATGGGCGCCTTTGGGGTAGTTCGAGATATACTTCTCAAGTTCGTGGCAGTGGGCCGCTGGCGTCTCCCAATCGTGAAAGTCCTTCTTGCTGGCGCAGCTTGCGATCGTCTCCTTGGCTTTTGCCCACGCCGCTGGGTCGAGGAGGGGCCGGAGCTTTGGTTCCGCCTCATGGAGAATGCCCTTCGCATCGGATGCATGCCGGCCCTTGGGGTACCGCACGAGATACTGCATCAGCGCTTCGCAAGAGCTTGCCGACTGCGGCTCACGACAATCATCCACTTGGAGTGACTTCCATGCTCGTCGTTCCCGGCGCTCGTAGAGCTTGCCGAGCTTCACGGTGCCCACCTTGACGTCGTGGATGACGAAGTCGACGGAGCTGCTGCTTTTGGTGAGAATCAGATCCTTCGGGATCAGTTCTTCGAGTTCGAGTTCGAGTACGCCGTGTTTGTCCGTCTTGCCAAGCGTCAGGTGGCGGACATCATCCTCGCGGACAGCGATTCTGGCGTGGACCTCAGCGTCCGCCAGGGGGGCGACTCTGCATATGACGCCTTGCTTGATCACTTTCGGGTCAAGCGTCACACGCGACATCTCCGTCTCTTCGCCAATGCCGCGAAAGGCATCTACGAGTGCGATAACTCCGAAAATGGCGCCGCCAGCGAGGATCCCTGCGCCCAGCAAGTTTGCGTTGGTGGGGCCGGTCGGATTGTACTCCCTTGAGCTGGCGTCATCCGGGTGGACCTGATTTGCATCAATAATGAAGCCGACACCGATGCCGGTCGAGACGAGCCCAATGGTGCCAAATGTCCAATCCACCGCCGGGTGGTGATTGACTTTCTTGTACGTCGTTGTGCGCTCAACCACGCGGCGTTCGCGCACTTTGCAGAGCCTTTTGGCCTCAATGGTGACCAGGGTGTCGTCTTGGCTGATCTCGGCCACAGCTCGGTCCTTTTGCGGCACCTGGTCCTTCAGCGTCTTCACGGGCCGATCCACGATCTCGGGCTGCGACAGCCCGACCCTCGCGCACCCAACCACACATCCGCAGAGTGCGCCGAGGAGGATGGTTGTTCTGCTAATCAGTCCCATCACACTTCCCCACTTTCTCCGCCAACTTGCCGTCTGGGTCAGGTACCGTCTTGAGCAGCTTCGAGGCCTTCTTTTTCGCCTTCTTTGCTCTCTCTTGGTGCTTCTCTCCACGTCGGCTTGCCGCGAGGGCAGAGTTCATGTCGATCTGGTTGTACATGTTGAATCGGATACCGCTGCTGTGGGCCTTCCTTGCTCTTTCCGTGGCTGTTTTGCATATCCGGATGAGCTTGCGGACCTTGGCCACCGCCTTCTTGAGCTTCTTGGCTCTGCCCTCGATACGTTCCTTCAACTCACCGATGCGTGTCTTGGCGACCTTTGCGAGGGGGTCCTCGGGGTAGCGGTCCACGACAACCTGAAACGCTGCGATGGCTTTCTCATCGCCATAGTCGTCATCCGATGCCTTGGCCTTGGACAACGCTTCGGTGAAAAAGTAGCGCGGAGTTTGTTTGAGCCTCTTGATCTCGGTGCGGGCCGTCTCAAGCTCGGTGGTGATCTTCTTCAGATTTGTCTGTGTTGTCGCCAGCGTCGCTCTAGCAGATTCCAGTAGCTTGCGAGTGTCGCCAAGTTTGCCCTCAGCTTTGGAAAGATCCTGGCGA
>CAZRGL010000747.1:0-4513 GCA_964599485.1 uncultured Polyangiaceae bacterium
TAACGCCGGCCTGTCACGCCGGAGGCCGCGGGTTCGAGTCCCGTCCACCCCGCCGCAAGTGACTGAAATCACCCGCTCTTCCGAGAGGAATGGCGGGTGTGTACGTTTCAGTGATCGATTCAACCTCCGCGGCCTCGCCAATTAGCGCCCCAGGCAGCTCTGGGAAGGGCTCGCCAAAGCCGGCTCGAAGCTGCTCGCCAAGACGTACGTAGCCCTCCGTCGTCGCCAGCGATGCATGCCCAGCACGCTCCTTGATTACCCATGGCGAGTCGCCACGGACAGCGGCCCAAGTCAGCCCGGTTCCTCTGCAGTCGTGGAAGGTCAGCGGCTTGCGAGTCGCGTCGCTGGTGTGCAGGTCTGCGCGGTCGACTCCAGCACGCAAGAGCCAGCGTCGCAGGGCACGCGCCATGGTCCTAACACTCGGCAAATCAAGCACCCTACCGGCGCCAACCGCTTCCTCGTGCATCGCTTGCAATAGAGGCAGCAAGGCAGGCTCGATCACCACATGTCGCGCTCGCTTGCTTTTCGTAGCCTTCGTTGTGCCATGGTCGTGGTCCAGCGAGCGGTGAACGTTGATCCGCCCATGGGTAAGGTCCACATCGTCCCACTCGAGCACACGCAGCTCGCCAGCTCGCATCGCTGTGTACGTTGCAACTGCCACGATGCGCCTCCATTTGAGCGGCACTTCTGAGCAAGCAACCAATCTGGCGAACTCGCTTGGGTACAGGAACGTCTTGGACTTCTTGACGCCCCGATCCGGCCCCAGCACGCCGGTCGCTGGGTTGTCGCCTCGGCATCGCAACGTCTCGTTTTTCGATGCACAAGCGGCCTTACAAGCAGCTCGGACGGTTGTCCAAGCGTTGGCGGCAGTCTTGGCCGTGATCGTCCCTCCGGCGGCCTTGT
This sequence comes from uncultured Polyangiaceae bacterium, assembly GCA_964599485.1. Taxonomy (GTDB): domain Bacteria; phylum Myxococcota_A; class Polyangia; order Polyangiales; family Polyangiaceae; genus JAPYTK01. The sequence goes on from CAZRGL010000747.1 coordinate 904, forward strand.
CGTCGAGCAAGCGCACCACCGCGCGCATGTCGTCGGTCGTCCACTCGCGGGGATGACGCGGGCCAATGACCGGTAGCAGATAGAGCCGCACGTGCGTGGCGTTGTTTCGCACCCGGGAGTAGCCACGGCGTTTGCGCTCGGCCAGCCAGCGCTCGAACCACTCGGCGCCTTCACCCTTCATCGAGCCTGCCAACTTGGGCGGGCCGCTGTCGATTGGCGGTAGCGGCTTGCCATCAAGCCCCAGGCCTTCGCTCTCTCTTCGCTCGGCCTCGCCGGCCCAGTACGCGGCTTGGTCGCGCGCCTTCGTCTTGCTCGTGCCCCTAGGCAACGCTGGCAGCCTCACACGCTTGCCTCGGAAAGTGACAACTATTTGCCACAGGCCCTTGCGCGTCTTGGTGATCGTACCGGTTCGCTTGCGGGCCATGCCTAGCGCCCCCCTTTTGTGGGGTTGCTGCGCCGCGTTTGGGTTCGTAGGTTCGTCATGTCATTGCCTCCTTCGTAGGCGTTGGCCATGAGGGCGGCCGTTACAGCGGCGCGCCCTCGCTTTCGTTCAGGTTCAACGTTTCAGCTTGCGTCGTGCCTTCTTCTTCGCCTGGCGGGCAGCCTGCAACACGTCTGAGCTGCCATCCCACAAGCGAATGAGCAGCCGTAGTGCTTCGGTCCGGCTGGACAACCCGAAAGTCTCGCGAGCATGGTCCATGATCGCGATGTCCTCCGGTGTGCAGCGGAACGTGGTGGGATGGATCGGCATGTATAGCTAATGTATTGCCTCTCTCGGGGCACTGCAAGCCCTTGGGGCTGGACTCCAATGTGGTGACATCACAACGCGCGTATAATCCGCCATCATGCAACAACCACCCGGCCCACCGGCTTCCGGAGGATACGGCTACGCTCCCCCATCAAGTGGCTACGGTCAAGGTCAGCAGCCGTACAGCCAAGGCCAGCAGCCGTACGGTTATGGCGGGTATCAACAGGCCCCACAGCCTGCCCCAGAGCAGAGACGATCGTCCGCAAAGACGATTGCCATCCTGTTCGTGTTGTTGATGGTAATTGCGGCGGCAGCTGGCGGCGGTGTGTTGGCGTTTATGGCTTTCAACAAGCCCACCGCGATGGAGGTGTGTCGGAAGTTCGCGGACACCAGCGCGGCATCTGGCTGCGTCAGGAAAACTCCTGCTGGGCTGGGCGCAGACGCCAAGGAGGCGGTTTCGTTCGACCTTCCCCATGGGAAAACGGGTCAAGTGCTGCGCTTCGAAGACGCTGACGACTACAAGGAATGCAAGGCTGGGTTTGCCAAGCACGCGCTTCTCGCGGGCCCCTACCGCTGGGGAAACAAGAGCGCACTCTTGTTTGTCCAGCTGAACTCGGAAACAGATCCCGCAGTCGCCGCGAAGATAAAGAGGATCCTCGACAAGTTCTAGTGGCGGCTGACTCAGTTCGCCCAACGGTCGCCTGGCCCCTCTACGTATTTCGACGCAAGCAGTGCAACCACGCAGGTCGGCTGACGCGGATACGTTTTCTAGTTCATCAACCTCACAGCCACCGTCGCCACTCATGGCACGTTCGTGGGCGGCTCCCATCGCAGCCTTCGCCGCCTGGCGACGCGCTACCGTCAGGGCCAACGTGCGGAACGTTGCGTCGCCCCTCCACGAGGGGCTGCAGTACGCTTTCCAAGCATCGCAGAATGCGTCCTGCACCACATCTTCGATGCTGTGCTTGGGCACATTGCGTTTGCGCAGTTCAAATCGAATTGCTTCTTTGACGCTGCGCGCCTCGTCGTCCCCAAGCTTGCGCTTCTTCGAGGTCGTGCTTTTCTTGCTCATGGGCCCGCTCGCTCGGGTCACGGCCGAGACGTTCCACCGTCGTCGGCCGCATCTCTATTTTACCTCTACTGAAAGCCACACTCCACTAAGCAGGCGTCCGTCTCTCGCCGCCTTGCCCATTCATATGAAGACCTAACCAACTGCGCGGTCTACAATTGCGGTCGCGATGCGCACCGATTCAGGTGGAACCTGAGCCTTGGCAAACGGTACATGGCAAAGCAGCGCCCCCCCTCGTCCGCCTTCCTAGACGCGCGCTTCTCTGTTGGCGGGGAGGATGATGCTTCGCAACCAGTCTTTCGGTTGGTCGCCGCGGGCCCCGCGTTCTGCTCCATTGCGGATCGCGACTGGGAGCCGCTCACCAGGACCTGGTCGTGGTTTCGGATGGCGCCCGAGTCGCGATGTGCTGTGGCCGCCGCATCGCAGTACATGGCGGGGACTACCACCGCATGTACCGCGCGGTGGCGCCGCCAACACGCCACACAGGCGTCGGAACGCTGATGCTAGCGGTGGCATGCGCCCGTGCGCACGAGACCGAGTGCCTTGGCGTGGTGCTGCATCCAAGGCCGGATTCCACGACCTTTTACACGAACGCCGGCGGGGAGTTCCGAGAGATGCCCGAGTGGACAAAAAAGGTGAAGCCCATTGTCATCGACGGCCAGGCGTTCAACAATCTAGGAGACGTCATCCGAAATGCCACCTCAGAAGAAGAACCCCCAACGAGTGCGTAGGCTCGGTGCCGAATTTCTGGCGCTGGTCTCAAAACTCGAGGGCGACGACGTGTCGTCGGTCACTGCCGAAGTTCCGGTTGAGTTGCGCGGACATAGCGTAAACGTTCAGGCCATCATCGCGGCCGCGCAATCGGCCTTCGGCTCTTCCTGTTTGGTTGTGGAGATTTCTGCTCAGACGCTGGTGTTGCGCAGCGTGGCATCCCAGCTAGCGGTGCCAGTGCTGTCTGAGGGCCAGCCCGACGGCAGCCGCACGCCACAGTTAACAAGCGCAGCCACAGCTGCAACGCAACAAGCCAAGTTCGCGTATGGCTAGGCACCTCTGGTCAGTACTATGCTCGCGGTCCTCTCGGGACGAGGACACCGAGGAACTCTCGCTGACGACGCTGGACAGGATCATCGTCCATGTTCCGCCGGGTGTGGATGCCCCGGCTCATCTTGCTCTGAAATGCGTTCTCATCAGTTTCTGGTCAAAGGGCACCGGTGGTGAGGCGGACGGAATTTCGGTCCGCATTTCGTTGTACAGTCCCGAGGGCGAGCAGCTTGGCAGGAGCCCAAACTTGTCACTCGTGTTCATCGACCGTCGTGCGAGGCTTCGTTTCGTATCGTCTTCGCAGCCGTTCCGGGGCGCTGGCGACTACGAGTACACGGTCGAAAGTCGCAGGGGTGACGAAGATTGGCAGGAGCACGCGCGCTTGCCGTTGGAAGTGCGAGTTGAAGATGTGTTGCCTGGCCAGACCGTCGCCGAGTCGGACGGCTAGGTGCGCTGCGCATTCCAACGTCACCGCTTTGCCCGGGCGCCCGCACAGTTCAACGTCACCGCCGTCGCTTGGCTCTCGCGAGCGCCACCACGTTGCAAGTCTCGTGAGCCTTACGTCGCGCTTCTAGCTCGCGGGCTAGCTGAGCCACCACGTCGAAGCGACCAGCAACCGCCGCCTTCGTGAGCGCCGCCGCGAGGGCCACCTCGACAGCATCAACAGGCGCGGTCGAATCGTACGCGCAATCGATCACACCACGTGAGGACGCGGGGTTGTCCTGGGGGGACGAGGGGGGGGGGCGGGGGGG
>CAZRGL010000748.1:0-4510 GCA_964599485.1 uncultured Polyangiaceae bacterium
CCGTCGTAGATGAAGCACGTCCCAAAGAGGTCGCCATCGCTCGACTGAAGAGAACTCAGCGACGGGTCCGATGGCAGATCTGGCTGGTCCCCTACAGCTCGGGCTCGATTGTCCGCTTCTGGACCCACATCGGTGACACAGATCGCGACCACCTCGCACGGTACGTGATTGTGGCAGATGAAGAGTTGGTCGAGGTCGACACCCGTGACGAGCTGATGGCGGCGGTGCTTGCGTCAGGGTGAGCGCGAGTCCGATGCCGCCGGTCGGTGTAAGGGCAACTGCAGTCCGAAGATGGGCTGAGACGACAACAGCACGACAGCCCCCGGCGGAAATGACGATGAGCATGCCAAATCAAGACGACAGCACCGAGCAACGAGAGCGTCAGCTGTTCAAGCTCGCAATGAGCGTTCGGGTTGACCCCCGCCCACACCCACGACTGAAGTCATCGCCTTCATCAGCCCCGCTTGAAGAGCCAAGACGGCTTGTCGTGGCGTGGGCGATAGGGGTGAACAGCGCAGCTACGACAGCGGCGGACTTCCTTGGCGAGATTGACGAGCGCCTCGTCGCCTTAGAAGAGCGCCGTGGGCAATACGAGGACCGACTGACGTACGCGGCTGCAGCATTCCGAGTGATGGTGGTCGAGTCCGCGGCCCATCTTGGCGACTCCACGTTCGACACAGCCGAGCGAGCTCTGCGGTTTCTTCAGCTGCTTGACCGCGGGTACTGGCTACATGCGCGGTCGATCGCAGAGGCCATACTTCTGCCCCGGCAACACGTGATCGCCGACGTGGCGACGCTCCTCGCTGATGGCGCGGACCTCCCGACCATCCGTGAGAAGCTCAAGGGTGCAGGGGCTCCTTTGGCGGTAGTCGGCAGAAACCGCAATGTTCACATTCTGAAGGTCATCTGGGGGCCCGTGTCTGACCGTCAGTTGAGAGAGCGATTCCGGAACGAACTGGCGTGCATTCATTGCGGCGACCGCGATTGCCATGTTCATTGCCCACTCGCTCGCGGGGGCATGCACCAACCGGCGACAAGCGGAACTTATCAGTGTGATCGATGCGGACGCGGCGCAGACAGGCCTTGGCAAGAAACTGTGGTGGATCGCGGAGCTCGGTGGCATTGGCAAATGGATTTCGGCGCGAGTGCGACAACCGTCACCGCTCGAGGAAGCCATGGCTCGCGTCAAGGAGTGAGCCGCGGCAGGCGATTGACGGGTAAGCGGCGAGTGAACTCTCCTCGACAAGAGTGAAGCCAGGGTGCGACCAGAAATGGCGTTGCACGCACACATCGTTGAAAATTGGCCCTATACACGACGGGTGCGACATAGATCGTCGCACTCGTCATGGCTCGCAAAGGTCCAATCTCAGAGGCGGTCCACCGACACTGGTCGCTGTTGCGGCTCGTGCCCCGAGCTCCACGCAAGATCGACACCGCCACGATCGAGCGCCACCTTGAAAGCGATGGCATCGTGGTGACTCGCCGCAGCATCCAGCGGGACTTGGAATCTCTGAGCCGAGTGTTCGGCGGGTTGCGGTGTGACGACCGCAGCAAGCCCTACGGATGGTGCTGGGACGAGCGGAGCCCCTTGCTCGAAGTGCCTGGCATGAACGTGCAGTCTGCGGTCACGTTTGAGCTACTGCGCCAACATCTGCGTGCCGTACTTCCGCGATCGACCGTGCGCACGCTCGACGCTCACTTCAAGCGCGCAAGAGAAGTGCTCGCACACAACCGGGGCGCGAAGATGGCGCGTTGGCCAGGCAAGGTTCGCGTGGTGCCACGAGGCATGCCGCGTGTCGCTCCGAATGTTGATCGCCGCGTTCAAGAGGCCGTCTACACGGCTTTGCTCGAAGAGCGGAGGCTGCACATCCGCTACAAGAAGCGCGGCTCCTCTGAGCACGTGGAGTACGAAGTCGGCCCGTTGGGGCTCGTGCTGCGTAACGGCGCCTTCGTTCTCGTGTGCACGTTTTGGGACTACAAGGACATCAACCAGATGGTGTTGCATCGCATGGCATCGGCCGAGATCCTCACCAAGGCGGTGAAACGCCCGCCCAAGTTCAATCTCGACGAGTACATCAGCGCTGGTCATGTTGGGTTCAGGCGCGGCGAGAAGCTGATCAAGCTCAAGGTGTTGCTCGATCCACAGGCTGCGCTCGCCTTGCATGAAGCGCCAATCAGTGATGACCAATCCCTCTCAGTTTCGGACGACGGGCGCGAGAGGCTGAGCGCGACGGTCCCCGATACCACCGAGCTACGAGCCTGGCTCCGTAGCCATGGCGCCATGCTCGAAGTTGTCGCGCCCAAGCGACTTCGACACGAGATGGCGCGTGAAGTCGCTGAGCAAGCAAGAAGGTACGCCGAGCCTTCGTAACGGACGCGCAGTGCCGTTTGCGACAGTTTGTGTCGCACATTGGCTGTAGTCTTTGGGTTGCCGCCACAACGATGAGCTCACCATCGACGCCGAGTGGATCCCACCTTCGACGCTCCGTTTCTTGCGGGTTGTCGCTGTAGGGCGAGGTCTGCGCCAGCCTGATCAGCATGGACATCCGTGGACGACTGGGTCACCGCGTCGGCAGAAAACCGCGACGATCAACGCACAGAGCTTAGTGCGCGCTTTCACGGTCCATCGGACCGATGTAGAACGGCGACCCTGGCCGATACCTCGTGGGGGTGATCATGGACGAGAACTCGTTAGATCTCGAACGCTTGCTAAAGCTCCGTCTCGTCGTGGCTCGCTTCGGCGAGAAGGACGGCGCGAACTGGTGGAACACGAACGGTCTCCTCGGGCGACAGGGCGCGGTACTCATGAGCCGGGGGTTCCCGAAGACCCACCGCTTCGCGCAGGCTCGCGTCGTCTTCGCGGTGGCCCGGGCGCGCTGCAACGAGCTCTTCAGTCTCCCCGGCAGCATGACGCTCTGGGCACTTCCGGCTGAAGTTGAGGACCGCTTCGATGCACGCTGGCAAGAGTGGCTAGACACGAGAGAACGCTGGGCGGACTTTTTCAAGAGCATCGAGACGATGCCCAGCGATGATCTGGTCGAATGCCTCAAGCACCTCGATCTCTTGGCTGCCGAGCAAGAAGAACGCGTCACTAGCCTGCGTCGCTCAGCAGAAGGACGCGCCGTGCCGATCTCTGGCACGCATCAGGTGCACGACGAGATCGTCACACTACTCGCCGCGGGATTTTCACGGGGAGAGGCGAGCAAGCCTGCGATCCCTTATGCGCAGGTGCACGCCTGACATGAAGGCGTCTCGTTCATCCGTCGTCTCGTCGTTCACGATCATCAAGGGTTCAATGATCGAGGAGACCTATGCCGTCTTTCGAGACTGGAACTTCGAGCTCTCTCGCGAAGAGAACCTCACGCGGATGAAGGAGACGAACTCCATCGGTGCCGCCAGCACCAACTGGTTGCGCGACGTGTACAAGGTTCTTCATCGCCGGTTCGACACCAGTGGTCGAGATCGCGCCCTGGTCGAGCTTGCTCAGGCGAGATGCAGCTATGACGTGTGGAAGCCGCTGCTCCTCTGGCACATGACTCGGGACGAGTTCCTGGTCCGCGACTTCCTCGTCAACTGGCTCTATCAGCAGCACAAGGATGGAGCGTTCCGGATCCACACGGAGGAACTCCTCCCTTACCTGCGCGCCCTACACGGCAAGGGTCTTGTCGAGGAGGAATGGAAGGACTCCACCCTGAAGCGGGTTGCCTCAGGTTTGCTTCGAATCGCCGCCGACTTTGGTTTGATGCTGGGCACGCAGGCGCGGGAGTTCAGCTCGTACCACCTGCCTGAGGAGAGCTTCGTCTACATCCTTCACGCGATGCGCGACGCGCAACCGAACGCCCGCGAAGTTGTGCATTCTGAAGATTGGCGAATGTTCATGATGGACGCTGACGACGTAGAGCGTGAGCTCTTCCGGCTCCATCAGTTCCGCAAGATCCACTACGAGGTGGCTGGAACCATCGCCCAGCTGTCCTTGCCGCACGCGTCCGCCGCCGACTACGCGAAGGAGCTCGCCGCATGAGCGACTGGAAGAAGCGCCTACACGACGAACTCGAGCCACTCCTGCGACTCGAGGACCCGCGACCTCAGATCAGCGCCTACCACGACATGCCCTATGCGATTTTTCGCTACGAGCAGGACGCCGAGTTTGCTGTCCGCCAAGAGGTCACACTGCTGAAGACGCGACTGGAGGCGATCGGCAAGCGGGTCACCGTCATTTCCCTCGCCAAGTGCCTCGCGAAAGCACTGGAGCGCGAAAAGCTCACCGTCTCCCGCATCGAGCAGGCGGAGAAGCGCACCGGTTTCGAGAAGATGCAAGAGACCTTCCACAACATCCTTGCTCGGCGGCAGCAGCTCGACGCACTCGTGGCAGAGGACCTACCCGTCGACGCCACCGCAAAGCGCGACATCGTGTTCATCACCCGAGCCGGGGCGCTCTTCCCCTTCTACCGAACCAGCTCACTGTTGGAGCAGCTCAAGGGCAAGGTCCTCGTGCCGGCCGTCCTCTTCT
>CAZRGL010000749.1:0-4506 GCA_964599485.1 uncultured Polyangiaceae bacterium
GAGATAGGCTCCAGTGGGCACAGGATCGAGAAACTGGACGACGCCAGCGCCGAGCTTGTGAGCGAGCTCGAGGTAGCGCATCATCCCATCGCCTTGCACCACGTCACGGGTGGCGCAAGCTGACAGTGCCGGGAAGACTCCAGCTTGCGTAAACAGAGCGATGGCCTTGGCCGCCTCGTCGAAGGCCTTCTTGTTGCCGCGGAACTTGTTGTGCTTGTCGGGCTCGTAGTGGTCGAGGCTGATGGTTGCGCCAATCAAGCCAGCTTCGGCGAGCAGGGAAGCTTTGGTCGGCGTCAGGGCCCAGCCAGTCGTGGCGATCCACACTTCGCTTTGCGCGCGTGCGTGCTCGCAAAGTCGCAACAAGTCTTCGAATCGCAATAGCGGCTCGCCGCCCTCGAAGGCGATCACCCCCGCGGGCTGCTGCTGGAAGCGATCGACGAGCTCCTTGAGCTGATCGAGCGAAAGGCTGTCCCGTCCGCCGAGCACCTCTTTGGCGTAGCAATGCTCGCAGCGGTACATACAGCGGTCGGTGATGGCCAGAATCACGTAGGGCAATAGCCCGCTGTTGATTGCGGCGCGCCCGCCAATCGCCGAGCCGATGACCTGGTCGAAAGCGCGGCCGGGGAACCGCGGCGAGAAGGCGTCGAAGAACACGTGCTCGCCAAAGCGGGTGTACTTCTTGTCAACGAGCGCTCGACGCAAGGCACCTGCGGACTTGAGCTGCTTGCGCCAGCGGCGGCTCGTTGCGCTTCTTGGGCGCGGCGCTGAGCGCGGCCGTGTCGAGAGGGCGAATCTCGCCAGACGGGCCACCATCTGGACCTCGACGGCGAGTCTGTCGAGGCCGACCAGCTGTTTTGGGTTCATCGCTTGGGGCCGAGTATGGGCGATTTCCGACTTTGCGCCATAGCCCAAGTGTGATTACGTTACGTAACGATAGGCATCCCCTCGTTCAGTTGGAGGGATCTGTCCAGGGGACGAGCATGAGCGCCAGCGAACCAATCTGTTTCACAACCCATCCGAGCCAATACAAGCATTGGAAGCTGACCGTCGAAGGGGCGGTTGCGCGCTTGCTGTTGAAAGTGGACGAAGCCCATCCGCTGCGCGACGGATACGCGCTCAAGCTCAACAGCTACGATCTGTCGGTCGACATCGAGCTCGCGGACGCAGTGCAGCGGCTGCGTTTCGAGCATCCCGCCGTCAAGGTCGTCATCATCACCAGCGCGACCAGCGGCTGCTTCAGCGCGGGTGCGAACATCTACATGTTGGGCAGCTCTGAGCACGGCTTCAAGGTCAACTTCTGCAAGTTCACCAACGAGACCCGGCTTGCCCTCGAGGAGGCTTGCAAAAGCAGCGGTCAGCACTATCTCGCTGCGCTCAACGGGCTTGCTTCGGGTGGCGGCTATGAGCTGGCCCTGGCGTGTGAGTGGATCATGTTGCAGGACGATGGCTCGAGCGCCGTCTCACTGCCCGAGACCCCCTTGCTCGCAGTGCTGCCTGGTACGGGTGGGCTCACCCGGCTCGTGGACAAGCGCAAGGTGCGGCGCGATTTGGCGGATGTGTTTTGCACGCTCGCCGAGGGGGTCCGCGGCGACCGTGCCAAGCAGTGGCGACTGGTTGACGAGGTTTTGCCCAAGAGCCAATTCGGCGAGCTCGTGCAGCGACGGGCGGAACAAATCGCCGATGTTACCAATGGACCGCGGGCTGCCGGCGTAGCCCTGCCGCCGATATCGTTCACTCGAGAGCAAGCCGGCGATGAGGTTCGAATGCGCAATCGCCACGTCTCGCTTTCAATCGATCAAGCCAAGCGCGTGGTCGAGCTCACCGTGCACGGTCCGGACGCCTCGCCACCGCGAGACGCGGAAGCGATGCGCGCCCGCGGCGCCGAGCTGTGGTTGTTGGCCGCTTATCGTGAGCTTGACGATGCGCTCTTGCAGTTGCGCTTCAACTACCCCGAGGTCGGCTTGATATTGCTGAAGACGGAGGGGGACCCAGAGCGCGTCCGCGAGCACGACGATGCGCTGATGGCCTTGCACAAGCACGACTGGTTTGCCCGAGAGGTCGTGCTGAACATGGGCCGGGTCTTGCGGCGCCTCGACAACATGGCGCGAAGCATCTTCGCAGTGGTCGAGCCAGGCTCATGCTTCACCGGTAGCTTGTTCGAGCTAGCGCTTGCGGCCGACCGCTCCTACATGCTCGACAGCGATCCCCAAGACGGTCCGGTCGCCAGCATCGGGCTGGGCGCGATGAACTTTGGCGTCCTGTCGATGTACAACGGCTTGAGTCGTTTGAAGACCCGATTTTTGGGCCAGCTCGAGCTGCTCAGTGCGCTCCAGAACAAGCACGAGTTGTTGCAGCCTTCGGCGGCGCTCGCGCTCGGTTTGGTAACGTTCGCGCCCGACGACATCGATTGGCAGGACGATCTGCGAATCGCAATCGAAGAACGCGCGAGCTTCTCTCCCGACGCCCTCACAGGCATGGAAGCCAATCTTCGCTTCGCCGGGCCGGAAACGATGGAGACGAAGATCTTCGCGCGCCTGTCCGCTTGGCAGAATTGGATCTTCCAGAGACCCAACGCTGTTGGCGAACACGGCGCGCTGAGCCTCTACGGACGACCCGAGCGCGCCCAGCTCGATTGGAGACGAACATGAGCGACGTCATCACCTCCGAACGCATCCCCAACAACGTCGACTTGGCATCCGACCGTCGCTTGCGCCGCGCCCTCGAAGCGTGGCAGCCCAAGTTCATCGACTGGTGGACCCAGATGGGCCCGGCGGGCTTTCAGCTCGACGATGTGTTTTTGCGCACTGCGGTGAGCGTCGAGACCGACGGCTGGGCCCACTTCGATTACGTGCGCATGCCCGAGTACCGCTGGGGGATCTTCCTGACCCCCCAGCAACGCGAACGAACGATAGGTTTCGGTGACTTCTATGGGCAGCCCGTCTGGCAAACGGTTCCAGGTGAGCACCGCACCGCCCTGCGGCGCTTGATCGTGACGCAGGCGGATACCGAGCCGGCAAGCGTCGAGCAGCAGCGCCTCCTCGGCCAGAGCTGCCCCAGTCTCTACGATTTGCGCAACTTGTTTCAGGTCAACGTCGAGGAGGGGCGTCACCTTTGGGCGATGGTCTACTTGCTGCACAGTTACTTTGGTCGCGATGGGCGCGACGAGGCTGACACGTTGCTCATGCGCCGCAGCGGCGACGCGGACAAGCCGCGCATCCTCGGGGCCTTCAACGAGCCCTGCAAGCACTGGCTTTCGTTCTTCATGTTCACCTATTTCACCGATCGCGATGGCAAGTATCAGCTGCTCGCGCTGGCCGAGAGCGGCTTCGACCCATTGGCCCGTACCACCCGGTTCATGCTCACCGAAGAGGCCCATCACATGTTCGTGGGCGAGACCGGTATTGGCCGCATCGTCGCGCGCAGCCTCGAGCTGATGAAGCTCGATCCAAACGGCGACGTACGGGCGCAAGGCGGTATCGATCTTCCGACCATCCAGAAACACATCAACTTGTGGTACGCGCTCTCGCTGGATTTGTTCGGCAGCGAGATCTCATCCAACGCCGCCAACTATTTTGCTGCGGGTCTGAAAGGGCGGGCCAAAGAGGACCGATACGACGAGCATCGGGCGCTCGATCAGACACTCGAGCTCGAGGTGCCCGACGCCTCAGCCAACCTCGTCGTCGAGCAGGTGCCGCTTCGCAACGCCATGAACGAAGTGCTGCGCGGAGAATACATCGAGGACGCCCAGCGCGGCCTCGACAAGTGGAACAAGGCCATTGCGGCCGCGGGCGTCGACTTTCGCTTTCGCTTGCCGAGCCGGCGCTTTCATCGCCAAACAGGGGTCTACTCCGGTTGCTCCTTCGATCCCGACGGCCGGCCGCTCAGCGCCCCGCAGTGGGAGGCGGCCAAGCCCAACTGGTTGCCGACCGCGGCGGACGACGAATACATCCAGAGCTTGATGCAAACGCCTACCTTCGAGCCAGGCGAGATGGCCCATTGGATCGCGCCGCCTGCACGGGGCATCAAGGGTCGGCCTGCGGATTTCGCTTACGTCAAGCGACAGGCTTGATCGGGTAGATTGTCGAGGGCGCGCCACGCGCATCATCTGAGGAGGATTTCTGCTACAACGCCTGGGTCTGCGCGCCACAACGGGTGGTTTCTTGCAGACTCGTCAGGCTTTTTCAGGCTCGTCAGAGGAGTTGCTGGTGGCAAATAAGACGACGATAGAGCTCTTCGTAAACGGAGATCGGTACGAGCTGGCGATCGATTCGCATCGGACGCTCGCCCAGGTGCTGCGCGAAGATCTGGATCTGATCGGTACCAAGATAGGCTGCAACCAGGGCGATTGTGGCGCTTGTACCGTGCTGCTCGAAGGACGCTCGGTTTGCTCGTGTCTGACCCTGGCGCTCGAGGCTGCCGGCCAGCAGATCACGACCATCGAGGGGCTGGCACCCTCGGCCGAGCAACTCCACCCGATCCAAGAGGCATTCGTCGAGCGCGGCGCGG
>CAZRGL010000750.1:0-4501 GCA_964599485.1 uncultured Polyangiaceae bacterium
CCTGCGTGGTCAGGCAATGGATAAGGACGAGCTTCGGGCCAAGCAAACACTCGAAAAGGGCTGTCGTCTGAAAGATGGCCGTTCGTGCCGCGTGTTGGGTTTCATGCACCAGCGTGGCCTCGGTGGCTTGACCGAGGACCCTGCAGCTGCGGCGCGGCGCTACGAACAAGCATGCGGTCTGGATGATTTCGCGGGCTGCACGAGTCTCGGCTTGCTCTACACCAGCGGCCGAGGCGTCGCTCACGATGAGGCTAGGGCCGCTTCGCTCTACCAGCGGGCTTGCGACGCCAATGAGGTAGGCGGATGTACCAATCTTGCTGTGTTGCTCTTGAGCGGTCAGCAAACCAAGCGCGATCCCCAGCGTGCCGCGGCCCTGTGCCGCAAAGCCTGCGATCTGGGATCGGCAACAGGGTGTGGCAATTTGGGCGCCTTGTTGCTCGAGGGACTCGGAGTGACCCGCGACGTGGCCCGCGCTGCCGTGCTCTTCGACAAGTCTTGCGAGGCAGGTTATGCGCGCGCTTGTTCCAATCTGGGTGTGATGTTGGTGACTGGCCAAGGAGTCGAGCAAGACGCCAACAAGGCTGTCGTGCTCTTTGGCAAAGCGTGCGAAGCGGGCGATGCCAAGGCCTGCAACAACCTCGGTGTCATGTTCGAGAAGGGGCGTGTGGTGAGCGTGGACTTGGCCCGCGCCGCACAACTCTATGGCGCTGCGTGTCGCAGTGGCGACGCGGGTGCATGCTCGAATCTCGGCGGCATGGTCGCGACGGGCCGGGGCGTAAAAAAAGACGAGGCGTTGGCAGAGAAGCTGTTGCAACAAGCCTGCGACGCTGGATACGCGATTGGCTGCGCCAATTTGGCTTTTCTCCTCGACGATCAAGCACGAAAAAAGGCGCTGATGAAACGCGCCTGCAAGCTCGGCGACAAGAAAGCCTGCAGCGTCGTCGGGCCAGCCGTCAAAACCCCCTGACGGGCGATTCACGCTAGACTGGGCGGGCGGCCATGAACTCACCACGCTCTCAGCGTTCGCCCATTTCGTTCGACGAGCTTCTCGGCTTCCTCACCCAAGAGGCCGTCATCAGCGCAACCCAAGCGCAAGATCTCTTCGAGCGCCAAGACAAGCAGCGCGTCAAGCTGGTCAAGAGGACCCGCGCCTCGTCGACGGCTCCGCCCGGTTCAAAGCGCAGTGAAGATCTCGCCGCGACGTTTACAGCGATCGAGTTGTTCATGTCCTTCGGGCTCGAAGATCGTCGGGGTCGGCCCATCAGTGAGGATCACATTACCGAGCTCTTTGCCAAGCACATCGGTTTCCCTTACTTGAAGCTCGATCCGCTCAAGCTGGACGCGGATTTCACCACCAGCGTGTTCAGCAAGCCGTTTGCCCGCAAGCACAACTTGCTGGCGATCGAGGACACCGGCACTGCTTTGAAAGTGGCGACCGTATCGCCCTTCGACACCTGGGCGCTCGAGTCGGTCGAACGGGTAGTGGGCAAGTCGCTCGAGCTCGTCATCGCCAGCAAGAGCGACATCCAGCGACTCATCACTGAGTTCTATGGCTTCCGCAAGTCGGTCAAGAGTGCCGAAAAGAGGCTGCGCAGCGGGAGCGATCTGGGCAACCTCGAGCAATTCGTCCGCCTGAAGACCGAGCGTGAGATCGAGGCTTCCGACGAGCACGTGGTTCACGCGGTGGAGTACATGCTCAACTACGCCTTCCAGCAGCGTGCCAGTGACATTCACGTAGAGCCCAAGCGCGACCAGAGCATCGTGCGCTTCCGCATCGACGGGGTCTTGCACGAGGTCAACCGCTTGCCCAAGGTCGTCCACAAGGCTGTCGTGAACCGTTTCAAGACCCTCTCGCGGCTCGACATCGGGGAGAAGCGACGCCCACAGGATGGGCGGCTCAAGACCGAGTACGAAGGCAAGAAGGTCGAGATCCGCGTGTCCACCTTGGCGGTCGCTTTCGGTGAGAAAGTGGTGCTGCGCATTTTCGATCCTGAGATCGTTGCCAGCGACTTGGGCCAGCTCGGCTTCTTCGAGCGCGAGCTGGCACTGTTCGACAAGCTCATTCACCGGCCGCACGGTGTCATTCTGGTCACAGGTCCAACGGGCTCGGGCAAGACCACCACGCTGTACACAGCTCTGCGCACCTTGGCGACCGACGAGAAGAACATCACCACCATCGAAGATCCGATCGAAATGGTCTTCGACCGGATCAATCAAACCGCTGTCAACCCCAGTATCGATTTGGGCTTTGCCGAGAGCCTTCGCACCCTGCTGCGGCAGGATCCCGACATCATCATGGTGGGTGAGATCCGCGACTTGGATACGGCCCGTCACGCCATCCAGGCATCGCTGACGGGCCACTTGGTGTTCGCTACCTTGCACACCAATGACGCGGCCGGTGCTGTGTCACGGCTCTTGGATCTGGGCGCGGAGAACTTCTTGCTGGCTTCCACCTTGAGCGGTCTGGTCGCCCAGCGCTTACTACGAAAAGTCTGTCCTAGCTGTGTGGACGAACACGTCCTAGCGCCGCAGGAGCTGGCGGTGCTGCAGGTGCCGGTGCGCCGTGCGGCAGGCCGTGACGTCGTCGTCAAGAAGGGGCGCGGCTGCGTCGAGTGCCGCCAAAGCGGTTATCGCGGTCGCCGAGCCATCTACGAGATGCTCGAGGTCGACGACGCCATCAAGATGCTGATCATGGAGCGCGCACCAGCCACCAGCATCAAGAAGCGAGCGCGCCAGGCCGGCATGGCCACCCTGCGAGAAGCAGCCGTTCGGATGATGCTCGAAGGGGAGACCAGCTTCGAGGAAGTCGTGGGCGTGACGCACGCCGATGAGTAGTTGCGTAACGTGCCCGCTGCAGCTCAAGCCTCGCTGGTTTCGCAGAGCTGCTTGGCGGAGCCCACCCAGCCGTCGTTGTAGATGCGTGCGGGGTGGATTTTCAGCGCGGCGGCGACGCGCGCGATGTCATCCTCGTCCCAGCTGGCGATTTCCGATAGCCAACTGATGCCGGCGTTGCGCAGTCGGCCGCTGAAAACAGGGCCGATTCCACGAATTTGTTGCAGATCGTCACCAGGCGGGGGCAGCTGACTACGTGCGGCTTCGAGCGCTGCAGCAAGCTCGTCGACTTTGCCTTCCCTGTTGGCGAGCTGCCGCTCGAGCTCGCGGATGCGATCGGCACGCACGGCGATGAGCGAGCGAAGTGACTCGTGCTGCCCGGCGAGTCGGTCGAGCTCGCGCTGCTTGCTGGCGACCTGCCGATCAGCTGCAATCACCCGTGCGCGGCCCTCTTCGATGGTGCCGGCATGCTGGGCGAGTCGCTCTTCCAAGCGGGTTGCGGTGCGCACGCTGCGCTCGCGTTCGGCCGCTGCGCTCGCCGCTTGAGTCTTGGCCTTTTCGAGCTCGGCGTTGCGCTGTGACAGCACCCGTTTGGTGTCGCTGAGTTGCTCGCGCATGTTGCTGAGCCGCTTTTCCAGGGCAGCCTCGCGTCGCGAGCTCGTCGAGGTTGGATGTGGCTCGCCGCTGCTCACTGGCGGCGCGCTGCGGGGCAGGGCGGGCGGATGCGGAATCACCGGCTGGTTGGACTCGACAGTCGGGCTCACTTTCGGAGGGGGCACACTCGGCTGGGTCTCGGGTGTAGGCTCATCGGGTGTGTCCAAGCCAGGGTCGCTCGGCCCGGCAACCGCGGCGGGCGGAGGTCCGGGTGTGGTCTCGGGTTGATCGTCATGACCGAGATCCGGCTCCTGGTCAGAAGGAGGCGGCGCGATGCTCGGCTGAGTGGGCCGGTCGGGCGGGATCTCCTCATCGTCCTCCCAGGTATCTTCTTCAGTGGGCCCATCGAAGCGGCGAGGGGGCGGCTTACTTCCCAGAGGAGCTATGGCTCCGGATGGGCTGATTGGGGCCACTGGTCGGGCGGGCGCGTCCTGCAGATCCGAGCCGAGCTGCTCATCCTGCGCGGCGAGCGGCGCAGTTTCGTCCGCGGGGGGGCTGTCGCGGCGTACGGTGGCGCTCTGAGCGGGCCCATCGAAGCGGCGCTGAGGCGGTTTGCTACCAAGGGGAGCGCCTGCTGCCTTCATGGCGGCGGCGTCGACGGTCGTGTCGGCAGGCCGGCTCGTGGGGCCATCGGTTCGGCGCGGCGGCGCTGCGCTCCCCAGGGCTGGACCCGTGCCTAGGAGCGTCTTGCCTACTGCAAGTCCGGATTTCTGCTGGGTGGGTTTCTGACCGGACCGTGGCTCTTGGCGCACCGGCGGTGGCCTTTGGCTCACCGGGGGCGGCCGCTTGCTCGGTGGGGCAGGAGGCCTTTGGCTCTTTCTGACCGCAGGAGGCCTTTGGCTCTGACTGACTGGGGGAGGCCTTTGGCTCTGGCTGACTGGGGGAGGCCTTTGGCTCTGGCTGACCGGAGGAGGCCTTTGGCTTCGGCTGATCGGAGGTGGCCGCTGGCTGACTGGGGGAGGCCTCTGGCTGACTGGCGGTGGCCTCTGGCTGACTGGCGGTGGCCTCTGGCTGA
>CAZRGL010000751.1:0-4482 GCA_964599485.1 uncultured Polyangiaceae bacterium
AGCTTGATGGCGCACCACTCCGCGGCGTCATTGGCCTCGGTGCCCGTGCCGTGGGCGTCGAAGTAGCCGACCTGCTCGGGGAGGAGTCGGGCATGGGCGAGCGCACTGTTGATGGCGCGGGCCATGCCAGCTCCAGTTGGATCGGGGGCGGTGCTGTGAAAGGCGTCGGCCGATGCGCCCCACCCGAGCAAACAGCATTGTGGCTTGACCCCGCGTCGTCGTGCGCCATCTCGCCGTTCGAGCACTACGAAGCCGGCGCCCTCGCCGAGCGTCATTCCAACCGGCTCCGAAAACGGAGCGCAGGGGCCGGGGCTCATCGCGCCCATGGCGTGAAAGCCTGCTGCCAGCTCTTCGATGAGCACGTCCACTCCGCCGGCAACGATGACGTCAACGTGACCAGCGATCAGCAAGTCGTGAGCGTGCCCCAGTGCTTGAGTTGAGGAAGTGCACGCGGTCGATATGGTCAGCCGCGGACCCTCGATGCCAAGCGCGGCGGCTACCATCGCTGCGGGACGATGGGCGCGGCTCTGCTCGATCAACAAATGGCGCGAGGCGGACTCGGTCGGTGCAGTGTTTTCGTAGCGTGAGCGTGAGCCAATGCCTCCCGACGCCGTTCCTAGGACCAGAGCGATGCGGTTCGCGGGCGCTGGGCAGCTGTCGAGCTGGGCGCCGATCCAAGCTTCGCGGGCAGCATGCAGCGCAATGGGCCCGCAGGGATCGACGCCGTCACTGGCCTCGAGAAGCGCGGCGATACGTTGTGGCCAGGGCGAGGGCAGCGTGGCCGCTACCTGTTCGGCAAGTCGCGGCGTGATGGCCCGATCCAGGCGGCCGATCCCGTGGCGGCCCTCCTCGATGGCCGCCCAGAAGGTCTGCACGCAATCTCCAATTGGGGTCAACAGTCCCAGCCCGGTTACGACGATGTCGCCGTCAGCTGGGGCGCCTGCAGGCTTGCGTGCCATCTCAGGGCCCGCTCCTGATAGCCGCCGATCGGCTCACGGGAGGGCTGAGGGCCAGCGCCAACTCGGCTGCGACCCACTCGCGGATAACGCTGCTGTCCAGGGGCTTGGCCAGCCTCCTGTGTGCTGGTGCACGGGCAGCAGCCGCAGACAGCTCACGCATGTCGAAGGCTCGCCGGATCGCGCCATCGACCGCATAGAAGAAGCGCTTGGCTTGTCGCGAGCCTACCAAACAGGCCCAGTGCGCACCGCTGCGGTCGAGGGTCAAGCTACCACCCACCACCAGGTCGAAGTTGCTTCGCGCGCGGTCGAACACCACCATGTGCTGGCCAGTCGCTTCGCGCGCGAGGTAGCCGTGCCGCTTGCCATCTGGCGAGATGACCAAGTCGCTCGCCCAGGCATAGGGGCGGCTCGGCTGACCGTCCATGACGACGACCATGCCGTCCGGTCGCGTTGCGATGTAGCCCCATTGGCGGCTCGCACTTGCGAAAACAGGCCGCTCGACGAGGTTGAAGCCAGGGCCGGGCTTGCCATCGAAGTAGACGTGTACTTGCCGTCGGCCGCCGGTCGCTCCCAGCAGCGGCCAGGCGCCGTAGGCGAGCTTGCCCTGGGGTGAGAACACCAAGCTGTCGTGGATGACCTTGGCGTAGGGCTCAGACTCGTGCTCACCGCTAACAACGATCTCTCGACCTTTTCGGCGTGCGACGTATGCGAGCTTGCCTTGGGCCGACATCGAGAGCGCATCGACGCGACGGTAAGGTCCTGAGCGCAGGGCCCCGTTGACGGCAAACCAGAATGGAGAGCGGTAGGCCGCATAAGCGAGTCGATTGCCTTGGACGACCACCTCCCCAATACCATCGTATGCTTCGCTGAGCTGACCGGCATGAACCATGTAGCTCTGATGACGGCGCCGACCGACATAGGCGAGCTGTCCGTTGGCCAAGAAACGCAGCGAGGCAACACCGTCGTAGATCGCCCCGGGCTGATCGTCGCGTACCACGGTCAAGCCCGAGTCCCGCTGCGCCACATAGGCCAGGTGGGCGCTGTCCGGGCTGAAACGCAAGCTCGCTTCGAGGATCGCCCGGAAGACAGGGCCGTCGCGCCCGTCGCGAACCACCCGCCAGCTTCCCTTGTCTTGGGCTACATAGGCCAGATGCTTACCGTCAGGGGACCACAGCAGCGTAGCAATACCGTCGTGGGCTGGCCCGCGCCGCTGGTCGCGCACGACATGCCAACCACGTTTGCTCTTGGCTGCATAAGCTAGGTGAGCGCTGTCTCTGCTGAATACCGTTGCCTCGAAAGCGATCGCGCCGAAGCGCTCACCGCGCTGCCCGTCGACGACCACGTGCTGCTCTGTTCCGACCGCCCGGACCTCCACGCGACGGCGCCGATCGGGGCTGTGGCCGTACCAGACCAAGGTCGTGCTACAGCCCAAGGCCCAGGTTGCGAGCCACACCATCAGCGCCAACCGAGTCATGATTGAAGCCTCGTGGCCAGCCGATCCAGGTCTTGGGTGGTCTCGATTGCGGTGACGGTCACTTCAGTGCCGAGGTTGGCACGGATCAGCGCGCGCAGGACCTTGGCGGGACCGACGGTGATGAAGTTGCGAATGCCGAGCTGACGCAGCGTGGTCAGTGCGCGGTCCCACCGAAATGGGTTGGTGAGCTGTGCGGCGAGCGCGTCGGGGATTTGACCGTCGCCCATGACCGCTCCGCTGCCACCGGCGACGTACGGACAGTTGGCCGGCGATTGGGCAGTCATCTGTAGGGCGCGCCGGAATGGTTCGGCAGCTGCGGTCATCGCGGCGCTGTGCCAAGGGCCGAGGGCGGGCAGGGGGCGCCCCCGAAAACGAGCGGCGACGGCGCGAAGCGCGGCAGCTTGGCCGCTGAGCACCCATTGCTGCGGTCCATTGCGCCCAGCGAGCCCGACCTGCCCGTGGGCCTGTCCGTGAGCGATGGCACTTCGCATTTCGGCCTCGTCGTGGTCGGTCAAGGCCAGCAGGCCGCCGGGATGCTGCTCGGCCTCGCGAGCCATGAGCTGGCCACGGGTGGCCGCGAGGTCGATGGCGTCGCTGGACGACACACAGCCTGCAGCGGCCCATGCCGTCAGCTCGCCGAGGGAATGGCCCGCCACCGCTCGCGGCCGCAGGCCAAGCTGCTCGAGCGCGCCGAAGAAACCGAGGCTGACCGCCACCAACAGCGGTTGCAGCACTTCAGTGCGTTGCCAGTCGGCTCCCCCATGGGTCAGGAGGCGGTGGGCGTCCAGATCGCAGCGTGTGCTCACCTGGTCGATCAAGCTGCGTGCCCGCTTGCAGCGTGCAGCAAGCCGCGCGCCCATGCCTTTGCGCTCGCTGCCCTGTCCAGGGAACAACATGGCCAAGTCCGCAGATGCATTCGGAGCGTCCATCGCGTCAATGTCAGTCGGTCGCCAAGGTCAAACCACCGTCGACCACCAGCGTTTCACCCACAACATAGCCGGCATCTGCCGAAGCAAGAAAGAGCACTGCCGCAGCAACTTCGGCGCCCGTGCCGAAACGACCCAGCGCGATAGCTCGTTGTTTTTCTTTGGTCAGGTTACGGTCGAGCCGTGCCCCCATGCCGGTAGACAAGAAGCCCGGTACCACGGTGTTGACCCGTATGTTCTTGGGGGCCAGCTCGGCGGCGAGGGTGCGACTGAACGCGATGACGCCTCCCTTGGAGGCCGCGTAGCTGCTCGCGCCGGGGCTAGCACGCAGTGCCGCTGCCGAGCTGACGTTGACGATGGCGCCGCCCTTGGCTGCCTTCATGGGGCGGACGACTGCACGACAGCAACGCATCACCCCGGCAAGATTGACATCGAGCACCTCTTCGAAACTGCCCGGATCGGTCAATGCAAAGAGCGCGTGGTCCAGTATGGCCGCGTTGTTTACGAGCACGTCGATTCGGCCACGCAGCCCGAGCGCAGTGGCAGTTGCGGTTTCGACTGACTGCCAACACCCTGTGGTGATCTCGAGTGGCGCGCCCTGACCCCCAGCAGCGAGCACAGCAGCAAGTGTTTGCTCAGCCTCTGCTGCGTTGCGCCGGTAGCCAACCAGCACGTAGGCGCCTTGGGTGCCAAATGCCACGGCAATGGCGCGCCCAAGTCCGCGGGACGCTCCAGTGACGACGATGGTGCGGCTCGCGAACGACCCGGCCGCCTCGCTCACCCTTGCTCACACTCGGGCGGCGCTTTGCCGCGGATCACCAAGCCCACGATGAGGGTGATGAGCCCGGCAATGAGTAACAGCCCTGCGCCGGTCAGGACGAACGCGCCCGCGACGTTCCCGGAGGCGATGAGACCAACGCCGACCGCGGTCGACAGGCCGGTGACGCCGAGCAGAATTGCACCGACGGTGACAGCCGTGCTACCCGGCCGCGATTCGCCGAATGGAATGCACTCCTGCCGCGGCGGATAGCCGTATGGAGGAGGCGGGTGAGGATAGCCTGCTCGCGGCGGGCCTGGTGGTGGATGGGGTTGGCCGGGGTAGGGAGGCGGGGGACCCATCGGT
>CAZRGL010000752.1:0-4477 GCA_964599485.1 uncultured Polyangiaceae bacterium
GAGCATCGCCAGCGTCACCAGCGCTTCAACGTTGTCGAAATGTGAAGCGACGACCGCACGGTCCACCTCGGCCAGGGCTTTCTCGAGCGTGATTTTGCCCTCCGCCAAATCGTGCAGCGCGAGCTGCAGCCTGGCTCGATGAAATCCGGAATCAGCATCCAACAGCTCGGCGAAGATGGCTCGTGCCGAAGCGCGACGACCACAGCGCGTTTGAGCAATCGCTTGGTTGTAGCGCGCGTGCGGCAGAGACCTTTTGCTCAGCTTGCGATTGAGCCGCTGGGCGCGCTCGAAAGCCGCCACGACAACGTCGCAGTGATTGCGGCTCGCGTCGCAGCCTTTGTCGCCGGGCTTGCAGCTCGACGCACTCCAATCGTTGCCGCGATCGTGGCTCAGAAACAGCGCATTCGCGTGCTCGAAGGCCTGCTCTACTGTCTTCTTGGTCACCGTGGCCGGATCGACTTCGGGCCCGGGAACACATTTCGGGTCACCAGGCGGACACGGTTGTGGGGGAACCGGCTCGGGCGTCGCGGTGCAACCGATGTTGAGCATCAAGGCGACCATCGCGCCGGTTAGTCCGAACAAGGCTCTCGTCATTTTGTCCTACCTCCACCCCGTCAGCGGCGACGGCGGGCCCGCTGCGCACAGCAATGCCCAAACGCACCTGCACACGAATGACGGATCAGGCGCCAATTAGTTCTACTGATGGTGCAGCGTTACCGTGTTGTTGTACGCGGCCCGCTGCACTTGCCGCTGCGCCGGACGCTGCCCCGAGCTACCAACTTGTCGGCTGTGCTATTGAAAGCCATGCGTAACACCCTGTCTTTTCTTGTCTTGGCGTGTTGCTTGGTCTCGCTGGGATGCGAGTCGATCGACGAGGTCAGCACACCGTTGGAATCGTGCGTCGGGGGCCTCGACAAAGGCGACGACGGGCACGCGGACCCCTTCGGGGCCAAGGCAGCTGGGCAAGCGCGCGCCGGACGCATGCCCGATGTGTCCCAAGTGGCCCAGCCGGCTCACGGGCGACAGCCCATCCAAGACGGCGATTTTGTGCTCGCCAACGACAAGATCGCAGTGGTCATCGAAGACGGCGGCTTGAGCGATGGCTACGGGCGCTTCGGGGGTGAGATCCTGGCGATTGATCAGGTCGGCGAGGATGGGTTGCCACTAGGCAAGTCACGCTTCGTCGAAACGCTGATGGGTCTCGGCCTGCAGATGCCGAACCCCAGCAGCGTGGGCGTGGTGAGCGACGGCAGCGACGGCGGCGAAGCAGTGGTTCGCGTGATCGGCAAGCTCGAGGTGATCCCGTTCCTCGACGGCCCATTCTCCAAGTTGTTCAAGAGCGACTATGACCTCGTCGTTGGCTACGACTTCGTGCTGAAGCCTGGCTGGGAAAAACTGCTCATCCGGACAAACGTCATCAACCACAATCCCGATCCTGTCGACTTCGGCATCGAGAAGGACAGCAAAGACGAGCTGTACGGGTTCTTCCAAACCAACCACAACCAGTTGGTCTTGCCCAATCTCGGATTCGCCGATCCCGCCGGCAGCACCGCGTGGGTGGGATTCACGGGACACGACTGGAGCTTCGCCTGGCGCTCGGCAGCCGGTGACCTGCTGTTCGGCCTGGAGATCAGCGGCTTTTCGCTGTTTCACGCGCCTGGTTTCATCGCCGAAGGCTGCGCAATCACCACCTCGGATCGCGTCGAGGTCATCGCGGGCGGCCCCTATTACGACGGCCTACGCGAGGCGATTCGTCGCGTCGACGACGAGGTGGCGTGGCGCGCTGTCGACGGCACTGTGGTGGACGCCGACGACCAAGCCATCGCCGGCGCCTGGGTGCACGCCCTCGATGGAGACGACCTGTATCTGAGCCGCACCAAAACGGGCCCCGACGGGGGCTTCACCATCCACGTACCACCCGGACAAACCGCCCAGCTGATTGCCACCTCACGTGGTCACGTTCACGAAGGCGCCGATGTTGAACCGAATGATGACAGCGCCACGCTGAAAATGGAGCCTCACGCCGAGCTGCACATCACGGCCGAAGACTTGGACAGCGCGGTAGCCCTCCCGGTGCGCATGCAAACCATCGCCAGCGGCGGCCATACCAACTACCCCGCCTCGTTCGGCGTCGAGCAAGAGAAGGGCGGGCGGCTGCACCAGCACTTCGCCATGAGCGGTGAGGCTACTTTGATCGTCCCGCCCGGCGAGCACCGCGTCATCGTCAGCCGAGGCTACGAATACGAGCTACTCGACGAGACGGTCACGGTGGCCGCCGGCGAGACCGCTGAGATCGAAGCAAAGCTCGAGCACAGCGTGGACAGCACCGGTGTGATGTGTGCCGACTTCCACATCCACTCGCAGCAGTCTGCCGACAGCCACGACCCGGTCGAGCTCAAGGTCAAGAGCGCCATCGCCGACGGTTTGGACATCCCTTGCTCGAGCGAGCACGAATGGGTGGTCGACTTCGGTCCAGTGGTCAAGAAGCTGGGCCTCGAAGAATGGGCCTTCGGGATGCCATCCGAGGAGCTGACCACCTTCAGGTGGGGACACTTCGGCGTGGTGCCTGTAGTGCCTCGCCCCGGTAGCTACAACAACGGCGCCATCGACTGGGTTGGGCTCACCCCAGCACAGACCTTCGCGAAGATCGACGAGCTCGATGAACAACCGGCATTGATCGTCAACCACCCGCGTTCGGGTCTGGGCGGTTTCTTCAGCTCGACCCTGCTCGATCCCGACACGGGAAAGCCCGGTAACACCGATTTGTGGAGTGACAACTTCGACGCGGTGGAGGTCTTCAACGACTCGGACTTCGATGAGAACCGCTCCGACAGTGTGCGCGACTGGTTCAACCTCCTCAACCTCGGCATGCGCGTCTTCGCCGTCGGCAACTCCGACAGTCACCATATTCGAACCAGCCCGGTCGGCTACCCGCGCACCTGTTTCGATTTCGGGCACGACGACCCCACCAAGCTGAGCGCCGAAGCTGTGCGTGACGCATTGATTGCAGGACGCTCCACCATCAGCGGAGGCCTGTTGATGACCGTCGTCGGCCCCGGTGGCAAAGGACCAGGGCAGAACGTCTCGGGCGGGAGCAAGCTCGAGTTCACCGTCACCGTCGAGTCCCCGAGCTGGATCGATGCCGCCGATCTCGAGGTCTTCGTCGACGGCAAGAAGATCGCCACTGAGACCTTGCTGCCCTTGGGCAACACCACCTCGAATCGCTACGTCAACCAAGTACAGGTCAGCCTCGAAGCCGGTAGCTGGGTCGTCTTCCACGCCCGCGGCAAGAGCGACCTGGCGCCACTGCACCCAGGGCGCATGGCCTTCGCGGCTTCCAACCCGATTTTTGCCGAGTAACCATCGCCCGATCGTTCCAAGGACACGCCCATGCCCAAGCTCATCGACGCATTGCTCGGCAACGCTCCCATTGCCCCCTCGGATCGGGCTGCGGCGGCCAAGAAGCTCACGGAGAAGTGTGGGTACGCCGCAGCAGCATTCACGCTCACACCGATACCCGGAACGGAAGTAGTTGCCGTGATGCCTCTGCACGTGGGCATGGTCACGGGAATCGGACACATCTACGGCGTCGAGCTGACGCGCGCCTCATCGTCCAAGCTGGTGTTGCGGATCGGCGGCACTGTTGGGCTATCGCTGGTTGGCAGCCGCATCGCTCTGACTGCCGCGAAGACCTTGCTACCCGGATTGGGAGGCTTGATCGGCGCCCCCTTCATGTACGCCTCGACCTTGGCCCTCGGGGCGGTAGCGCGTGCTTACTTCGAGCACGGCGAGCGGTTGGATGACGAACAGATGAAGTCCATCTACACGCAGACCGCCAAGCGTGCCCGCCAAGACTTCGATCCCGCCCAAGCGCGTTCGACCGAGGTTCAGGACTTGGCCAGCAAGGCGGCCGCCGAGGCGGCAGAGACTGAGCAACGAGCCGAGCCTGACTCGACCTCGCGCCTCGAGCAACTAAAGGACCTGCACGATCGCGGGCTCATCGAGCCCGAGGAATACGAGCAAACCAAGAAGCGCATCCTGGACGAGCTGTAGCTGGACTTCCTTCGACGTAGCCAGCGGCTGCGATGGTTTTCTACGGCTTTGATGTGTGAAGCGCTGAGGCAGCCAGCTGCCCTTGGGCCAACGAGCGTCGAACCGTTCACGACGGCGGCACGCTCGTGGGGCGCACGGCAGCTTGCTGTGGCACCCGAGAATCGGTACCAATCACGCTGAGGTCTTGAGGACTGACCTATGAGAGGCTACTTGCCCTTGGGCCAGCGGGCGTCGATGCGTTGTTGTGCAGCGAGCACCCGGCTGGCGAAATCGTGGGTTGGTGAGACGGTGTCCTCGTAGTGGTCGCCGTCTTTGCCCAGCACGGTGACCCAGCTGTTGAAGTCGGGCTCTGGGATGATGTAGCTCAGATAGTTGTCTGCCATGCCGATGACGGCGCGGTAGGACACGTCCGTGGTCAACCAAG
>CAZRGL010000753.1:0-4453 GCA_964599485.1 uncultured Polyangiaceae bacterium
AAACAAACGGTGGAAGACTCAGCGCAAGGCTGTGGAGAAGAAGCTGACTAAACAGCTCAAGGCGAAGCTCCGCGCTGTATCGGAGGGCCTCGCCCAACACGAGGAACGAGACGGACCGCGAATATCTGTCCGGCAGTTCAGTAGCTCCGGGCTCGCCATGAAGGCGGACCACATCCGGGAGCCACTTACCGGCTTTGGGCATGCGATGAGAGCCGTACCCGACTTTTTCGGGCTCAACTTCCGCAAGAAGAACCGCAAGGAAGCCAAGGTCCGGGCCCGCGCAGAGTTGGAGCGCCTGCAAAAGCAGCTGTGCTCGGCGAGCCGCAACCGCATAGCCAACTCGCTCACAGATCTCGAAGGTCGAACGCGACGCCTACAAGATGGTCTGGCACACGCCAGATTGAGGCTCGCCGAGCTACATGCGGATCGCGAGGCCAAAAACGAGCTCGCGTCCACAGTGACCCAAGCGGCGGACACACTGGCGAGGCATGTAACCGCCTTGGAGCAGTACATGCGCGGTCATCGGCGACATAGATGATCGGTCGTGGCACCACAGGTAAGAACGGGTTGTTCATGAGGTGCGTGGGTCGGATGGCCGACCGAGCGAAGAGAGGTGGCTAATGGAGGGTTTCGTCCTCGCGATCATGGCTGGGTTGTTCTTTCTCGCTATCGACTTGATCGGTCGAGCGATACACGGCCCCAGTCATCCGCTCCCGGGCTGGTGGATTCTCGTTCATGCCTTTGCGGCGCCGATAGCGCTGTGGCTGCTCTTTATGGCGCGTGAGTGGCTCCGAGACACATTTGGCGGTTCTGAGCAGGCCTCCTCCGAGAGCCAGTGGGACTCTGAATGGGACGTCAAGCCCGCTCCCGCTGCGAAGATCAAGCCCCGAGCTGATGACGCTGCTGCGCTGGATGGGAGTGAGGAAGGTGAAGCGTGACCGCAGCGGCTCGTTGGCGACGCCGCAAGTCACGCTAGCGCAATGGCTGGCGTGTGCGACCGTAATGAGTCCCAGCAGGAACGGCTGACCCTGTCATGACTGCGCCGAGCATGTCCGTTAGTGGTGCCAGCCTGGCACGAATGGCCGCGTCGCGAAACGTGGATACCGGATCTCCGAAAGCACAGCGTACCAAGAAGGAGTCCGACTCGCGGATAAGGCGCTCCAGGCCTCGCGGGCCGTTCGGGCCGCTGCATAGCCGGGCCACGATCAGTTCCAGGTGGACGGGGCGAATGGCTGCGCCGACAGCGGTCAACTCCGACTCCAGGATTTCGACCAATCGTATCGCGGCTTCGGTTGATGTCGTGCCCTCCTCGCTGAAGAGTTCAGGATGGTGCAGAACCTTCTGGCGGGTCGGTATGTCGGGAGGGGTCGGTCGGAACTCGGCGATCAGATCGCCGCGTGCGACTTCTTCGCCATCGCGTCGAAAGAGTCTCCATCCTCGGGACAGTTCGACTTCGTTCGTTCGGTCCGAGAGCGGTGTGGCCGTCGAACCGAACGAGACGATCGAGATCTTTGGCGGCCCGGCGGCCTGGCTGCCGGTGACGCGATAGTGGCGTTCGCCGCAGTGGAACACGTTCGCATTTTCCTCCAGGTTGGCCCAGCGAATTGTGCCATCTTCAGGGGCGAGCACGCGAACGGTATTGGGTTCGTGAGTCGCCAGAATCTGGCCTGTCGCGACTTGCTGCCCATCTTCGATGAGTACGAACGCTCCGTACGGGATGTGTGCTGTGTCGGTCGCTTCGCCGGAGTTTGTGACCAGCTCCACGCCCGCTCTGTTGAGCACAACCCAGCGAACGAAGCGACTGTCTGCGGAGGACCTTCTGGCCGCGCGTGCTGTGTCCCACCGCACGACACCCGCCCGGCCGGCCCGGATCTGCACCTCATTCAGGCAGTCTTCGGCGCCCCCGACTCCGCCCTCGTGGAAGGCGCTCAGCACGCCCTGCGTCGCCGGTTCGGACACCGACTGCGCAGCGATCACGCCAACGGCGTGGCCAACTTCAACCTCCAGACCTGAGCCAGGATCCAGGCCGTAACACAGGGCACAAACGCCATCCGCCGCCCTGCACGTCAGCGGTGAGCGTATTTCGACACCCTCAATCCCACGGGCCAGAAGGAGCTCGACCGCGTCCGCCCACAGGGTGTCACCTGTTGTGGCGTCACTGCCGTCGTCCTTTGGTCGCACCAGGTTCCGGCCGAGAACTAGCGCCCCGCCGGATGGCACGACAGGTCGCCGAATGCCGTTGGTCGCACCACAGTCTCGCTGGGTGACCAACACATCGGCCATCGCCAGGTGGAGCTTTCGGCCGAGGTATCCTTCCGTCGCGGTTAGGTGTGCCGTCTGCATGACGCCGAAGCGTGCGCCGTAGGACGCCGCGAAGAACTCGAACGTCGTCTGGCCTTCGCGGAGGCTGTGTACTACCGGATCGAGAATCAGTCCGCTCCGAACGCTGCGGAACAGTCCCCGCATCGCGCCGAGTTGCTCGAAGTGCGCCTGCTTTCCGCGGGCGCCGCTGTCCCACATCATGTGGAGCGGGTTCGATGCGGCCGTTTCTTCGGCCAGGGTGTTCATCCACTCGGCCTGCACAACTCTGGTCGCGTCCGTCAGTGTCTCCGCGGTGCGGGCGGTATGGACCTCGGCCGAGATGTCGCCTGCGCTACTTCGCTCGTCCAAGTCAGCGCACCGCTCGCGCGCCTTTTGAAGGACTTCTGCTCTCTCGTGGACCGGTGGTTCAGGCAGGTCGTCGATGCAAAACGAAATGCCCGCGCGCGTGGCGTGCTGTTGACCAAAGCGACGTAGCTGGTCGGCCAGCGAGAGCATCGCGGCGCGACCGAGCTGCTGATGACATGCGACAAGAAGCTCTTCGACCGCTCCTCGATCGAGTTGTTTGTCGTACTGCGCATAGGGCAGGCGTTTTTGGATGCAGTCCGAAAGCAGCACGCGGCCGATGGTCGTGTCCCGATGGATCGTTCCGTGGACTCTCGCCGTAACTCGCGCGTGGAGGTCCGCAGCACCGGACTCCCACGCGAAACGCGCTTCGTTTGGGCCGGAGAGGCACATGCCTTCGCCAGTCGCGCCGGCCCGAGACTGCGTCGCATAGTACAGGCCGAGGATGGCCTCCTGTGTCGGCTGATAGACCGGGCGGCCGGTGGCTGGCGAGAGCGCGCACGCCGTCCCGGACATGCGGTCCTTCACTTCGAGGACAGCCCGTCGGCTCAGCGGCACGTGGACCGCCATCTGGTCTCCGTCGAAGTCCGCGTTGAAACCCGCGCATGCCATCGGGGATAGCCTAATTGCCTTCCCATCGACCAGGACGGGGCGAAAGCCCTGCATGCTCAGCCGGTGCAAAGTCGGAGCACGGTTGATTAGTACGACGTCCGGCAGTACCGCTTCCAGGACAGCTGTAGAGCCCGTACCTATGCGAGTCGATCCAGCCCGAGCATTTCCTCGTCGTGCTCACGCAGAAGCGATACTTGACGGGCTCGAAGTATGCGTTCGGATATCCTCCAGCGCCTTTGAACTTCTTCGTCTTGGTGAACATCACACGGAGCCGATCCACCTCTCGGGCCTTCGTTGCGATAGCGCCGGATGCCACGCCGAACCGCTGGGGCGGGAGCCCGGAGTTCTCCGGTTTATAGAAGTAGGGGTGGTGTGGCAGGTCGTCCTTCTTCTTCTCGTAGGTCCCTATGAGCCTGAACGGCCACTTATAGAGAACGTCGGGTATGTCCCCCGTCTTTACGTCTACGTCGCAAGCGCCGTAGTTGCATGTGAGCTTCGCTGGAACCTCGATCCAGTAGCTGCGTTCAAGGGCGGCCCATAGAGGGGCCAGAACTGCTTCCCTGTTCGCCTCCCGCTCCTTCCTCTTGGCGTCGATGGCGGCAGCGTTTGCCTTCTCGAACTCGGCACGGAAATCGTACCGCTCGAAGTCGTCCCGTGCGGCAGCGAGCTTCTCCTTGAGGGCCGGGAACATGTCCTCCACCTGCGGATTGCTCTCCGGCACGTCGAGGGTCGTGGTCACACAAACGAGCCCTTCGAGGACGGGCTCGGTGAGTTCGATGGCCGTGGCCCGGGAGATGGCCTCACCGAGCGAGGCGATGATCGGCTTGCACCGCTTCTGCTCGGCTTCCTTCTCGACCCGGCGCTTCTCGTCGATCTTCGCCTTCAGTTCTGGGCACTCGCCCCGCTTGAGCGTTCCGTCTGGGATGTTGGAGCAGGCTGTGGTCATCCAGCACTGGAGATCGTCGTCGAACAAGCGGGCGGGGCACCCCTCTTCGCAAAGCTGCCGGAAGTTCAAGGAGAACTTCGTGTTTGCAAGGTCAGGCATTCTCTGGCCGAGACAATCGACCTGCCGCTTGCAGACGGCCTCGCAGGTGGGGGCCGTGACGGCCTCCTCAGTCACCGCCCGTCGGTCGTCGCTGTTCTTCTTGGGGCAGCCAGCCACGACCAACATCACCCC
>CAZRGL010000754.1:0-4452 GCA_964599485.1 uncultured Polyangiaceae bacterium
TCTCTGCAGCCGCTTTCTCTGCAGCCGCTTTCTCTGCAGCCAACTTCTTGTCAGCCACCTTCTTGTCAGCCACCTTCTTGGCAGCCACCTTCTTGGGACTGCGGCGCTTCGGGCTGCTCTCCTTTGCCTTGGTCTTTGGCGCGGCGGCGGCGGCGATGGGCGGTTGCGCAAATGCCGCTTTCATCTTAGCCGGGATCCGACTTGGTCGCCCGTCGCGAAGCGACACCAGGGCCCAGGTTGTGACCCCACGGACCAGCTCCTGGCCATCGGCCAAGCGGCATATGCGCGTGTGGCGCACTGATGTGGCGGCGGACCACTTCTCGATCCAAGTGCGCAGCTCGAGGCGATCGCCAGCGAACGCGGGGCGCAGATACTCCACCTCATGCCGGCGAACTACGAAGACCAAGCCCAGCTGCAAGTACTTGGCGTAGTCGTATCCAACCTGCTTGGAGTGCCCCAAGGCCACATCGAGGATCCATCTGATGTAGTTCAGATTCGAAACATGACCGAGCTCGTCAATGTCCGAATCGCCCACTAGGCGCTGTTCACGATGGGAAATTGGCTCGACGGGGCCTGCCATGGGCGCGCACCTTAGTACAGCGCGCAAATAACTTCAGTGCTCGCAAACCCTCGCCGCGACGTTTCAGCCAGACGCCGTAGCAACCCGGGCGTCGATGGTCTCGCCGACCGCGTCGGCGATCAAGTACGCCGAGCCCACCGTGAGCGCCAACATGAGCCCAGCCCACATCGCCCCCCAAGCTGGTGCGCCGGGGACGAGCCCCTCGGCGATGAGCACCCCCCAGGAGTCCTGCAGACCGAACCCGAGAAAGGCCACGGCGACCTCGAGCAGCACCACCGAGGCGACACCGAACATGAGGCTCACCAGCACCGGACGGGCCGCATGAGGCAAGATGTGAGTGCGCAGTATGCGGCTGTGGCTGCAACCCAAGGCACGTGCGGCCATCACGAAATCCTCCGCACATACCTGAACCACCTCGGCACGGACCAAACGCGCCACCTCGGCCCAGCGCACGGCCGCAACCGCCAAGATCAACGCCCAGGCGCTACCTTTCTGATCCACCGCCGCAACAATCGCCACGACGACAACCGTCGGAAAAGTCTGTATGAGCTCCACGGGGCGGGACAACAGCTCGTCCCAGAAGCCTCTCGCATAGCCCGCCGCCGCCCCCAAAAAGCCCCCGAGCAAGAGTGACACGAGCAGTGCCACCAAGGTCGAGCCAAGGGCGCTCCGGGCGCCGTAGACCAAGCGAGCCAGCACATCGCGCCCGCTGCTGTCGGTACCAAGTGGATGGCGGCTCGAAATCGGTGCGTTGGCTCCTTGGGTCGCGATGCTTGCGGGGCCATGGTGCACCAAAGGCCACAACGTGAAGTCGTCTGCGTGTTTTGCCGCGATTTGCTCTGGGCTCAGCTTTGCGTAGGCCTCCGCTTGCACGACCGTGGGAAACAACACGGTACCGCTCGGCCCTGAAGCCAACCAAGGCGCATCGGCCGCGATCAGCTCAGCGAAGACGGCCGGCAACGCTATCAGGGCCAACAACATCACACCGATGCGCACGCGCAAGCTACGCGCCAAGCGCCGACGGATCCAACTGCCGTGGGTCATGCGCGCCTCCGACCAACCTGGGTGAGCACAGACTGCAGGCGCGGATCGAGCAATGCATAAGCAGCGTCGCTGATGACCAGCGCTACGACCGCCCATACC
The DNA here is from genome assembly GCA_964599485.1 of uncultured Polyangiaceae bacterium. Taxonomy (GTDB): domain Bacteria; phylum Myxococcota_A; class Polyangia; order Polyangiales; family Polyangiaceae; genus JAPYTK01. The sequence continues at coordinate 1,724 of CAZRGL010000754.1, forward strand.
GCGGCAACCATGGCCAGCACCATCAACCAGGCAACGTTGGCGTGGCGCACTGCTGCCACCGTGGCCTCGCCCAAGCCTTCGATACCGAAGACGCGCTCGACCACGAAGCAAGCGGTCAAGGCGACCGGAAGCTCCAATGCTCCTCGCGTAACCAACGGCAGCAGTGCGTTGCGTACGCCATGCACGAACAATACCCGCAGCGGGCCGGCGCCGCGCGCTACTGCGGCGCGCACATAGTCCTCCGCCAACACCGGCAACAACTCTGCACGCTGCTGCCTCGTGGGGTCGGCAAGCATCACCGCCATCAGCACCAGCACCCCCCACAACATGGGTGATTGTATCGGCCCGCTGACGCGCAGCACGAGCAAGGACGCCACCGCAGGAGACAAAACGAAAGGTGCGAGCACCGCCACAGACACGAGCCGGTCCAGGGCGCGACCCCGATGTGCCGCGCTCAAGGTTCCCAGGGGCACCGCCAGCAAATAGGCCAGCGCCCAGGCCGAGAGTAACAGGGTCAAAGTGGTACGCGACCGCGCCCACAACTGATGCAGGATGGGCCGGCCTCGAGCGTCCTTGCCGAGCCGCTGAGAAACCATGCCGAGCACCCACTTGCCGTAACGAGTCTCGAGCATGAATGCAGCCACACGGCTGGCACCTACCAGCTCCACATAGTCAGCACGATGAACCATCCACCAGCGCTTCCACCGCCCCAAGCAAGCATCAGCCGCGAGCACGTCAGCTCCTTCGGCGATGCGATCCGAGCGTCCGCTCATGTGCGAGATTATCTCGAGCAGCCGGCGTGTCGCTCCGATCTGCTCGCTCCGCATGACCTGACGAGGCAGCGCATCCATCAACGCGGGCAACGCGTAGGTGTCGAGCAAACGCAGCTGGTCGGCCCGGGCTTTGGTTCCGTAGAGGCGGTAGCGACGCACCGCACTCTTGGCCGTAGCTGGGCGAAACTCGATGCCATGGGTCTCCCAAAACCGAATCCAGAAGCGAACGACTTGGGTTGGGCTCGATAGCTGCTCGTGATGGGCAAGGCCCATGCGCACAGCCAAGGGCGCCAAGGCCAGCGCCAAGCGCACCCGTGACTGGGGAGCGAGCGCATCGAGCTTGGGCACGAGAAGCGGCAAAGCGGCACCGCCCAGCCGCGCGAGATTGTGCTGTCCAGCCTCCAAGCGGGCGCTGCCTGGCTGACCTTCGACCACATCCTCGACGGCCGCAGCGACTCGAGTGCGTACATCATGGGGCCTGATGTTGAAAAACAGAGGAAGCGTTTGTGACTTGACCGTGGAGCGCGGTGGGTCGCTCACCGGCCCTTCGCCAGGCCCTGGCTGCACCCCAGCGACCCGCGACAGCACGAGGAATGTGAGCAACGAAACCGCCAGCACGCTTGGAAATACCCACAGCACCCGGCGAAACGCGTAACGGAGCATTCAGCTAGTCCCCGAAGCTCCAGCTAGCCCCAAAGCTCCAGCTAGCCCCAAAGCTCCAGCTAGCCCCAAAGCGCAACATTCAGTGCTTCATGAACCAGTAATACGCGAACAGCACCGCGAAGAAGACCATGACCCAAATGACCATCCGCGACATGTCGGGCCCTGGCTCGGTTGGAATGCTAGGACGCTCGTCGAAAACGTCATCCCAGTCCATGGTCGGATCAACATCGAACTCACCCGTGATTTCGATCGACGGAGTGTCGTCGTAGCCTGGCTCGCCAACCACGGGCACTTTGCTCGTGTCCGCCGCTCGGTCGTCCACCCACTCCGGCAGCGCGTACTTTCGATACTTGAGCGCTTCGGCATCTTCTTCCGTGGCGGGCTTGAGTCCCTTGCCGTCAAAAACGGCAACGATCACGGTGATGTTGTCGTGTCCGCCCGCCTGGTTGGCATCATCGATGAGAACGCGGCACGCTTCGACTGGATCGGGGACGTTGGTGAGCGTCTCACGAATCTCGTTGTCCCGGATCATGCCACTCAGCCCGTCGGAGCACATCATCAACACGTCGCCACGGCGCAGGCGCACGTGCGTGAGATCGACCTGAACCGCATCTGCAGTGCCCAGGGCCTGAAGGATGATGTTGCTGTGCTCGAAGTTCTCAGCTTCCTCTTCGGTGAGTTGCCCAGCCTCGATGAGCTGGTTGACCAACGACTGATCTCGGGTGACCTGCACGAGTCGGTCACCACGAAGGATGTAGCCTCGGCTGTCGCCGACTTGTCCGAGCAATAGGAAGTCATCGACCAACGCGGCGACGGTTGCCGTCGTGCCCATTCCCCTGCAGGCGCGATTGCTGTTCGACTCTTCCAAGATACGCTTGCCGGCGTCCTCGAGCGATTCGACGATGTCGAGCGCTAGTCGGTCACGATCACGATGGCCTGCGGCAGCCAGCATCTTGCTGAAGACGATGTCTGTAGCGAGCTTGCTGGCGACCTCTCCGGCTGCAGCGCCGCCCATCCCATCGCATACCGCCATCAGCAGGCCACCCTCGCCGACGGCAACCTTCTTTGCAGCACCCGAGATACCTCGAACCTTGCTGGTCAAATCAGCAATGAGAAGGTTGTCTTCGTTGTGCTCCCTGATTTGCCCGACGTCGGTGCGCCCAAACAGCGTGCAATCTATGTGCAGCGGCTTGGGTTTCGGGGGAGCCTCCTCGGCTTTCTTTTCGGCCTCGGCAGCCTCGTCCGAGCTCTTGTCGTCGTCCGAGCTCTTGTCGTCGTCCGAGCTCTTGTCGT
>CAZRGL010000755.1:0-4450 GCA_964599485.1 uncultured Polyangiaceae bacterium
TCAACGCCGGATCGCGCAGCGCCAACGATGAATCAGCTGGCGCGTATGTCACCGCGTTGGGCCAGTCGCCGAGATCGGCTGCCTGAATCGCTTTCGCGTAGGCCTCGCGAGCCGATACCGGGCCTTCAACACCATCGATGGCTTCGAGCAGAGCGGCCGTCAGCCGGGAGGGGATGCGCTCGACATGGGCTCCAACGGGCCGCGCCGCGACGATGAGCTCGACTGGACCATGATCGCTGACCGTACATGCTTGAATAGCCGTGACCACCTGTTGCATGAGCGCCCGATCAGCGTCCGGGTCGTCGAACCGCGCATCGACGATCAAGATGGTGTCGCCAAGCGCACGTTGCGCGAGCGCACCCGCAACATCACGAACTGCGTCACCGATATCAGGCTGAGCGGGATCCAAACAAAAGAAACACTCGCCGTCGTCGACCACCGCCACCAAGGACGAGACGAAGAGCAACAGGTCGTCGAGCTGACCTTCATAGTCAGCCAACAAACTGTCGACCTGCTCGGCCATGTCGACGGATGGATCGAGCGTGTGCACGACGAAGCCCATGTCTTCCAACACGAGACGTTCGCGTATCAACGTCGCATCGCGTTCGCCTACGTTCGGATCGGAGGCGGACGGGCTAGCTTCTGCTGCTGCGATAATCCCCAGCCGCATCGTTCACCAGGCGGAGTATGGCACGCACGGCCATCGGTTACTTACAGATATTATTGAAGTTATCGATATTCTGCTCACAGCTGTCTTGAACGTCTTCGTCTACCGAGGCTTCACAAGAGCTCCGGTGGTACGGGTCCTGACAGCGATCGCAGATTGTTTGCAACTCTTCGCATGCGTCACCGCACGCTGACACGGCCCCCCCCATGAGGACTGTCCCAATCATCACCAACCCCAATCGAGCTATCTGGTTCATTCGCAACGGTCTGCCCGTCCTGCCTTACGCCATGCCCGGCTCCTCGAGCCGAGCTGCGGCATGCGCCGCCTGCCGAGCCATGTTACCCAGCACGGTGCTCGACGCAAGCAGCGCTTGAGCCCAGCCACCCGCTCGGTTACGCCAGCAGCACCTCCCACAATGGTTTAGGCATCATCATGAGCGAAGAAGAGCGCAGGCCACCCGAGAGAATCCGTGTCACCAAACTGCAAGAAGCGCAGCTTGCCGACTTGACGCGCATCGAGCATCAGGTCGCGGCGATGTACCTCGAGGCGGGTTTCGAGGCGGACGCCATCGCTCCGCGCTCCGACATCGCCATCGCCAAATTGACCCGCACCCACGATGTCCTCGTCGCCGAAGCCGACCATCACGTGGCAGGCTACATGTTTTGGGCCGACCAGGCCCCAGGCGTTGCCATGCTCTCCGCGCTCATGGTAGCCCCCGATTTTCATCGCTTCGGGATCGCTACGCGGATGCTCCGCGAAATCGGCGAAGTGGCCAGCCGCCACGGCATCGACACAGTTGTAACGCCTTGCTGGGATCGGGCCAGCTGGGCGATGGCGTTCTTGGCCGTTCGCGGCTTCCAATTGCTCGATGGGGGCGACTTGCTGCCACCCAAACTCACTCAGTGGCTCGAAAAGCGCCCCGACGACGCTACGGTCGAAGGGCAGAGGCTGTGGTGGGCGAAAACCGACGGGCTAGGCACCGTTCCCGGCCTCCCACGCCCCAGCTAGCCAGCCCGTTCGTTCAACGCCTCGCGATCGACCGGCCATCGCGACGGGATCTACTACCCGTTCCAAAAGTTAACATAATATATCTTATGCGCGTCACGGGTACTGATCGGCCAAGTGCACTTATTGAACAGCCCACTTATTGAACGCCTAAATTGAACGCCAGCTCACCACTCGGGGCTGAGCCGTCACTTCTTGGCCGGGCTGATCGGAGGCTGGATGTCTAGGCCGAACAGCACACCCTCGTTGGTCAACAAGTAGCCGCGCCTGCCGTAAGCCGCGGGCGGAGCCGCAAATGCCCCACCTGAATGCAAGCCATCGAGTACGCCACCGTCGAGCGGATGGACCAAGAACACGCCGAAGCGCGTCGTGCCCACCAACAACGCCCCCGAGCATGGCGCCGCTGCCGATACGCCACCGGCTGGCAGATCGCGACGCCAAAGCTCACTACCGTCCTTGAGGCGGAAAGCCCACAAGCCGGTCAAGCCGCTCGCTGCAATCAAAACACGATGACGCTCCGGGCCGCCCGACGCGCTTTTCGGTTCGGTCGAATCACGACGCTGCCGTACGGGGCCTTCCCACAAGGTCAGCTCGGTCACACCGGTGGCCGCATCATTTACCCACGCTTGTGTGCCGCTGCGGGCATCGAGCGCATAGACGCCGCCCTCGTAGCTGGCCACGAATACCAAACGGTCGTCGCCCACCTCGGCGATCACCGGTGTCGTGTCGACGTCGAGGTAGCGCAGTTGATCACCCGCCTTGGCCTGCTCTGCTTCAGCGGTCAGATTGATGGGCGCACCCCATGCTTCACGGCCATCGTCGGTCTTGTAGGCCATCACTACGCCGTCTGAGAAGGCTGTGTAGACGGTATCCTCGACGACGGCTGGACCTGCGTAACCACTTATTTCCATGCCGAACGCCGGTGTCCGTTGGCGGAACCAGCGGAGCTTCCCGCTCTTTGGCTCGATGGCGACCAAAGTGTCGTTGGCATTCACGACGAAGAGCGTGCCCTGATGTAGAACGGGCCGGCGGGTGATCTCGGCATTGCTGGCAAAGCGCCAGAGCATCTTGCCGTCGGCTGCGCGCAGCTTGTACAAAGCGCCATCGTTGGAGCCGAAATAGACGACATCTTCGCGGCCGTCGTAGAGTGGCTCACTCTGCACCCCACCAGCTGTTTGGAAGCGCCAGAGGGTCGACAAATCGACGGCGTTCAGGGCGTACAGGCCATGGTCACTAGAGCCGATGAACACGCGGCGGTGAGCCGGATCCAGCTCTGGCTTGCTTCGCTCGTAAGGCTCGCCATCGCGCTTTTCAGGCGCGCCGAGCTGCCGTCGCGCGAATACACTCATCGCGCTTCCCGGATGGTTGACCCAAAGCGGCACTTCGGGGCTGGCAATGCTGCCCAAACCCTCGCACCCGCCGGTTGCGAATAGAAGCGTTGCCGTCAACAACACAGTCGAGCGCAAGGGGTTCACCCAGCTGCTGCTGCCCACCCGCCAACGAAATCGGGCTCGTGTCATTTGCCTTTGCCTGGAGCCTTGGGCTGAAGGCCGCGCTCTTTGAGCTTCTGTTGAAGTTGCTGCGGCGTGAGCGCCCCGCCAGGCATACCAGGAAGTCCGCCTGGTATCACTTTGGGTGGCACAGCAGCCGGATCGATCAACCGAAGTGCGTCTTCGACCGTTCGCTCGAGCCAACGGTACGGGTTGACGGCGCCCGTGGAGGCCTTCTTGGCCTTCAGCGCGGCGTCTCGCGTCATCTTCACCGCCTCGAGTAATAGCTTCTTGGCTCCGTCGCTGTCGCCCTTCGCCTTGAGCGCTCTAGCCTTGTGATACTTGCTGAGCACCTTGAACTCGGGACTCGGTAGCGATGCGAGCTTCTCGAAGGTCTTGATGGCGCCGTCGAAGTCCTTCTTGCCCTCTTGGGCGAAACCAAGACCTTCGAGCGCGCGCCCCTTCACATCGATATCAGCCGGAGCCAATGGCGAGTCCAGCACAGCACGGAATCCGGCTTTCGCTTGGTCCCATTTGCGCATCTCCAAGAGCACGCCCGCTTCGCCGAGCTTCGCCAAGATCGCCGCGCCGGTGCCCCCGTGCTCGGCTCCCACCTTCTGGTAGCTGCTCAGCGCGGCCTTGTCGCGATCGGTAAAGGTCTTGAAAATGCGCCGGGGGTCACTCTTTTTCTGGGCGTCGGTGCGGGTGTCCTTGTCCGGAGCGATCACCACCGCTTGCTCCGCGTTGACCGCACTGGCCAAGGTGTCGGAAGAGGCGGCCGAAGCCTCCCCTGTTCGGTAGACGTAGAACAACAAGCCCGCGGTCCCGACGACCACGACGAGCAGCACCCACTGCAGCACGCTCCAGTTCTGCCTGATCCACTTGAACGCCGTCGCACCGCCGCGCGCCAAGGCGTCATCGACCATTTCTGAGGCCGTCAGCTTGTCGGGCTCGTCGTCGTCTTGTGCGGCGCGCCGACGGCGACGCAACAGCCGCTCGCGTTTGCGGACATTGCGATCCTTGGACTCACCTTCGAGGTCGTCGTCGTCAGTCTTGCGTTTCGCACCCTTCTGGCGTCGCTTCAGCGCTCGCTGTCGTCGTCGCTCAGCCCGATTTCGCGGCCCGCGCTTCTCTTCCTCTTCGGGCTCTTCATCATCCCCTACACCGAGAGACGATGCGACCTCAGCCGCGCGATCTGCCCGCTCTATGAACTCCTCGTCATCCTCATCGGATTCGTCATCCTCATCGGATTCGTCATCCTCATCGGATTCGTCATCCTCATCGGATT
>CAZRGL010000756.1:0-4432 GCA_964599485.1 uncultured Polyangiaceae bacterium
AGATCGACAACTTGAAGGCATTCGCAGACTACGTGCTGATTGCCTATCCGTGGAGCACCTCCAACGGCGCTCCCACCCACGAGCACACACTTCTGCACGACGGCAAGGCCCAGCGTTTCGGACGCCGCAGCCCCCAGCCCAAGCTCTACGCGATGAAACGCAGCGACTACGAAAAGTGGCTGGCCGGCTACACGCCTCCGAAAGACCGTTGGAAGGATCCCGCCCTCGACGCCCTCGTCAAGAGCGAAGGGGTCGTTGCCTGCGACAAAGCGCCCAAGCTCAGGTTCACATTGGGCCACGACGACCCGCGCAACGAGGTCGTGGACGTGTTTCAGGTCAGTGAAATCACTGAACAGCACTGCAAGCTCACCGCCCCACCGGTGGACGCCAAGCCCCTAGGGGGAAAGAAGGGCGGCTGCGCTGGTTGCTCGCTCGGATCGACCAGTACCGATCTATCGGCGCTGGCCGGGCTCGTTCTGCTCGCTGCTTTTGGGCGACGGCGACGGCGACGGTAGGCCCAGCTGTCGGTGCACCGAGAGGCCCTGACAGTCTGACCGAGGTCAGCGTCTGTCTTTTGGGCAGCGTGCGCGAAGCAGCGTGCGCTTTCGTTTGTTCAAGCGGTCGTGCCGCTTTCGGCCTGTCTGGCTGACTGATGCCACATTCGCGGGTATGGTTCGTCGATGCCGCTCGCTCGCCCCACGACGACCGCGACTGGGATCGTCGCTCGTCTCATCGAGCCTTCGGCCGCGCTCGTCGACGATGGAGACCGGCAGCGCATGCGGGTATTGTCGGGCATCACCATCCCGTTGGCTGTGCTGGGACTCGTGGGAATGGTGCTGGAGCAGCGCGACGCCGTGCTGACATTTGCAACCGTGGCGGTGCTCGCCGCCGTGGCCTATGTCCTCGCTCGCAGCACCCACACCAAACTAGCGGGCGTGGCAGCTGTGCTCGCCTGCGCTGCCCTGCCCTATTGGGGACTCGGAACGGAAGCGCCCTCCACCAGCCCCACCGCCGAGATCAGCTTGCTGGTCCTGTCGGTCCTGGTGGCGGGCTTGTGCTTGTCGGTCCGGCCCTTGCTCGTCGTGTTGCTGTGTCACTTCGGCGTCACCGCGGCGCTGATGTTCAACAACAGTGGCATTCCTTCCGGCGCCGCCATCGAGGTACTTGGCTTCATCGGGGTCGTGTCAGCGCTGACCGTGATCTACGCCTTCGTTCGGGCCGAGAACCTCTCCGCTTTGCAGCGCCAGAGCCAAGAGCTTCTGGCTGCAGCAACCCTCGAGGCCCAAGTGCTCGCGGCCGAGCAACGGGCCCATGAGCTGGCGGATGCAAATCGACAGCTTCGGGAGGCTCAGGCCCAGCTCGTGCAAGCCGAAAAGCTGGCAGCGCTAGGCCAGCTCTGCGCATCGGTTGCCCACGAGCTCCGAAATCCCCTGACCACCATGCTGATGTCTGCCGAGCTGCTCACGCACGCGGGGAGCACTGAGGCGCAGCGCGATCTCGTCGCCAAACTGGAACGCGGCGCCAGCCGCTGCGTTGCCATCTCCGACAACTTGCTTCAGTTCGGACGGCCGAGCACAGGCGACAAGGACGATGTCGATCTGAGCGCCATCGCCAAAGCAACGGCAGAGATGGCAGAGCCTCAACTTCGAATGATGGGTGCCAACTTGTCGCTCGAGCTCGATGAGTCACTCATCGTGCTGGGCAACGAAAACGAGCTCGCGCAGGTCATGCTCAATCTGCTCATCAATGCCGGTCATGCTGTTGCGGAGGATGGCGCGGTGCGCGTCAGCGGGGCACGCCGCGTCGACAGCGCGCGTCTGACGGTCAGTGACGATGGTGACGGCCTCGACGACGAGGTTGCAGATCAGATATTTGAGCCTTTCTTTTCGATGCGCCGCGATGGCACCGGCACTGGTTTGGGTCTCGCCGTGAGCAAGCAGATCATCGAAGACCACGGCGGCAGCATCGAGGTCGACAGCGCTTCGGGCAGCGGCGCCAGCTTCACCATCGTGCTGCCGCTACTCGTCGACTGACGTGGCTAGCCCGACCGAGCCCGCAGGCAGCGGCCCGCGGCCAGTCAGATCCCAGAAGTCGACTTGCCGGGCTGCAAAATCGAGCACCGCAAAGCAGGGCTCGTGTTGTGAGCACAAGGTCCCTGGGTTGACAAAAACGACGCCGCCGAGCGTGCGCACCATGCGTCGATGGGTATGACCACCAACGACGATGCGGGTTCGCCCGTCAGCGACAATCGCTTGCAGGGCTGCATTGGCCTGAAGTCCATAGCCGAAGCCGTCGGCGGTGAGCTGGGCCATGTCGTCGTCGCCCACCCCGTGGCACAAGAGCAGCTCGCCGAGGGGCGTGTCGAAACGGAGGGTGGTCGGCAACGCCTCCAAAAAGCTTCGACTTGGCGCGAGCGCTTGTTGGCCTATGGCATCCGGAAGCTCCCGCATCTGTCCGGCCAGCGCCCAGCGGTCATGATTGCCGCGTACGACCCTCACGCCTGCTTCACCAAGCAGCGCGCAGCAACGCCACAGATCGCCTTGGCCGTCAGCGAGATCACCGACGCATAGCCGCCCATCGACGCCTCGCTCCTCGGCCCAGCTCAGCGCAGTCGCAAGAGCCGCGTCGTGCTGGTGGACATCGCCGATCAACAGCACACGACCACCGAGCTGCATGTGCACCGTCATCACTTTCAACCTAGCAGTCGCAACCCGGGCAGTCGCAACCCGGGCAGTCGCAACCCGGGCAGTCGCAATCTGGCTGTGGTCCAGCTCAGCATCAAGAAGCTATTGACGATAGCTGCGGGTCGGGCACATCAAGAGCAAAACATGCGCTGGATCATCGTCATTTGTCTGTTCCTGTTCATGTGCTGCGATCCGAAGCCGCCAGCCGCACCGCCACACCCGTCCAAGACCAATCTCCCCGCCACGCCCAGCGCGACCCCGACAGCAGCCAACCCAAGCGGCTCGGCAGCCATTACATCGACGAGCGCAGCCACTTCGACAGCCTCGGCTGGGCTCGCCCCCTCGGTTCGCTGTGGTCCGAATCGGTGCTCAGGCACAACGCCCGACTGCTGCGAGCACCATGCTCAACGCGGCAACTTGGTGGCCAGCTCCTTCGAGTGCATTGCGCGCAGCGCCAACTGCCCGATGCTCCGGCGACAATGTGACGACCCCGGCGACTGCGGCGCCGAGCGATCATGCTGCTGGCGCAGCCCGGGCACGTATTGCAGCGCTTCTTGCAGGCTCAGCGCTGGCGAGAAGATCCTCTGCAGCACCATCGCCGACTGCCCGGTCAATGGGAAGGCCGCGCCCAGCGCCTGCGGCGACGACGGAATGTGCCGCTGGTAACCCGCACCCTGCTGACTCGAGCGGTTCGATCGATGGCCACCTAATCGGCGTCGCCAGCGCTAGCTGTGGCCCCGGCCCCGAGTTCGAGCTCATGGCCCCGCTGCCGCGAAGGCCGCTTCGCTCTTGCTCCCTTTGTACGCAGCTGAGCTGCGTAGAGTCGTTTCGCTGAGCCTGTTTTCGACAACTTGCGATGGAACAGCACCTGCAGAGTCGATGAGCAACGGCCATTGGCCGAATTACTTAGCCAAAACCCAACAGCGAGTCCCCAGAGACGATGGAGGATGCCCATGCGATACGAAAGAACGCTCAGTTGTTTGCTTCTTGCCGTGATCACTGCTGCTTGCATGGCGTGCAGCGCCGACAGCGTCGTCTTCTCAGAAAACGACGCTGAGCAACAGGAGCTGCCCGCTGCGGTCAACATTCGCATCGACAGCGCCTTGATACGCCCCTGGGATCCACAGCAAGAGCTCTGGGACGACAGCCAGAAGATCAGCGCACAGGACATCGAAGCGCTCGCCGCCGCTTTCGATGCGACCAACCCCTACGCCAAGGTGCTCGGCCTGCTCGCCGAGGTTCCGCTCAGTCACTGGGCGCCGCCCGATCCCTACGGGCACGTCTCTGTGCTGACCGATGGCAGTTGGAGCGAGCCGACAACGCTGTCTACCCCCGACGACAACGACGACAACACCCTCGCGCCGGTGTTCGATGTCACCCTCGACAGCATTCCGCTCGACGATGACTTGCGCGTCAGAGTCACGTTGATCGACGAGGACGACTTCCTATCGGGCGATGACGACCCCATCGGCAATATCGAGCTCAGCAGCGACGACATCATCGCCGCCCTCGACAGTGGCGGCGTGGTCGCAATCGCAACCGAGGATCAAGGCCTGGGTACGATTCTGTTCGTGAGCATCAGCGTCACACCAGCCGCCGAGACCGAATGAGACCTGCTGCTCCTGATCGGTGGCGCGTCCGGGGCAATACACTAGTCCAACGGCTCAGGATGAATGTGCACTGCTAGCCACAAGGCGCCTTGGGAGGTGGCAACGACACGATGGGGTGTGCCCGCCGCCAGGTGCAAG
>CAZRGL010000757.1:0-4426 GCA_964599485.1 uncultured Polyangiaceae bacterium
GACAGAGCCGCCACCAACAGAGCCGCCACCGACAGAGCCGCCGCCGACAGAGCCGCCGCCGACAGAGCCGCCACCGACAGATCCGCCACCAACGGGGCCGCCTGCGCTTCCGGTGCTCCCACCTACCGACGAGCCCCCTGTAGCCGTGCTCCCCCCGCCCGACGAGGTGATGCTGCTCGAGGAGCTCGTGCCGCTCGAAGTGGACGAGCTCGAGCTCGTCGTAACATCACCGGAAGGTGATTCGGCGCTGCAGGAAGCAATGGCGACGGCCAAGGCGAAAGTCGAAAGGACAGCTGATCGATAGTACTTCATAGCGATTCCGTCCCGTATCCATACCACGGCCTGATGCGCTTGCCGTTAGCCGAACAGAGGTTCGAGCCCGGCGCACGCATTGGTTACTTGCACGGCGGCAACAAGCAATCGAGCCCTTCGACGTAGCGCTTTACTACCAAGTGGAGCTCGAAGAGGAATGCGACGAGCACGCTGATTACACCTATGAAGTGAGCAGCTGGTCAGGGATCGAGGTAGACCTCGAGCAGATCGCAGTCGGCATAGGCGCTGGGCGTGTTCAGTCCCCAGCGGATCTGCAGGTAGCTGGTGTTTGCCGGCGCGGTAGCAACCAAGCTCGGGTTGGCGTTGAACTTCCAGCCGTCCGCAGTCATCGGGACGGAAGCGGAGCCGAGCTGTTGCGCGCCAGCGTCGAAGAAGATCAGCACTGTTTGGCCAACGTTGCTCGAGTTGCGGCACATCGACTCGACCCGGTAGCTAGCCCCGGCCGTAGCGGCAATGGCAGGAGACAGCGCATAGGCGCCAGGAAAAGAGCAGTTGGGCCCGAAGGTCGTGGTGTGCAATCGGACCCCCCAAGCTCCCCCGCTCGGCGCAGGAACTTGGGCGCGCTTCACGGCCCAGTTCGAATCTGTTTCGCAATTGTGCCACCCCAGCCAGTCGGAGAAATCGGCGGGAGCCTCGAAGCTGTTCGTATAGAAGGGGCTCTTGGCCTGACATAGCCCCGCTGCGTTGCAGCTGTATGCGCCCGAGCACTCGGGGCTGTCGTCCGCATTCGATACAGTGGAGCAGCTACCCGAGGCGCAGCTTTCGCAAGCAGCGCTGCAGCTCGAGTTGCAACAGCGGCCGTCCTTGCAGAAACCGCTGACGCATTCGCCAGCGCCGCCGCAGCTCTCGCCGTTGACCTTCTTGCACTGGCCGGCGCCGTCGCAGCTGCTCGCTCCGCTGCACTCGGGCTCGTCGTAACCGTTGGTGACCGGCTTGCAGGTTCCGCTGCCGCACTCGGCGCAAGGACTGGTGCAGGCTGTATCGCAGCACCGACCGTCTTTGCAGAAACCCGTCGCGCACTGCGAGGCCATGGTGCACGAGATACCGTCACAAAGTGGCTCGCAGCTTTGAACCGTTCCGTTCTGGCAATACGGCACGGTGTTGACGCAAGGGCCGCTGCCGCAGCTGGTCGTGCCGAGCTGTTCATCGGTTGAGCCGTCGCAGTCGTCGTCGACGAGGTTACATGTCTCAGGCGCCGGTGTGACCTCGCCGGCGCAACTCGTCTCCCATTGACCATTGGTGCAGCTCTGGGTGCCTTGCTGACAAGGCCCCTCGTGGAGCGTCGAAGGCGAGCCGGTGTAGCAATCGCGGACCGCGCCGGACAAGCAGGCGCAGCCCTCGTCGACGACGCCGTTACAGTCATCGTCGATCTCGTTGCACGCTTCGGCGTCAGCCGGCAACACTTCGCCGGCGCACTCGCTGCCCCATGTACCCCCCACGCAACTCTGCTGTCCGAGCACGCAGCTGCCGACTCCTGCCGCCGCAGCCGGCCCTGTGTAGCAGTCGCGAACCGCCCCTGGCTCGCAGGGGCAGCCTTCGTCGGCGACTCCATTGCAGTCGTTGTCGAGCAGGTCGTCACACGTCTCAGCAGCCGGCAGCGTGTGTCCCTCGCACGCGCTCCACACGCCCCCAACGCAGCTTCTGGTGCCGTCTGCGCACTGCCCAATCCCGCGCGTGGAGGCCGGCCCAGGGTAGCAATACTCTGCTGGATCCGCCGCGCTACACGCGGCTTCGTTCACCTCGCCGCCAGCTTCCGTGCAAGCGCCACCGAAGAACGCCTCGCCAACCGCAAAGACGAGCAGGACGGTCATGGATTGGCGAGCACGCAATAGGCCACCTCGAAGCAGCAGTCCTTGGGGCGCTCGAGACGCGAACGCGAGTCTGACAAGACTAGCTGCTGCGGGCAGTCGGGACCAGCGACTGACATGTCGCTCGCCCAGCCGGTGACCCGCGACCGAGCACATCGCCGCTCAGTTCGAATCGTGGCGCGAGCCCTGGCCTGCGGAATCTCGGTGATGACGAAACCTCATCTGGTTGGTTCCGAAAACCCGTTTGAGTCAACTACACTCGAGTCGAGGTGCGAGCTGACATGAGATTACGACAGCTGTCTGGCCCGATCCTGGTGGCCACGCTGCTCTCGGCCGCGGGCGGCGCCTGTGGCTCGAACGACAACGACGCCAACAACGCGGACGGCGGAGCGCCGCTGTCGCCCGCCGAGGAGTTTTGCGCGAAGGTCTGCGCCAAGACCAAACAGTGCGCTCCAGACGAGGTGTGTGCGTGCCCTACGTCACCAACAGCTGCGCCAACTTGGACCAAATGGACGCGCACGTCGTGGACTGCGCCAACGGCCCTTGCTCGAACTGGGTAAGCTGTCTCAGCAGCACGCCCGCGTGTCAGTAGACCGCGCCAGTCAGCGTAGGCCCCAACTATTGCAGAGGCAGGTAGCGGTAGAGCGCAACGAACATGTCTTCATTGCCGCCGTTGAAGGAAGTGTCGTACGCGCCGCTCGTTGCCGGGAAGTCGCTACTTTTCGTCATGCCCGACAGGGCCAAGGTGCCGCTCGGGCTGAGCGCTAGCCAGCGTGCAACCTCATCGCCCGAACCGCCCAAGAACGTGCACCAATCGAGGCCGGACCCATCAGCTGCAATCACTGCGAGAAAAGCGTCGTAGCCGCCTCCGTGCGCCGGCTGGAGCACGTCGGCAGCCTTGTCACACAGCGATGCGCTCTTGGTGCGACCCGCCACCAGCACCTTGCCCGTGGGACCCACTAGCGGAGCCAAGCAGGTCTCGTCGTTTGAGGTCCCTACGTGGGTGCACCACGACAGCGTGCCCGTCGGAGTCACCTTGCACACGAAGCAATCGCCGCCGCCCTGATTCGTCGTCTGGTACGCCCCCGGCGTACCGAAATCTGTGGACGTCTCGCCAGCAACATAGACATTGCCAGCGCCATCCATGGCCATGCCCGCCTCTTGAAAACTCTGGCCGGTGACGCTGTTGCCCTCACCCGGACCCAGCACCGTGAGCCAATCCAGGCTTTGTGGCGAGGTAGGTTTGAGGCGCGCCACAAAAGGCCTCGACGCGTCGCCACCGGTGGGTATGGCGCCGTGCGTTCGCGCATTGTCGAGCCAAGCGGTGCTCGCCGAGGAGCTCAACAAGACGATGTCGCCATCGGCTGCCTCGGCGGTTCCCACAACCACCTCAGTAGGAATTGACGCCCCACTTCCCAAGTAGGTGCCCCAGGACAGCGTCTTGAGATCGGGAGTCAAAGCGCCCAGCCAGGCCTCGTTGTAACCTCCCGCGCTGGTCTGTTGAACCGCGCCGCTGCTTCCGAGACCGTTGCCATCGACCTGCCCAAAAGCGAGCAGGTTGCCCCCTTTGAGAAGGCGCACACCACCACGCATCGTGGCATCTCCTGCGCCCCCCACGTAGCTTCCGGCGATCAGCGTCTTGAGATCGGCACTGAGGACGGCCACAAAACCGTCCGATTCGTTTAGACCACTAGGCTTCGCCGCGAGAAGAGCACCATTGGTGGCAATACCGCTGGCGCTGTGGGTTTGACCGGCAACGACGATTGTCCCGTTTGCTAGCTCCGCCAGTCCGTAGCAGGGCCGCTCGTCGACGGGACCGCCGTAGAGCGTGGCCACCGTCAGAGTAGAAAGATCGGCGCTCAGCCGCCCAATCCAACAGTCACCACCGAGTCCCTGGTGCGGGCCGTTGCCGTCGCCCGCATAGCTCTCCTGGTAGACGCCGGAGGTCGTTGGGGCGTCCTTGCCGCCGAGCCCCGCAACGACCAGATCACCAGCTTTCGACCAAAGCACGTTGCGCGCACTCTGATTCTGTCCCGGTTTGGTGCTGCCAGGATCACCGATGAACGTCGCGGCCACCAACTGGGGTGTATTGCTCACGCCGCCACCGCCGCCGCCACCACCCGCAGCTCCCGAACCGCCGGCGCCAGCATTGCTCGCTCCCGAGCCGCCCGCACCACCAGCGGACGTGGTGCTCTTACCGCCTTGCCCTGTTGTGGCGCTAGTCGAGGAGCCGGGCGAGCCCGTTTCGTCATCGTCCTGGCAGCCCGCCGCCATGGCAACAACGC
>CAZRGL010000758.1:0-4390 GCA_964599485.1 uncultured Polyangiaceae bacterium
GTTGCGACCAGAGGCCCGCGTACGGCTCGCCCAAGATTCGTAGGGGCGGGTTTATCCGGTTTATCCCCTCCCGTTTACGCGCCCATACGCTAGCTCGAGCAGCAGCGCTCGGCGACTGTGACGCAGCCGCCGCCTAGGCATTCGGCTACGGGGGCTGCGGCGCCCGGGCACTGCACTGGGGGGCAGTCGGCGTTGGTGGCGCAGACGACGTCGGAGGAGGTGTGGCAGAACTCGCTGCACTTCTTGTCGATACAGAGCTGGTATGGGGTGACCTTCGGAGGTGGGCACATCTCGTCATCGAAGGTGCAGTCGCTTTTTTCCATGCACTCACTGCAGGAGCTGTAGCCCGAGTCGCACTTCGTGGAGCACTTGCCATTGTCGCAGCGGGTTGTGCCTGCTTCATCGGCCCCGCATGACTCAGGCGTGCATTCGGCGTGGTTGGTGCACTCGGCGGCCTGTCCTCCGCTGCCGCCCTTGCCGCCGCTGTTGTCCGGATCCGCAGCGTCGTCACCGCATCCAGCAAACAATGCGACAACCATCCAAACCGCCCCGAGCCTGACACCAATTCGACGCATGATGGCCGAATCTAACACGGTCGTGGCGTGCGCAGCCTGGTTCAGTCACCCACGACAGTCTGTCGGTCGAAAATTGGCGCCCGCCATAGCGGATTGCGACATTCAGAGGTCCTACGCGCGGTGAAGCGGTTCATGTCGCGATTTGCGACATTCGGAGGATGTTGGTCAGTGGTAGGAGGTCCAGGTGGCGGCTACGTGGCTTGGGTCCATGATGGCGCCGGTCTCGCCGATGGGGAGGATCATGTTGCCCACTGCCATCACTGGTTGGGTGGGCGCCCATACTTCGACCTGGTTGCCCAGCAAGCGATGCAGCCTTGCGGCGAAGGTTCCGCGGCCGGAGTTGCAGGCACACAGGAACATCACGTGCACCGAGGCGAATCCCGGCATGCTGATCAGCTCGCGGGCGACTTCCTTGGCGTCCGAGTCGCCGATTACGCGGCCGTCGCTGTGGCCGACCAAGACCGCGACGCCGGTGCCGATGACGATACCCCAGCCCAAGCTAGGAAGGTCGTGTACCGTGCCCCCGCCGAGTTTGGTGGCGAAGCTGTTCAACTGGCTGATGTGCTCACTCATTTCACGCCCCTGTTGCGATGGGATTTTGCGGACCCTGGCCCGAGTCCGAACGACCACTATACGCTACAAGGCGCCTCTTCGCCGAGCCTGTTCGGCGCTACTGTTCTGGGCAACCAGCCCCTCTTGGGCCAGAGACTACATCGGAACTTTGGCGATGAATCCGTCCCAAGTGCCAGAGCTGACGAGCGTGCCGCTACCGAAGTCGATCTGACCGTAGAATTCTCCCCCCAAGATGGCGTTGCCTTGGCCGTCGGCGACGACGGCTGCGGGGCGCTGGCCTTCGGTGTCGCCGTAGCCTTTGCTGTACAGATGCACGCCAGCGGGGCTGAGCCGAACGAGGAAGACGTCGCCGGAATAGGAGCTATCGTCCCCTTTTACTGGGCCGCCGCCGAAGTCGGTCAAGCCGGCGAAAACGCCCGTCAACAAGACGTTGCCAGCGGAGTCTACCGCTACGCTGTTGAGGTATTGGCTATGTGCTGCATCGTCGGCGTCACCGATGTGCTTGCTCCACAGGTGGGCGCCCCACATGTCGAACTTCGCCACGAAGCTGTCCATGCCTCCAGTACCGAATAACGGGCCGCCGCCGAAGCCGGGGTTGCCCAGCATCCATCCGCCGAGCACGATGTTGCCTTTCGCGTCGATGGCGACATCACTTGCACGTTGCTCGTCGCCGTCGCCAAAACGCTGGCTCCACAGCGGATCGCCCTTGGGGCTGAGCTTCGCCAAGAATACGTCGCCGTGATAGAAGCCGCCCTCCGAGCTGTGCGACGTGGGCCCAAAGTGCATGGTCCCTTTGAAGTTGCCGCTGATGACGATGTCGCCAGCCGGATCCACCGCGACCGCGGCGGCGTATTGAGCGTCTGAGTCGCCGTAGCGTTTGCTCCAGAGGTGCTTTCCGGCGGCGGACAGCTTGGCCACGAAGACATCATGGAAGCCGGCGCTCTGCAGCACGCCTCCGCCTAGATCGATACTGCTGAAGAAGTATCCGAGCAGCACGACATCGCCTGCCGGATCGACAGCCACACCCGCAGCCCATTGATGGCTGGCGTCGCCGAAGCGTTTGCTCCAGACGTGCTTGCCGTCAGCGTTGAGCTTGACGGCGAAGATGTCCACGCCACCGTTGCTGCTCAGTGTGCCTCCGCCGAAGTCGATGTCGCCGAAGAAGGTGCCCGTAGCCACAATGTTGTCCGCCTTGTCGACTGTGATGCTGTCGACGAGCTGCGACTCGGCGCTGCCGAAGGCTTTGCTCCACAACAGCTTGCCGTCAGAGGTGAATTTGGCAACGAAGGTGTCGTAGTCACCCTTGCTGACCATCGGACCAGCACCGAGATCGATGGTTCCGGCGAAATAGCCAGCTGCCACCACGTTACCAGCGCTGTCGATCGCCACATCGGTCATCAGCTGCATGCCGGCATCGCCGAAGCGCTTGCTCCATCCGAGTCCGCTATTTGGTTTGGCGTCGGGTTTGCAGCTGCCCATGCCATCACAGCTGTGACCGGCGCCGCACTCGTTGTCCTGATCTTGGTCAGCAGTGACGAGGGCGCACGTTCCCTCTTGGCCTGGCAGCGCACATGCCGAGCAGGTCCCGTTGCAGCCGCCATCGCAACAAACTCCATCGACGCAATAGCCCGTGGCGCACTGCTCGTCCGCGCTGCACGGCTGTCCTTGTTTGGTCAGCTCCGGCGGCTTTTGTACGCACGCGCCCGCCGAACAAACGGTGCTGTCGACACAGTCGGAGTCTGATGTGCACCACGTCAAACAAGCGATGCCATTGTCGTCGCAACGATATGGTCCGCAGAGGGTCGGCGCTCCAGCGAGACAGACGCCGCTCTCGTGGCAGGCAGCCGGCGCAAAAGCGACGCCGCTCTTGCAGTACTTCGCGCCGCAAATGGAGCCGGTGGGGTAGGTGTTGCACGCCGGTGCGTCGCTGTTGCCATTGCAACCGGTGCCGTTCGCCCCGCAGCTCTGCACGCCTAGACTCGAGCACTCTGCATCAGGATCGGTATCGGCGAGCACCGCGGCGCAGACGCCATCGGGCTTTTGGGTTTTCTTGCTCGAGCATGACAAACACGAGTCATCGCAGGCTGCCTCGCAGCACACGCCGTCCTGTCCTGGACAGAAGCCGCTGGCGCACTCAGCATCGGTCGAGCATGACTGGCCGAGCTTCTTCTTCGTCTTGGGCTTCTTGGGGCCTTTGCCGTGGCAGTCGCAGTTACAGGAGCCGCAGTTGCAGGAATCGCTGCAGCCATCGTGCTTTGGTCCGTTCCAGTGTCCGTGCCCGTGCCCGTGTCCGTATCCGTGCACCTTGCCGTAGCCAGGGCCGTGTCCTGGGTCCACGCCATCATCCTTGCTCTCGCGGCTCTCATCCTCTTCGAGTTGGCCATCACCGCCTTGCTTGCCCGGCATGTCTTCTGGTTCGGCAGGGTCTGCGGTAGAGGGTCCTTCGCCGGGATCGGTTGGGTCCTCGTGCGGGGCAGTGCCCGGCTTGTTGCCGTCCTCACCTCCGGTTGCCGGCCCGCTTTCTGGTGCAGGATCCGCGTCCTTCGGCGTTGGCGCTTCTTGGAAGGGTGGCGAGTCGCTCCCGTCGTCGGTCCAGTCAGCTGATGAGCTGCAGGCGGAGCCCACTAGCAATGCGACAAGTGCCCAGTATGCGCTACCTCGATGGTGCATCATGATCCCCCTCTGCGACGGTCGTTCGCAGGTTCTTCGTCCCGCGGTCAACAGTGCAAGGCCGATGCCGAGCATCGGGGGGCCATGATTCCAGGCTCTTACGGGTTAGCTGATTTCGCCAATGAACGGGCAATGAGCGCAGGTGCTGGCAATTTGCTCACTACCTGAGCAACGCCTCAGCAGTCCTTTCGGTCGCGACTAGTCTTTGGCGCCGTTCCGTTGCTGCTTGATTCGTTCGAGCTTGGCCCGTGCCTTCTTCAGCTTGTGGTTGGCTTTTTCGATCTTGCGCTTGGCTTTGTCGATCTTGCGCTTGGCTTTTTCGATCTTGTGCTTGGCTCGCTTCACCTGTTGCTGGGCTTTGTGAAGCTTACGCCGAGCCTGCCGCGCTTTGCTCTGTGCTTTGCGGGCGGCCCGCTTGGCCTGCTCCAGCGTGGACTTCCGCTTCTTGCGCTTGGCCTTCCACTTCTTCTTGTTCTTGCGCTTCCACTTCTTCTTGTTCTTCTTGTTCTTCTTGTGTTTGCGCTTGGCCTTCCACTTCTTCTTGTTCTTGCGCTTCCACTTCTTCTTGTTCT
>CAZRGL010000759.1:0-4344 GCA_964599485.1 uncultured Polyangiaceae bacterium
GCCGGCGGCGTAGCCGAAGGTCGAGAAAAACAAGCCTAGAATGCCAGCCAGCAACAAGCTGTTGTGCTCATTACCTTGGTCGACGAGTTTGATCCCGCCCCACAGGCCCAAGCCGAAAACAACCGTCCCCAATGCGATCGACAATACTGCCATGGTGTGCTCCTCGTTGGTGAGTGTCTTTTTGGACGGCTGCTTCCGTCTCTGTGTGAAGGTCTGCAAGTTCGAAGCCAGCCCTGGACCTCAGCGCAAGTTGTGAGAACCACGAGCAACGGACGGCGCCGATGGGTGCTGTGTCCAAGAAACGAGACACGCGCGTGTCCGATATCCTGGCCACTGTAAGCGAGGCGCGTGCGCCCGCCGCGCTCGCCTCCTAGGGTGCAAGATCGCCTTTTTGGATGAACACCAAGAGCATGTAGGGAATCGCGGCGCTGGTGTCCTTGCCGGTTCGATACGGGTGTTTGGCCCACCATTGTCCGACAAAAGCGATTGTCGACGAGGCGAAGCGTGCCGGCGCAGGATCGTTGAAGAACGTGTAGGCCACGGCAGGGCCGACGCGATGGCTGGGCGTCGCGTCATTGGCTTCGGCAGCGGTCTCATGCTCGTCGTCGTACAGCACTTTGGTGAAGGTGTAGCGGGCGCCGAGCTTGAGTCCGAAGTTGGTCACATAGAGCAGGTCGACATCGTCGGTCAGTGCCCAGCCGCCGTTGGGATGCAGCACGTCGAGGGTGCTGTTGTAGAAAAAACGCTCGCCATCTTCGAGGTCCATGCGCTGCATGTGAGCGCGCAGCTTGTTGCGAATCGCGATGGCGCCGAGCTTGATTTGAAACAACGCGCTCAAGGTGGCCGCTTCGCCCGTCGTTGCGTAGTTGTCGCTTCCTTCACCGAGCGCCGTGTCCGAGAAGTCGACCGCCGGCGTCTCGAACGATTGGACTTGGTCGAACATCCCGAAGTTGCCAATGAAGTCATAGCGCGCCGAGAGGTTGAGGATCGCCAGCGGCTGAAGCTCGATCACGCCGCCCAGTTTGGCGTACGCCGGGGTCAAATCGGCGGCCGCCTTGATAGCGGCGAAGGAGCGCTCGAACAGAATCCCAGGCCGGTTGGACAGCTGCAGCCGATAGCCGGTGCGGAAGCGGTTGATGGCGCCCAGCGGGTTGATTCGACCGGCGGTGAGGTTGTCCCAAACCCAGCGATGGCGCTCACGGGGCACCCAGCTGGGCCGCAGTGGTTTCGGCTCTTTGCTGAAGTCCGGCACCGTCATGGGAAACTGGCGTCGAAAATCGACATCGTCCGAGCCAGCCACTGGCTCACCAGCCACTGGCTCACCTGCCACTGGCTCACCTGCCACTGGCTCACCTGCCGCGCTGGGGCTCGACCACAGAGCGAGCAGCGCAACGGTTGCGACCAACCATGCTTGGACAAAACGAAGCATCGCGCCAGTCTAGCCCGGATTCGCCCGGGGCGGGCTTGCTCATTGCTCTACGCGGGGACCCGAGCGGTCGTGGGGAAACCACGCTACTGGGGGGCGCTCTCGGGCTACGGCCCGATCGCACTTACCGAGCGGGTGCCCAAGCGCAATCGAGGTGATCACTTTGTAGGGCCAACGGATCCCGAGCTCTCGTTTCAGGCCACCGAGCCCGTTGAGCATTTTGCAGAAGCCGACGTAGCAGCTGCCGAGGCCCAGTGCGTGAGCAGTCAGGACCATGTTGTGTGCGGCCAGCGCGCAATCGATGATCGGGTCACCGATCCCGCGACGGTCACCGAGCACCAGAATCACGCAAGGCGCGTGCAAGAAGATTTCCCAACCTTGCTCATTGACGACCGTGTTGACCCCATGGGCCAGCCGCTGGTCGAAGTTGTTGGGCGATAGCCGTGCCAAGAGGTTCACCGCGGCAGTGCGCAGGGCGATAGCCGTGCCAAGAGGTTCACCGCGGCAGTGCGCAAGCGTGAGCCCCGACCGTTTTCCAGGTACAGCCAGGGCAAAGGGCTCACCAATCGCTGGCAGGCTTTGGCGATTCGATCGAGGAGGTGTCGGTCGCTGATCACCACGAAGCTCCACGGCTGGCAGTTGCCCTGCGACGGGGCGAATCGTCCGGCCTCCAGGATTCGACGCAGCAGCGCTTCGTCCACGGGCTTGTTCTTCTTGAACAGTCGGGTGCTGCGTCGCTGGTATATGACGCGTTCGACATCGCTGAGCTCGGTGCCGAGCTCCTCGAGAGGTGGAGGCTCGGGTAGGCCAAGCGGATTGGGTTTTGCTCGGGATCTGAGCCGCGTGCGATAGTAGCCGGACTCGACCCGGTAGCGCCCCCGGATGTTGATCGCGTCCCGATCGCAAACCGCATAGCAATTACTGCAACCGATGCAGCCGAGCCCGCTGCCGTCGCCCGTCGAGCGGTCAACGGGCACCTTCTCCTGCAGCTCGAGCAACTGTCCGGGACAAGTTTGCCCGCACTTGCCGCAGCCATCGCAGCGCTGCCGATCGACGGTGACGCGGGCGAAGTTGGTGGGCGGGTAGCGACGATCGTCGACCATCATAGCCGTCCACCCGCTTCGAGCCAGCTGCTGACGACCTGTTGATTGGACGCATCGCAGCGACCAAGCAGACACTGCGCTTGCTTGGCATCGCGCATACACCCCTCTTGTCCATAGTCCTGCATGTAACCGTAGCCACCGAGCAACTGCACTCCGTCGCAGCTGGCCAGGGCAGCACGTCGCTTTGCGCGCACGAACAAGCTCTCCAAAGCCACATCGGCCTGTCCTTGGGTGGTAGCGAGTCGCTCGGTCAGCTCACGGCACAACGCATAGTCGGCGAGCATACCTCCGAGCATGGCGCGCACCTGCTGGTGCTCGATGATGGCACCGCCGCCCTGGTAGCGCTCACGACCGTAGGCCGTGGCCGTTTCGAGCGAGTTGGCGAGGACGCCTGTCGAGATCGCCGCGGCAGGACCGCGAAATCGCCGCGACGTAGCAGCGAGCAAGTCGGCGGTCCGCGTCTTCGAGGCGATGCGCCACTGCGGCTCGATGACCAGCTTCTTGGCAGTGACATCGGCGGTGGGGCAGCCGCGCATCCCCAAAGTCAGCAGCGGCTCGCCCGTGCTGACCGCGTCGCGCGCTACCGCCACCAGCGCCAGCTCATTTGATTCATCGATGACTGGCAGCAGCAGCATGTCGGCCACCGGCGCGTTGACCACGAGCTCGCAGATCCCGTCGAGTCTGAATCGTCCGCCTTTGGCGCGACAGCGCATACGGCTGCTGGGCGCGGTCGGCTCTTGGTAGATGGGGAAGCCCCACAGCAAATCAGCGCCAGTCAGCGATTCATCGAGCGTGGCGCCCGCTCGCTCCACCAGATCGAGCGCGTAGCTGTGGGTTAGGATCACCGTGGCGATAGAGGCCGAGCTCCGTGCCAAGGCGTCCAGCGCAGTGCACAACGCGGTGATGTCATCGTCATCGCGCCCGCGGGCCAGGTCAAACAGGCCGAGCTGGCGCATGCTGTCGAGCAGCTCGGTCGAGAGTGGCTCAGTCTGATTGTGGCTGGTCGCCTCGAGGCCGGAGGCGAGCTGCTCGGCAGCAAAGCGCGCCACCGTGCGTCGCAGGATCTCGCGTTCGTCGTTGTTCATGATGCAGTCCTTTGCGTTGGTCTCAGCGCAGCAAAGTGGGTGCCGTGGGCAAACGAAGTTTGGCTCTGCTGGGTTGAGCGTTCGGACCGCACAGGCAAGCAAGCTCGCCTATGCCGCCCGTCTCGAACCCCAGCGAAGCGGTGGTTTGAAGAGGCATGTCGAACACTCACGCAGCATCGCGGCCGACGCAGCGGTGGTAGATCTCGATGCGGTTGAGCTGGTTGGTGCCTTCGTAGATTTCCAAGAGCTTTGCGTCGCGGAACAGCTTCTCCATGCCGTGGTCATGGCGCAGCCCATCAGCACCCATGATGTCGAGCGCCAGATGGCTGTTGGCCATGCCGAGCTCGCTACCAGAGACTTTGGCTGCAGCGCCGTATCCCGAGGCGACGTCGACTTGCCAGGAGCCGAGCCCGTCGAGGGCTCGCCGGGCAATGCGGCTAGCTTGCTTCGTGGCTGCCACTCGGCTCGTGGGCGCGGCCGCGAACACGGCTTGCGGGATCAGCCGAGCCAGTGGTGCCAGTCGCCCTGGGTCGAGCAGTGCGGTCAGCCCGAAGAGTGAGTTTGCCAGCACCGCTTCGAGGTAAGCGCCGCGGGCGATCATCACGTTGCGCAGCATGTCCGCCAGGCGCAGCTGCACCCATTGCTGATCGATTAGCCAGCCAGCTCCGAGCTTGTGGTTGTGGGCATATTCGAGCGCCCGCTCGTAGGCGCCGAGGGCCACCCCGGCGCC
>CAZRGL010000760.1:0-4325 GCA_964599485.1 uncultured Polyangiaceae bacterium
TGCGCAGGACGAGATCCGGAGCAGCTGCCCGGAGACGCTCCACTGCCGCGAGCACCGCGTCGATGGAGTGGGTACGTCTCATCTGGTCGAGGATCCGCTGGCTCCCCGATTGGATCGGAAGCCCAATCCAAGCAAACCGTCCGGACGCGAGCAGCGGCAGCAACGCGTCGAAGTGCTCGAGGAACAACGTAGGCTCGAACGCTTCGCCTGCATACAGCGCTTCGACGGGATGGTCGATGGCGGCCTGAAGTAGATCGACGATGTTGAGGCCGAGATCGTAGCCCCACGCGCTCAAGTCCGTCGAGACGAACAGGATGTCACGCTCGCCAGCGGCAACGCCCCGGCTCACGTCAGCGAGCACATTCGGAATAGAAGCGCTGTTGGGCCGACCTGTCGCGCGGCGGATCGCGCAAAATGAACACTTGCCCAGACACCCGGTGCTGACGCCCACGTGGTACCAGCCCCCATCGGCGAACTCGGTTCCCGCGTAGCGATTGCGCAGCGACGGGTGGACATCGTCAAAAGCGATCTGATCGTGGTCGAACACGCTGTCGAGCCCGTCGAGGTTCCTCGTGTCGAGCATCGCGTGTTGCTCGGTGTCAGCCAAGGCTGCCCGCACCTGCCGGGGCTCGATGCTGTTGAGGCAACCCGTGGTCACGATGGGAACGTCGGGCCGCTGGCGCGATGCGGCGGCAATCGCATCGTAGGTCAGCTGGGCCTGCTGCTCATCGGAGCCGCAGGTGTTGATGATGATGACATCCGCGAGCGCAGGATCGTCGGCCACCACGTAGCCATTCTTTTCGACGTAGTCGTGCATGCGCGAGGTGTTCATTCCCGCGTACGGGCAGCACCGAAACGCCTGGTGCAGGTATACGGAGGCACCCGCTGGAACCGTAAATCCGGTGTGGCGGCGCATGAGAGACCTTAATCCACGTCAAAGTGCACTGCCACAGTTGCCCAGCCGCAATGGTCGAGCGCCTCGACCGGCAGGGAGACAGGACCAGGCGCCGGGACGAGGTGGCCCCATTCCGCTTGTCCGCGCCTCCTCCACAGAGACGTGATAAATACGCCAGACCATGACTCAGACACGCAAGGTAAACTACTTGATCATTGGCGCCGGCATGGCAGGGACCGTGCTCGAGCACTTCCTCCAAGACCCAGACGTGGTGGTGCTGGATCACGAGCCCGGCGGCTACAAGATCGGGGAGTCGATCATTCCTGAGCATTTCCATCATCCGGAAGTTCGGGCAATGGTCCCGAAGATCAAGGAGCTCCCGTCCTATTCACCCAAATGGGGCTCCACCTTCGTGGGTAAGGACAGCATCGCCTCTTTTCCGCTGCCGCCCCACGGTGCGGAGGTCGCGATGCATGTGTCACGGGAAGAGCTCGAACCCCTGATGCACGAGATCTGGAACACCCCCATCGTGCGCGAGAAAGTCACCGCCATCGACCTGGATAACAAGGTGGTGACCACCGACGCAACACGCTACCAGGTTGCCAAGCAGATCATCGACTGCTCTGGGCCGGCGATGGTGCTCGCGCGGCTGTGCGGCGAGGTCAGCACCCTATGGCCGGTATATTCACGCTGGGCGTACTTCGACATCGAGAGCATCGACGACTCGCGTTTCTGGGCGCGGATCAAAGAGCAAAAGATCGATTACCGTCGCTACGACATCCCCAAGGGCCGTGTCTTGCCGAGCGGTGAGCAGGATGGCTGGAAGCCAAGCAAGGCCACGATTTTGACCGAAATCGAGCAGGGCCTGTGGACCTGGCAGATCCCGATGTTCGCGGAGAAGATGCTATCGGTGGGTGTGGTGTCCCGGCATGGCACCATTTCCAGCGAACGGCTGAATGAGCTCGCGATCGCACATGCTGCGCCACATTATCAGCTGAAAGCGCGGCCCCAAGACAAGTCCTCCTCCTACAACCGTGAGCATCAGCGCAACGGATTCGCAATCGCCGCCAAACAAACAGCGAGCCCTGACTTCGTGCTCATGGCCGATGCGTGTGCTTTCGCCGATCCGATCTTCTCAGTTGGCACTGGGCTGGCGGTGAACAAAGCCATCGAGCTCGCCGCCATCCTCAACGAGGAAGGCTGGACCGACGCGGCGCGCGAGCGTTGGGTCGCCGACTACGGTCGGCTCATCGGGCGTGCGGTCAAGGCTTTCGACAGCTGGTACGACGGCTCGATGTTACGAAACGACGAACAAGCGCAGGAGGTGCAGCGCGGTTTCTTGGTCGGCCGCGCGTTCCAGGTCGGCATCGCACACCATTATTCACAACAGATTGTGGACGCCGGGCCTCCGGCAGATCAAGCGGGCCCGGATGGTCGCGGGCGACACATCGTGGACGCGGACGCCGACCGGCTCGACGAGCAAGTGGCGGCGTTGCTCGGCATCGAGCCCGGCGGGTCGCTGGCGGGTTGGAAGTTCGACGGCGCCGTGTGCGCTAGCAAAGAAGTACAACAGCGCTGGAGCAAGCCAGGCAAGCCGCAGCTGGTCATCAACATGTCCTTCGACCCCGCCACCACGCGCTACTTCCGTCGCGTCAACGACATATCCTTGTCGTTCATGAACCTGCTCGAGAAGCCCTACCCATTCGACGACGACGGAGTCGCGTTGTTCGACGCGCTCGAGCCGCTCATCACCGGCCACGTGGAGGAATGGGAGAAACTGGGCGCCAGCAGCTGATCGTGCCGAGCAGCTATCGAGCGGGGAGCCCCGACGGTGACGCTCGGCGCGCTCGCCAAGGTCCTGCAGCACAGCCTGGACCTCGAAGGTGACCTGCTGCTGCTCTTTCCCAAGAACGCTGCAGCAAACAAAGGTGCGCCCCATCGACGGGGATCGACGGGGCGCGTGCAGCCAATTCCTTGCAGGGGGTGGCGACCGCTTACAATGGGGCTGTGCGGTCGCCTTTTGGTCCTGCTCAGCTAGCTGGCGAGAACACGATTGGGTATCCGACCGTAACGATGCCGCCCTCTGGCTGAGGGAAGCTCAGCGAGTAGAAGGAGCGCGTCACGCAGGACACGACGCCACTGTCGGGAATGTCACCTGAGCCGCCGACGTTCGAGACGCGACCATCGCGACCGATGACGAAGCGCACTGAGACGCGCCCTTGTAGGTTGGGATTGTTGCGCAGAGCGGTCTGGTAACAGGAGCGGAAGCGACCGTAGTTGGCCCGGACGATGCGCTGGATGACCTCCGGCAGGAGCCGGCCGTTGACCGAGGTGGGCCCGATGCGCACCTTGGGTGCGCGCACTTTGTGCGTGCCGCCACCGAGCCGTCCATGACCATTTCCGAAGCCCTGGTTGGTGCCCAATCCGGAGCCGTGACCAATGGTGCCGATGGTGCCGAGGCCAATGCCCTCTCCGCGTCCGCCACCGCCTTCGCCGATCCCGGTCAATCCGAGGCCATTCACGCCGCCCGCCTCACCGATGTCATCGCCCCACATGTTGCCTTGAGCGCTCATCGGATCTTGCCCTTCGCTGGTCAGCGCGCCCCAGGGAGCGGTCGGCGCATCCGGGTCACCACCGGTCATGGTGTTGATCAAGCCGATGGTGCCGAACTCTGCGGCCATACGCAGCGCCGCGGCGCGACTCATGCGTGGCGTAGGACTGTTGCCCTTGATGGCGAAGCGCTTGTTGGTGGCCGTGGAGGTGGAGCTGCCCATCTTGCCCTCTTCGAGCTTGGCACGCTCACCAGTACCGCCTTCGTTGCCGTCGGCGTTGGCGTCGGCAAGCTGCTCGGTCTCACGCAGCTCTTGCTCCTTCTGGGCAGCATCCTCGAGGTACTGACCAATGAGGTAGCGCTGCTCGTCGGTGGGCAAGTCGTCAGGCGTGGTGTTGAGCGGCGGCATGAACACCGCCAAGGCCGCGAGCAAGCCCGCATGGCCGAGGAAGGAGCCAACCACGTAAGCCAGCGCGCCACTAGCGAGCGCCGCCAACGTGAACGCAGTGATCGACTTGCGCCCTTGCTTGACGCCGCTGACCTCGAAGATGAGGTCGCCCACCTGTTGCCGCACCACCATACCGGTGGTCAATCGCACCGCGTGCCCGCCGCTCGAACATGGCGTCGCCAGCCCGCTTGCGATCGCCTCGGCTGAGCTCAGCGCGTTGGCTTCCGAGCAGGTGATGGTGCCGGTCGCTCCTGGCAACAAGACGACCTCTGCCGCCGTGCCACCAACCACCAAGGCAGACCGCTCTACGCCAAGCTTCTCGGCGGGAACCGGAAAGTCACAGAGCTGCTTCTTGCCCGTCTGTGTTCCCAAGTAATAGGACTTTCCCGGTTTCTGGTGGCGCACCTCGAGCACATTGCGTCCCCAAAGCA
>CAZRGL010000761.1:0-2329 GCA_964599485.1 uncultured Polyangiaceae bacterium
ACCCGATCTTCAAGGCCGCCCTGATCGACATCAAGCAAACGGTCGAGCAAGGAGCCACCTTCAGCGACGCTTTGCGCCGTCACCCGAAGATCTTCGACGACTTGTTCGTCAACCTGGTACACGCCGGCGAGGTCGGCGGTATTCTCGATACGATTCTGAACCGGTTGGCGATCTACATCGAGAAGAACGTCAAGCTGAAGCGCCAGGTCAAGGGCGCGCTGACCTACCCGTCTGCGGTCGTGGTCATCATGATCATTGTGATGTTCGTGTTGCTCACGTTCGTCATCCCGGCATTCGAGAACATGTTCGCCGAGTTCGGCTCGAGCGCCGAGCTGCCCAAGCTGACTCAGTTCGTCATCGCGATCTCGAACGGGTTCATCAGCTACTTGCCCTTCGTCATTGCCGGCATGGTGATCTCAATCGTCGCCTTCGTGCAGTTCTATCGGCGCCCCGCAGGAAAGCGCGCCGTGCACAAGACGCTGCTCAAACTGCCGGTGCTCGGCAACGTGCTGCAGAAGATTACCGTGGCGCGTTTTGCCCGAACGATGGGCACGCTGCTGTCATCGGGTGTTCCGATTCTCGACGCCATCGAGATCGTGGCGAAAGCCGCCGGCAACGTGGTCGTCGAGGAGGGCTTGATGTATGCCCGCCAAAAGATCTCCGAGGGCCGGAATCTGGCCGATCCGCTCAAAGAGCTCGACGTGTTTCCAGGCATGGTCGTGCAAATGGTAGCGGTCGGTGAGCAAACCGGTGCGCTCGACCAAATGCTCAGCAAGATCGCAGACTTCTACGAAGATGAGACCGACGTGGCAGTGGCCTCGCTCACTTCGCTACTCGAGCCGATCATGATGGTCTTCATCGGTGGACTGGTGGGCCTCGTGCTCGTGTCGATGTACCTGCCGATCTTCTCGCTGGCCGGAAACATCAAGTCTGAGTAGCAGCGATGAAGCTGCTGGGTATCCCGGCGGGGGTCGAAACGCCGCTCGGCAAGCGACTGGTCGCCTTGAGCCTCTTCAGGCTCGGGGTGCTAGGCGTCTTCTTGCTGGTCACTGAGCTGTACTACCTCAAGGAGTTGGACTTCGGCGGCTTCTCCAGCCAGGTCGCCGTCTATACCCTTGGTATCGCCTTCCTCATCTCGGCTGCCTACGCGGTGGTGCTGCGTCGCGGGCGCCGGCTCGATTTGGCTGCGCACGCACAGCTGATTACCGATCAGCTCGTTTGGACGGCGATTGTCTACATTTCGGGGGGCGTGACGAGCGGCTCGGCCTCGCTGTATGGGCTCACCTGCTTGTCGGGCGCCATCCTCTTGGGCACGCCGGGCGCGGTGTCGGCGGCGGCGGCTGGCATCAGTTGCTACTTGGCGCTGTGCACTTCTTTCGTTCAAGGCTGGTTGCCGGTTCCCCCAGATCAAACAGCTAGCGCATATGTGACCAAGCTCGACGGCATGGTCTACCCGGCGTTCAGCACAGTGATGGCCATCGCTGTGGTCACGTTGTTAGCTGCTTATCTCGCCGAGCGGCTACGCGCTTTCGGCGGTCGTTTGGAGGCGGCCACCCAGCGCGCCGAGCAGGCAGAGCGATTGGCTGCTCTGGGAAGACTGACGGCGGGCCTGGCGCACGAGATCCGCAACCCACTCGGGTCGATCCGTGGCTCCATCGAGCTACTACGCACCGGAGGCGCATTGGCCAGAGAGGACAACAGGCTCTGCGAGATCGTCGAGCGCGAAGCAAGCCGCCTCGATGACTTGGTCACTGACATGATCAACTTGAGCCGGCCGCGCCCTCCGGTGCTGCGCGAGCTCGATCTGGCCGAAACCGCCCAGACCGTGGTCAAGCTCGCACAGAGCTCAGCGCGCGGCGGTGAGGTCGAGGTGGCCTACCAGGGGCCCAAATCGCTACTGGTCATCGCGGATGCCGGCCAGATGCACCAGGTGCTATGGAACCTGGTGCGCAACGCAATGCAAGCCAGCTCAGAGGGGACCAACGTGGCAATCTCGCTCGTCAAGCAGCCCGAAGGCAGCATGGCGCTCGCCGTTCGCGACAAAGGCCCGGGCATACCGGACAGCAAGCGCGAACACATTTTTGACGCGTTTTTCACCACGCGCTCCCATGGGATGGGTATCGGTTTGGCAGTCGTCAAGCAGATCGTCGAAGGGCATGGTTTTGGGCTCGATCTGCAAAGCGACGAGGAAAACGGCACGACCTTCGAGGTGAGCATCCCGAAAGGCCACGTCGTGGCGCTCGCTCTGCTCGTATTTACGCTGTTGGGCTGCTCAGCGCGCGATTGGGTCAATCCAGCTCCTGCTGCCCCCGACTTGCGTGACAATCTT
>CAZRGL010000761.1:2339-4324 GCA_964599485.1 uncultured Polyangiaceae bacterium
GAGCCGCCCGCTGCTGCCACGGCACCGCCGACCGGTTCACCATCGTCGACGTCCTTGCCGCCGGCCCCCACCGCTGCCGCCAGCTCGCGCGTCAGCATCGTGATGAAAGGCAACAAGCGCTCCAAACCCTCGGCGACCACGACGAAGCTGTTTCGCAACACCTATTATGACTTCCCTAGCGAGCCGACCTGGCCGGAGCATGGGCCGACACGTCAGCTCTTCAACTTGAGCTGCAAGCCCATCCGTACGGTCAGCCAGGCTTTCCACGACCAATTGTGCGTGCAAGGTAGCGGCAGGCTTGCCACTGCAGAGACGGTGAGCTTCGGCAAGCGCAACTGCGCTTGCGCAGCCAACTGCCCGCGGACCGGTCAGAAGATCTGCTACGAGCTCCTCGACAAGAAGAAATTCCCGTTCGGGCGCGGAGCGACGGGCAAACCGATTACGCCGCTGCGCTCTGTCGCGGTGGACAGCAAGGTCATCGCGCTTGGCTCGATCTTGTACATCCCGGCCTACCATGGGCTGCGCGACATGAAGGGCAAGCCCCACGACGGCTGCTTCATTGCCCAAGATCGCGGGCTCAAGGTGCGCGGTCATCACGTCGACATTTTCACAGGAGATCCGAAAAACACCCGCGTGTGGAACGCAGCCGTCCCGTCGAACTTGGGGGTGCGGGTGGTAGTGGGTGCGAGCAAGTGCGCCTACCTTCGCAAGAAGTAGCGACTCGCCCACAGGCGCTCTTCGCGCGTTATTCTGCGCCGGCCCCAAAAATCCCGAGTAGCATTGACGAGGCCCGCGGGCTGCGCCGAAAATCGCGCTGGTCACGCGACCTTGTCGTTCAGTGTCGTGTCTACGCAAGAGTCAACAACAACTCAGACGACTGGTGCTCGCGAAGCGAAGAAGAAAGCGAGCGAGCGGCTAGGTCTGTGGGTTCGCCGAAAATGGCGAATCGACCAGCTGCTGGGCGTTGGTGGCATGGCGGCGGTCTACGGTGCGACACACCGCAACGGCTCGCGCTGCGCCCTGAAGATTCTGCACACCGAGTTCGCACGAGACGAGGCCGTCAAGCAGCGCTTCTTGCGCGAAGGCTACGTCGCCAACAAGGTCAACCATCCCGGTCGGGTCGCCATCTTGGACGACGACGAGACCGAGGCCGGTGAGCCGTTCTTGGTCATGGAGCTGCTCGAGGGCGAAACCCTCCAGCAGCTGTGGAAACGCAAGAAGCGCAAAGTGCCGGCAGGCGAAGCAATCGAGATCGCTAGGCAGGTGCTCGACACGCTCGTCCCGTTTCATGAGATGCGCGTCATCCACCGCGACCTCAAACCCGCCAACATCTTCATCACCCACGAAAAAGTCGTGAAGCTGTTGGACTTCGGTGTGGCCCAGCTCCGAGAGGCAGGCGGCGAGGCGATGACCCGGGCCGGCACCGCACTCGGCACCCCGTCGTACATGTCACCCGAGCAAGCGATGGGAAAGAGCGACCAGCTCGACGGTCGCTCGGACGTGTACTCGGTCGGCGCCACGCTCTACGCCGTCCTCAGTGGCAAGCGTCTGCATCATGGAAAGAGCGACAACGAAGCCTTCATTCTCGCGGCCACCCAACCTGCGCCTTCGTTGGCGCGACGCGCTCCCGAGATGCCCACGCCGGTAATCGCCCTCGTCGACAAAGCGCTGCAATGGGATCGGCGCAGCCGTTTCGACGACGCCGCCCAAATGCGTGACGAATGCGTTCAAGTCCTGCAGCAGCTCGAGACCGATCCCCAGCCGGCAGCGCAGGCAACCGAGAAACCCACGGTTCTGCCACCTCGTCGCC
Organism: uncultured Polyangiaceae bacterium; assembly: GCA_964599485.1. Lineage (GTDB taxonomy): Bacteria > Myxococcota_A > Polyangia > Polyangiales > Polyangiaceae > JAPYTK01. The sequence goes on from CAZRGL010000761.1 coordinate 4,150, forward strand.
GCAAGAAACCCAAGGCTACGCTGCTGGGCCAGCCCTCACCGCTCGCGCGCCAACCTAGCGTCGGGCAACCCACCCCCGGACAAGCTAGTCCTTTTGGGGGGCAATACACTCCTGGCGCGCCGCCGTCGCCGACGCAAGGTCAGGCCAACCCACCCAGCGCCCACCCTGCCAGCTC
>CAZRGL010000762.1:0-4320 GCA_964599485.1 uncultured Polyangiaceae bacterium
CGTCCCGCGCGGGCGCCGCGTGCGCGGCGTCCGCCTGCGCCTCGAGCTCCTCGTGCACGTCGTCCTCGAGCTCATCGAGCACATCGAGCACGTCGTCATCGAGCGCATCGAGCACATCGAGCACGTCGTCATCGAGCGCGTCGTCTTCGAGTGCGTCGTCCTCGAGCTCGTCGTCTTCGAGCGCGTCGTCCTCGAGCTCGTCGTCTACCGGCGGTCCGCTCAGCTGCTTGCAGTGCATCGGCAACAACTGCCCCTCGGCCGTGAGTTGCGTAACTGACCCGGCTTGCTTGCAAGGAGTCATTTGCTCGGTCAGCAACTGTCTCAGCGGCGGCCCGCCAGACTTGGTCTGCATGCTGCAGTGCTTCAATGGCGACATCGGCGCTGCCTTCCAGGCCTTGCAGGCGATCAACTGCATCTTCAGCCAATGTGGTAGCGAGTGTCAGGGCGCGTTCGGTCCCTGATTCTCTCAGTCAGGACCGCTGCGGTTGCCCATCAGTCGCATCCAGCCATTCAGCTTCGGCTGAGCTGCATTTGCAGCATGAGGCGGCGGCTCAGCTCCTCCAAGTAGATGGCGCTGTAGCGGGCCACTGGAGCATGCTGTTTTCTCAGACGTGCGATGTCGACGGGCGTCTTCGATTCGATCTGCGACAGCACCTGGGTAACGTTGTCCTTCAAGCGATAGCGGGCTCGAGCGACTTGCGCCAACGGAGCGGCCGCGTTGGTGGCTTTGCGGTATCCGCTCTTCAAGGCCTCGAGGATGGCGGGCGCTGAACGTTCAACCGGCGTGCACCGGCCCGAGAAGTTGTATCGCTCAGCCCGCGGCAGCACTTCTGGGAGAATCCAACCGGGGCCGCCGAAATGGTCGTAGCAGAACACCGGTGTGCCGAGCGCGAGACATTGTTGCACCGTTCTGCCGATGGAAATGACAGCGTCGTATGCGCGCAACAGCTCGGGGTCGACGAGTTGCACGCGGTGGGCCGCGCCGATGACGTCCAACGAATCCAACTGCTCTGCAAGCGCGAGCAGCTCTTGCGGCAGGTGGTTCGATATTATTGCGATGCGCTCCGCTTGCGGTCGGTGTGCTTTGGGTTGCTGATCGAAATAGGCTTCGGGTAGCGAATTGGGGAACAGCTCGATCGCGCAGTCTCCAAAACCGATGGTGGCCATCTCATCTCTGGTCTCAGCCGAGTTGGCCAAGATCAGCGACAGCTCGCGACCGTAGGCTGGTGGTGTCTCGAGCGGTGCGAACGGTGAAAGCGAGCGGCACACGATGCGGCTAGCAACTACGTCCAGGCCGAACAGCAAGCGGTCCAGCACCGGGCTATGGTGCGCCCACACCAAGTCGAAGGACTGGCCACGAAGGTCATCGGCGAAGAGATTGAGAACGCGCAAGCCAGCCTGCTCGAAGAGTGGGCCGATGGGATGGCCGAAGACGAACGTAGCAACGGAGACTTCGTGCCCCTGCCGGCTGAGCTCTTTGGCGAGCTCGAGCGTTACGAGCTCCGAGCCGGCCAAGCGAAAGAGATTGTGAGTTGCGACCAGTACCCGCACTCGAGGACCTCCGGTCAGATTCGATCGAGCAGTTGCTGTGCGATGTGCTTATAGGTGAAGCGGTTGGCGACGTCCTGTTGGAGCTGACGAGCGATCTGCTCCCGCTCCTGATCGTGTGCCAAGTAGTAGTGGATCTTGTCGTCGAGCTCCGCGGCCGAGCCATAGGAGATCTCGCGATGTACGGAGGTCAGCCCTTGCAGCTCCGACGTGTGGTCAGTCAGCACGAAGCCGCCGGCCGCGCCGATGTCTACCACCCGGTTGATGACGGCGGAGTCGAATTGGAGCGAAGTGATGTTCAAGTTGATCTTCGAGCCCGCATAGACACGCCGTACAGCCTCGGGATCATGGCAGGCCGGATGGTAGCGAAGAGACGCTCGCTGGACCTGAAGCTGTCGGTTGCCTCCGCGTATATAGGCGGGATCTCCACCAATGATGTCGATGCTGAGCTCATCGTCGAGCAGTGCGATGAAGCCACCGCGCCAGTGTTGGGAATAGGTATGGATGGCGGACAAATAGAAGTACTTTGCCGCGAGCCAATCCATGGTTTCGGCAGCGTTGCCGACGGCTTGGTCGGCGAAGGAGCGGGCTGTCGGCTCGATTTGATGGTCGAGTCGGGCCATGCGGCCGCTGTAGTCCGATTGCAGCAGGGGCCCCAACTTGGCCTGGGCTCGAAACATGTCGCTTTCGGGTGGCAGCAAGTGACCCAAGAAAGAAACGTCGTGTTGGGGAGCCGCCTCTAGCGTGGCGACCTCGAATTCAGAGGCATGTGAGACCTGATGGGCTTGGCAACCCAGCGCCCGCAGGTCAGTGACGTTGTAGGGCTCGATGCAGAAATGAACGCTGCGCTCAGCCGCGTTGCGGTAGGCGAGCAAACGCTCGAAGATTTGCTCGGGGCTCTGACGCGCGTTGACCAAGTTGTCGTGATGAAGGAAGGCGAGACGACCAGGGAGCTGCTCGAACAACAAATGCCCGTCGACTTTGAATGAGGCCATCGCCGAGCTGCTGTTCGCGATCAACGCGAGGTCGAAGGCGCCGCGATCGACGAAACGAAGCAGCTCGAGCGGCGATGAGAACGACCGCGGATCGATGATGACCAGCTCGTGGCCGAGCTCTGTCAGCGCCGCAGCCAGGGCCTCGATGATCCGCTGGTAGATCGGGGTCAGCGACTTTTCGACCAGCAGCTTCTTGGTTGGCATGATTAGGGGCGCCTGGTTGCCAATGCAGGCGCAAGTCCTAGCCCGAATCATTCACCGCGTCGCCCCTCATGGCACGCAAGCGAGCGTCAACTGCCTTGCTCGTGCAGCGTGCGGGCGATGATCTCGTCCTTCATCTGCTCACTCAAATCGCAGAAGTAGGCCGAGTAGCCGCTGATGCGAACGACCAAGTCACGGTGAAGCTCCGCATGAGCGCGCGCCTCGAGAAGGACCGCCGGGTCGAGCACGTCGATTTGTAGCTGCATGCCGCCGAGCTGGAAGAAGCCACCGATCAACCCGTCGAGGATGCTGTCGCCGGTGCAGCCCGCCGCCAGCGTCGGGCTGAGCTTATGATTGAGCACGTAACCATTGCTGACCGCCGCCACTCGAGACGCAGTAGCCAACGAAGCTGTTGGCCCGCTGCGATCCCAACCGCACTGTGGGGAAATCCCATTGGCGAGGGGCTGGCCGGCGCGTCGTCCCGAGGGCAGCGCACCCATGCGTCGACCGAAGCCCTGGTGGGTCGTCATCGACCACAGCCCAGCCGAATAGTGGCCCCCGCGCCGGTTGCGTTGCGCACTGACGAGCTCGACGTAGATGCGCGAGACTTGCTGAGCCCAATGGTCCGCACGGCCGGAATTGTTGCCGTACTTGTCAATTCGATTGCAGATGTAAGCAAGCAGCGACGCGTGGCCTGAAAAATCGCAATCCACCGCATCTACCAGCTGCGCGAGGCTGAGCTTGCCCGCGATGAACACCACTTGCTCGATCGCTGCCAGCGAGTCAGCAACGTCGGCCAAACCCACGCCTTGCAGACCTGATGGATTGTAGACGGCGCCGCCGCGGGTGACGTCTTTGCCGGCCCGCAGGCAGCCGTCGACCATGGTGGACAATAGCGGGGTAGGGCGATGATGACCGTGGGCGGTCTCGATGGCGTTGTTGCCCTCGCAGGCCGCGTGAATCGCGCCGCGCAGTTGCGCTCGGTAGGCGCGCAGCAGGGCGTCCATGTCGCCTAGCTGCTCGGCGGCAGGCGTTGCGATCGACGGAGCCGAGCCAGGCGGTTGCGGGCGGCGGCCGCCGTGCAAGGCGAGCTGTAACGGGTAGGTGAGGTTGATGAAGCCGGCACCCGCGGCTGGGAAGCAATTGCCAGCCGGGCCCCACTCAGCGCAGCCAACGACAGCGTAGTCACGGGCGTGCTCGGCAGCGACTCCGGCCCGCTGTTGAGCCGCGATGATGGGCGGGTCGTTGAACAGCGCTGGCATGCCGCCGCCCTTCTTGAGCACGCGATAGCAGAGACGCTTGAAGTCGCCGTCGAGCTTGTCGTGAACGCGCACGTGGATGTTCGGTTGGCGCAAGCGCATTTGGTCGTAAGCAAGCAGGACCAGAAAGGACACGTCATTGGTGGCATCGCGGCCTCGCGCATCGGTGCCGCCCAGGGTGATGCCTGAGGCCGACGACAAGCCGCTGAAGTACTCAGTGGCGCGCTCGAAAAACAAGGGAAGCAGCTCGGCAGCTTTGCCCAAGAAGCAGCCCAATAGAGCGACGGCGCGGCTGGGCGTGATGCGCCCCGCCGCCA
>CAZRGL010000763.1:0-4301 GCA_964599485.1 uncultured Polyangiaceae bacterium
GGTCACCACACCCAGCACATCCTCTGGCATCCCGCAGCCGGCCCAGAGCTCCTTCAGCTTCACCATGATGAGCGGCGTCACCTCGCTTGGCTTTACCACCGCAGCGTTGCCAGCCATGACCGCCGTGATGACGTCCCGCAAAGGCAGTTGCATCGGGAAGTTCCACGGGCCGATGATGCCGATTACGCCGCGGGGCGCGTAGGTCACGATGCTGCGGCGGTGCTTGAAAAGGTGAAGCGTTCGCTCTTCGGGCGCCAGGATCGCCGGCGCCTCTATGGCGAAAAAGGTGATCAGATCGGCGCTGACGGCGACCTCGTGCAGCATCGCCTCGTTGCGCGGCTTGCCGTTTTCGCGCGCCAACAGCTCGCAAAGCTCATCGGCGTGCTCGACGATCGCGTCACGAAAACGCAGCAACCGTTCTGCCCGCTCTTCGAGGCTCAGCTGCGCCCACGCTTGTTGCGCCAATCGCGCCCGGTCGACGACGGCACGGATCTGCTCGCTCGTCATGACGGTATAGCCGGCCACCCCTTCGGCGATTGCCACGTAGCCGCCGGCGAGACCCACGACGCGGGTTCCCGCGAGAACCGGCCCGCGGTGTAAGTCTATGGTGTACTCGGAGGTCGTGATGGCCTCGCCGTCGACACCGATGGGCCCTGCCGCACGTAACGGCAGCGCTATCGAGAGCGCCACCAACGCAGAGCCTACCGCTAGCCCAAGCCGCACCTGAGCGATGTTAGCCCGGATTCACAGGTCAGTCCCTAAGAGCCCTTGAAATTGCACAACATGAGCGGGGTGGAGCCCGGGGTTTTCAGCGCGTCGCCCCGAGCGGCAACCAAACATGACCGTCGAATTGACGCGCCGCCAAGACAATCAGAGCGGTCGATAATTCGGCGCCTCTTCGGTGATGATCACGTCATGGACGTGGCTCTCGCGAAGACCTTGGGCGGTGATCTTGATGAAACGAGCGCGCTCGCGAAGCTCCACGATGTTGGTTGAACCCGTGTAGCCCATGCCCGAGCGCAACCCACCAATCAGCTGATGGAGAATCGAGCCGAGTGAGCCACGATAAGGCACCCGGCCTTCGATGCCTTCGGGTACGAGCTTTTCGTCAGCAGCGCCGCCTTGCCCATAGCGATCCTTGCTGCCTTTGCGCATCGCCCCCATCGAGCCCATGCCCCGATACACCTTGTAGCTGCGGCCCTGGTACAAGACCATCGATCCGGGCGACTCGTCGGTTCCAGCGAACAGCGACCCGACCATCACGCTGCTGGCGCCCGCAGCGATGGCCTTGCACACATCGCCCGAGAACTTGACGCCACCATCCGAAATGATCGGAATGTCAGCCTTATCGGCCACCTTGGCGGCCTCCGCGATAGCGGTAATCTGCGGCACGCCAACGCCAGCAACGACACGGGTGGTGCAGATGCTGCCCGGTCCGATTCCCACTTTGACCGCGTCGGCTCCGGCGTCGATCAGCGCTTGGGCGCCAGCGCCGGTAGCGATGTTTCCCCCGACGACCTCGACCTGGGGATAACGTCGCTTGGTGTCCTCGACGGCTTCCAGCACGCCGCGGGAGTGACCGTGGGCAGTGTCGACGACGAGAAGGTCGACGCCGGCTTCGATCAAAGCCGCGGTCCGTTCGAGTCGGTCGGCGCCTGGCCCGATGGCGGCGCCGACGAGCAGCCGCCCTTGTGCGTCTTTGACCGCGGTGGGTGTCGCATCCGCTTGAAGCAGATCCTTGATGGTGATCAAGCCAACCAACTTGCCATGCTCAACCACCAAGAGCTTCTCGATGCGATGCTGGTGCAGCAGCTCCTTGGAACGATCGGTCGAAACGCCGGGCGGGACCGTGACCAGCTCTTCGGTCATCAGGGCGCTCACTGGTTGCGCCAGATCCCTGGCGAAGCGAATGTCGCGCGCCGTCAGTATCCCAACAGGCCGATTGTCCTCGTCGACCACCGGGACGCCACTGATTTGATGTTGGCGCATCACGGCGACGGCATCCTCGAGCAAGGCATCGGGGCCCACCGTCACCGGATTGGTGATCATGCCGCTCTCGGCACGTTTGACGCGCTCGACCTCAGCCACTTGGTCGGCGACACGCAAGTTCTTGTGGATGATGCCCAGACCGCCAGCGCGGGCCATCGCGATGGCCGTCCCCGATTCGGTTACCGAGTCCATGGCGGCGCTGAGCAAGGGGATGTTCAGGGCGATCTTGCGCGTGAGCCGTGTCGCCACATCAACCTGCGTCGGCAGCACCTCGCTGTACGCCGGCAGCAGCATCACGTCGTCGAAGGTCAGATACTCTCGGAGCGCTTCGGGCAACATGTTGCCCTTTAACACAATCGCCCGCGCGGCGCTGCGGCGAAGGGAATGTGGTGCACCCGCGACAGCTCAGCCGCTGAGTGGTGCGAGCTGGCTTTGGGACAATGCCGCCTCAGATGCCTTGGTTCCGCCGGCCGGAAGGCGAATGCGGAAGCGAGCACCACCCAAGGGCGAGCGATGCACGTCGATGTCCCCCCCGTGATCCATCACGACCTTCTTGACGATGGTCAACCCCAGTCCGGTTCCGTCCTTCTTGGTGGTGACGTAAGGATCGAAGACTGCCGTGTGCAACACAGTGGCCACGCCCGGCCCATCGTCATCGACGTCGACGACAAAAGACTCCCCATCACGATACGCGCGGACTTCTACCACACCGTCTCCACGTTGGTCGTTGTTGCCCGTTGCCTGAGCAGCATTGGTGACCAAATTGGCGAGCACGCGATGCAACATGGTGCGGTCGATGGCTGCCCGCATCTCCTCGTCGGGGATCTCGAAGCTGAGACTGACCTCGCGCGCCGTATCTGGCAACTCCCGCTCGAGTCGCGGTACTTGCTGGCGCATGAATTCGGCCAAGTCAGCGCGGCGCAAGCTGGCCCGTGGCAAGCGAGCGAAAGCGGCAAACTCCCCCACCAAACGTCGCAAGCTCGCCACTTCCTCGGTCACGATGTCGCGGGTGATCAGCAGCATCTCGCGATAGGCTTCGTCGTCGCCACGATAGCGCTGCTGGCATTCCTCCACAGCCAGCTGGATCGGAGTCAGCGGGTTCTTGATCTCATGGGCGAGGCGGCGCGCCATGTTCTGCCACTCGCCAATCCGCTTCAGAAACTCGATTCGGGCGCGACCACGGTCGAGCCGTTCGAGCATGTGGTTGAAGGCGCGCGCCAACTCGGCGATCTCATCGTAGCCCTTCGCGTCAACCCGAACACTGAGATCGCCCTGGGCTACCGGTCCGGTGGCCGCTGCGAGTGAGCGGATTCGCTTGGTAGAGGGCCGCACGACCGCCACGCCGGTAAGCACCGCCAGCAGCACCGTGACACAAAACAGCACTGCAAAGACCGTCAGGTAGGGTCGATCGACCCACTCGCCGCGGTGTTTCTTCTCCAGCGCTTTGTAGGCCTGAGCGAACTCGTGCGCTTCGCCGATCTCGTTGAAGCGGCTCCGATCGGCGGCGAACACCACCGAAACACTTCCGTCATCACCGAGCGGCCGACGAACGGCAAAGGCGCGTTCGCGACGTTCGTCGAGCGGCTTGTCGCGGTGAAACGAAGCCAGCAGCTGTCCGTCGACGTCTTCCATCTCGATGGATAGGAGATTCCGATGGTGTTCAGCAACCCAGGCTAGGGCCTTCTTCGCGGCAGCCCGATCGCCGTTCTTGGCCGAGGCGCGTAGCGCTGAATAGGAAGAGATGTAGCTCGCTTCGTGGCGCATCCCCATCTTCATGGCCTTTGCCAGATCGCGATACAGCTCCAAGGAGCGGTCGAGATGCTCGCTGAACTCCGGCTGGAACGCCGTGCTGGATATCCGCTGGACGATGGTGTTGGCCAGCCACATGGCGGTTAGCAGAGGAGCAACCGCCGTCACCAACAGGGCCAACGCCACGCGGCGCTCGGTCGTACCGATGATACTGCGAATCACCCCGCTAGGGTGCTATGTGGGAGCGCACGCGTCGAGCACCACGATGGCGGGGTCATTCGACCGTCACGGTCTTGGCCAGATTGCGCGGCTGATCGACATCGTGCCCTTTGCGCGCCGCCACGTAGTAGGCCAGTAGCTGGAGCGGCACCACGGTAAGCAACGGCAGCACCTGTTCAGGGGCATCCGGCAGCCAAATGATGTGCTCGGCCAAGTCATGCATCGCCTCGTCGCCTTTGGTAGCCAGGGCCACGACCTTGCCCTCGCGGGCGCGTACTTCTTGGACGTTGCCGAGCGTCTTTTCGTAGCTCGAGTCTTTGGGCGCAACGACGACGACTGGCAGC
>CAZRGL010000764.1:0-1288 GCA_964599485.1 uncultured Polyangiaceae bacterium
CCTCGCAGCGCGTCGGTTTCTCGACCTCCTCGCAGACCCACAGGTGATTCTGCGGTGAGTGCCATTTCTTGAGGCACTTGAACTTCAAGCCGGGACAGTACTGGTCATCGATGAGCACCATGTCGCTCGGGCAGGCCGCCGCAGCAGCTACCGGAGTGGTCGTAGCGCTAGAAGCGGTCGGCGCGGCAGTGGCCGAGAGGGTAGCGGAGGCCGTGGGTGCTACGGACGTAGTAGCCGCGCTCGTGGCGTTCGCGCTTGTTGGCGCGCTTGCGCTCGTGGCGTTCGTGCTTGTTGGCGCGCTCGTTTGGTCGCCTTGGGGTGAGACGATTGGTCCGGCAGGGCAAGCCAGCACCAGTAGCACCAGTACCAGCAGCAACGGTGACAAGTACACGGTGAAGCGAGGGGAGGGGAGTGGATTTGCGGGCATGGTTGTTCAGCTCGGCCGTCCGCCTGTTTGGGGCCGGAGTGATTGCTGCGCCGAAACATAATCCGGCGGGCTGGGCTTGGGGTTTACGAGCGAGGTGAGGATGTGGTCGCGCCAGGCGCCGTTGATGAAAATGTAATCACGGGCGTAGCCCTCTACCTGGAAGCCGAGCCGGCGCAGCAGTCGCCCGCTGCGCTCGTTGATCGGCAAGTAGTTGGCCATGACGCGGTGCAAACCCAGCTCCTCGAAGAGATGAGCTATCGCCCGGGATAGGGCCTCGGTCATCAAGCCCTTGCCTTGGCAATCCTCGTCGAGGCTGTAACCCAGCGTGCAGGCCATGAAGGCGCCGCGCACGAATTGGGTGAAATTGGCTAGGCCGAGCACTGGGCCGTCCGGCTCGTGACGCCAACGAAGCGCCAGGCGCATCGATTTTCCAACGCGGTACTCCTGCTGGTTTTGCACCAGCCGCCGCTCCCAAAAAGCGTTGGTGAACATGCCCCGCGGGAAAGGCGGCTCCCAGGGCGTCAAATAGGCACGGTTGGTCTCGAAATAGCTGACGATTTTTGGGGCTGCCTCGGCGCCCGGCAACATGAGCACCAGTCGGTCGGTGTGCAGCGCGAAGCCGGGGGGAGACGCCATGCTTGTCAATCTAGCAGCACGCGATACTCTGGGGTGGATCTTCCATTGCTCCACAGCTGGGCGTGGCGCTCGCTGAGAGGGCAGGCGGCGCGGCTCGACTCTAGGACACCCACGCGCGGAGACACATCATGAGCATTCGATCCTGGGTGGCGCGACTTGTGGTTTTTGGGCTCTTGGGGCTTGCGACCGCCCCGGCAGCGGCCCAGACCAAGACCTACACGGTCC
>CAZRGL010000764.1:1298-4235 GCA_964599485.1 uncultured Polyangiaceae bacterium
GACAACGTCGTGCATACACCGAGCAACCGCTTGCTGCTCGGCCCCACGGCGGTGTCAAAAACGCGGCTCGTGTGGGTCGACAACACCTCACCGGGCAGTGGGAGCCCAGGTTGGATCGTGCGCATCGACACCGACACCGGCTACCAAACCGCGCGCTTCGATTCGGTGCTTCTCAACATCAACGGTCAGCCGACCGGTGCACCGGCGACGGGCAACTATCCTGGACGGGTGGCGGTGGACACCAACGGCGACGTTTGGATCGTCAATCGCGCCTATGGCGCCGGGTCCCAAGGGACGCTGTCCAAATTCTCAGGCAACCTGGCCCACTGCATCGATCGCAACAACAACGGCAAGATCGAGACCTCCTCGGACGTCAATGGCGATCACATCGTCGATCCGTACAAGAACCCGAATCTCGTACCGGCCAATCAGGTCGAATACTACGGGCAAGACGACGAGTGCATCCTGACGACCATCAAGATTGGCTCGCCGGGCCACGTGCCGCGCGCGATCGCCGTCGACAAGCGCGGCAAGATTTGGGTGGGAACCTGGTCTGGCCGCACCGTGTATCGCTTCAACCCCAACGAGCCCGTGGCGCTCGAGGACTCGCGCACCTTCAGCGTCAACAACCCGTTTCCCTTCGACGCCAGGTTTTATTCGGCGGCAACGGCGGATGATTACATCTACTTCGCAGCGAATTACAACTGGGCCGCCAGCGGAATCGGGCGCGTCATCCGCATCAACATCGAAAACCTGAATCAGGCTGATTACGTCACCTGTAGCGGTGGCGGAGGCGGCAGCGTGTACGGCATCGTGGCCGTGCCCGGTACCCACCAAGCATGGGCGGGGGCCTACAACGGAACGGGCGTCTGGAAGATCAATTTCGACGTCAATCCGCCGACTTGCACCTGGTACAACGTGCCGTCGCAAGTCACGGCGATGACGCTCGACTTCAACGGCAAGATCTGGGCTTCTGGCTACAGCTCACACAAGGTCTATCGGCTCAACCAAAACGGTACCATCGAGGCGGAGTGCCAGACTGGTGGTATTCGGCCCCATGGTTTGTCGGTGGACTTCGACGGCTACATCTGGTCGGTGCAAGACGGGGCTTGGAACCTGGTGCGTTTTCACCCGACCCAAACGTCGAACAACTGTGGCCGCACCGGTCCTTATGACATCGCTCGCTCGAATCTCCCGGTGCCCGGCGGCCAGCCGACCTACAGCTACTTCCCGTATCTCTACAGTGACTTCACCGGCACGCAGATCGACCGGCAGTCGCCCTACGCGTACGTGGGTGGCTGGGACGCGACCTACGACGCGGGCGGCGACAGCGTTCCTTGGCAGAAGGTCACTTGGAACACCGAGCCCGAAGGCGGCGTGCCTGCCGAGACCTCCCTCATCGTTAGTGTACGAGCTGCCAACACCCTTGCGGCTCTCGGTCAAGCTGCCTACACGCAGGCCAGCAACGGGGCCATTCTGAGTGGTGTGACTGGCCGCTATGTACAGTTCCGTGCCGGCCTCAAAGGGCCGGGCTTCACAACTCCTACGCTGAGTGACATCACCATCGCTGGGCCTTGTGATCCGCTCGGCGAGAACTGCTGCGTCAAAGACGCCGACTGCAACGACTCCAATCCCTGCAGCGCCGACACCTGCCCGGTGGCTGGAGGCAAGTGCCAACACACGCCAATTCAAGGTTGCTGTTTGGTCAACGCCGATTGTAACGATGGCGATCTGTGCACGACCGATACCTGCTCAGGGGGCAGCTGCCAGTACGCTGCGGTCAACGGTTGCTGCAACTCCAACGCCGATTGCAGCGATGGCGATCTGTGCACTGTAGACATCTGCTCGGGGCCGGGCGGCACCTGCACCAATCCGTTGATCAACGGTTGTTGCATGACGGATCAAGATTGCACCAAGGGCAACCTCTGCTCGAATGCCAAATGTCCGGTGCCCGGCGGATTCTGCCAGGGCGGCATGATTCCAGGTTGCTGCAACACCGACGCCGATTGCGCTGATTCCGACCTATGCACGCAGGACACCTGCAACCAGCAAACGCTCACTTGTGCCAACGTCGCCGTTCCCGGTTGCTGCAACTACGACTACGAGTGCGATGACAACAACATCTGCACGGTCGATACCTGCACGGCCGCGGGCGGCACCTGCGCCCACGCGCTCCTGCCCGGTTGCTGCAACCCCAACGATCCGCTCATCGGCACGGACTGCGACTTGCCCATCGCGCCCTACGACCACCCACCCTGCAAGCCAGGAAAATGGGCATGCCTCGACGGCAAGCTCGAGTGTCAGGGTGCGATCAAGCCCGAGGTGGAAAAGTGCAACCACATCGACGACAACTGCGACGGGACGCCAGACTCGCCGCCGCCCTGTCCAAGTGGCACGCTTTGCATCGACGGTTTGTGCATCAAGCAATGCTCCGGTGAGCTGGGTGTATGCGATGACGGCTTCACCTGCATCAACAACTTGTGCATGCCTACCACCTGCGCTGAGGTCATCTGTCCCGAGGGTGAGCAGTGCGTTGGAGGTCTTTGTCAGAGCCTCGATGGGGGTGCGGGCGGTCAAGGCGCAGCCGGCGGCAACAGCACTGGTGGCGCTGGCGGTAACTCCTCTGTCGGGGGGAGCGGCCAGACGGGCGGGATGACGACCAGCGGCGTCGGTGGAGCGGCCAGTGGGGGCGCTCCCGCCACCGGAGCGGGCGCGGCTAGCCCGAAGTGGGGCATGGCAACCGGTGGCAGTTGCTTGTGCTCAGCGCCAGGGCGACGAGGGAGCGGCTCAGCTGCAGGCCTCTTGGCTCTGGCTGGCTTGTTGGCCGCCGCTTCGCGTCGACGTCGACGTTGGGCTCGCTGAGCAAGGGGGCGCGTCGGCGTCCGGGTCCGCGTCCGGGTCCGCGTCCGAGTCCGCGTCCGGGTCTGGGTCCGGGTC
>CAZRGL010000765.1:0-4215 GCA_964599485.1 uncultured Polyangiaceae bacterium
TCGACCGCTGGCTCGATGACGATATTCGACGAGGCCGGGCGATTCGTTGCAGCGCCGCGTACGGGTTGGTTGAAGGTCAGGTGGAAGGACTTGCCGTAGACATGAAGCGTGGCGCCATCGCCGAGCGCTGGGTAGCGTAGCTCCAACTTGCTCTTGCGCGCCCGCGCGTATCGCGCCGGCAGCGCCTTGCGGTCGTGACGGTCGGTAAGGGGTGGCGGAAAGATCAGGATATCTTCGCCAGCTGTTTTGGAGACAGGGCGCACCATGACGGTCTGGACCGGCTCTGCTTTTTCGGGATCGGTCGTTGTCGGCCCTCGTGCAGCGTCGACCCCAGCGCAACAGGGCAAGACTCCGCAGAGCAAGACGATGGTGGTGTGGACAATTGCTGTGCGTGATTTCATGCGCGTCGCTCCTGAAACTCGAGCGGTGTCGACCAACACCCCCCGTCCCGCGAGCAACGCCCCTCGCAAACGTCCTTATTCCCGCTATGCTTTGGCCGATGAGCAACGACACCTCGCGGATCAGCCCCACGGCTCACTACACCGGCTACGTCTGGTGCCGGAACGAGCTATCGCCACCAGAGCTGGCCACCACCACAGGCCGCGCCATGTTTCACGCGTTGCGCGGGCCCATGCGGCTAGCGTCCTTGGCGAGCGGCGGGCTGACTTTGGAAAAGCTACTGCTTCAACGTCATCTGATCATCGACCACCTGCTCGATGAAGCGATCCGCGCCGGCCGTGTCACTCAAGTACTGGAAATCGCAGCCGGCCTTTCGGGACGTGGCCGTCGCTTCACCAATCGCCACCCCTCGCTTCGCTACATCGAGGGCGATCTTCCCGGCATGGCGGCGCGCAAGCGAGCGCGGCTCGAGCAACTGGGGCCTGTCAGCCCAGAGCATCACGTCGAGACCCTCAACGCGCTCGTGGACGACGGCCCTGAGAGCATCTTTGCCATCGCCGAACGCCGGCTCGATCCCGATGGGGGCACCGCCATCATTACCGAGGGACTGCTCAGCTATTTTCCGAAGCATCTGGTCATCCCGATGCTCCAGCGCTTCGCAAGAGTCCTGAGCGGTCACGGCAGTGGCGTGTTCTTGTGCGATCTCCACTTCGACGACAGCGCCCATCACATCGCCACGATCCGCGCCTTCCGCGGGCTGCTTGGGCTGTTCGCGCAGGCCAACGTGACCCTTCACTTCCCCTCCCAAGCCCACGCTACCGTGGATTTGCTCTATGCGGGCTTCTCAGCGGTGGACCACTACCGACCTCGTGATCTAGAAGGCAAGCTCGAGCTGCCGAGCGGATGGCGCCCCATCGACTACGTCAACATCGCTTGCGCAACGACCGGCCCATCCTTCAACGTGGCTAGCCGCTGATCACGGGCTAGCCGGCGATCGCGGTCTAGCAAGCAGAACCGCTGGCCGAAATCGTTGCCATTGTCAGTCGCCGTGCGTGCGCTGTTTAGGTGCTAGCTACGGCTCGTAGACCGTGGCGTGACGGCCACCGTGTGACGTCGAGCGATGCGGCAGCGCCTCGTTCTGTTCGAGATCTGCTCACTCGGTGCGGGCACGGGCATTGCACTTGTTGGTTTCCAATCAACCCAGCACAGCACCCTTCCTCGAGAAAGGAACTGCCATGAGCCAGCAGACACGCTCCGCCACACTTCTCATCGCCACATTGGTAGCGACGCTTGCCGTGTCCAAGCACGCCACCGCACAGCCGCTGGCCAGCTCGGAGCCTCTCGCATGTGAGGCGCAGCTCCGTGACACGCCGCGACAACTGCTTCAAACAGGCTACATTGCCACCGGAGTTGAGGGCGGCGCGCTGCGCGAAGTCCCGAGCACCGATCCAGCAGGGATCACCTACCATGCCCCGAGCGGCACGGTGTTCGTCGCGGACTCTGAAATCGCAGAGATCGGCGAGGTGTACCGCTGGGTGCAGGCAAACATCTTCCAAGTTTCCCCGAGCACTGGTGAGCTCATCGCTGCCTACCAGCTCATGGACACGGAGCCGACCGGCATCGCCTATTCGGAAGCCGACGGCCATTTCTACGTCACCAACGACAACCTCAACATCATCACGCGCTACCGGCTCGACGGCGACCGCTTCGTCGCGCTCGACTGGACCTACGTCCCTGGTCCGCCTGACAGCGACAAGATTGACGCGGAAGGGATCACTTCGGACCCGCAATCGGGCCTGCTCTACGTGGTCGACGGGCAATCCTTCATCACCATCTGGAGCTACACGAGTGCTTTCGAGCAAGTGGGCGCAATCGATCTGCGCAGCCTCCCGTCAGAGCAGCGCATCGCTGATCCTGAGGGCATCGCCTACGACCCCAGCTCAGGGAACTTGATGCTCATATCCCAGTCAGACCAGGCCATCGTCGAGTACACCCTCGAAGGCGACTTCGTCCAAAAGCTGCCGCTCAACGACTTCTCACCTGCCACGATTGGACCACAAGGGCTGGCGGCCTTGCCCATCGAGGACACCAACATGGTGAGCCTCTTCATTGCCGACGGCGGTATCGACAACAACGTCCCCGGCGACCCGCGGCAAGGTGCTGTCTATTCGGCGGTCGCGATCGATACTCCGGTCTGTCAGCAATCGTGTTGCCTTGCTCGTCAAGAGCGCCGGTTGCGACGAATCCTGATCGCAACACCAAGCGCGATGAGCCAACCCCAGGGGCCGACCTGCGACGGCAGGCCCACTGCTCTGCATGTGCATTCGCCGTGCATGGTGCCGTCGGGATCGGCGGCTGCGGTTGTATTGGCACCGCTAGCCCCTGAGCCCGTAGTTGTGGTGGTGGCGCCGCCCGCTGCCGTAGATCCACCCGTCGACTGTCCACCGACGCCGCCGCCCCCGCTACCTCCGGTGCCTGACGGCGCCCACTCGACGACGAGCTCTGGCGGGGTAGCTGGGTGCTCTCGGGAGTTGTAGCCGCTGCCATTGTCGACGGTTGAGGTAATAGCGAACGAGTACATGCCGCTGGTGGGGATCGCCGCGGTGACATCGAAGGAGTAAACCCCGTCGATGTCGACGTTGCCGAGACTCGCCAGAACCTTGTCGTCGTGCGCGGGCTTGTTGGCATGGGTCAGCCCCGCTTCGGTCCAGCTGTTGTCGGATACGACACGAATGTCGCCGCCACCACCAGCGTTCATCGCTTTGAGATACAGCTTTGCGCTGACGACTTTGCCGGCGCCCTGAACGTCGAAACGCAGGAAGATGGTGCGTCCGATCTGGCCTTGACCGTCACCACCAGTACGCAGCTCTATGTCGCTGCCGTGAGCCGCATTGGGACTGGTCGGATCGCTATAGGTATCCGCGACGGGCTCGAAGCTGTTGATGGTCATCGACGGGCCGCCACCCGCCCCGCCTGTACCAGCTGTTCCGCCCGCCCCGCCGTTGCCCCCTGGCATGCTGGTGCCCCACACCTCGAGGTTCTTGTAGATCACGTCTTTCTGCGGACCGTAGGTGCCTGCGGGCGCGTTGTCGGTGCCGATGAACACGTGGCGCAATCCGAAGGCCGTGCCGTGCGAGTGAGTTATCAGCTGCTCGGCATCGAGCCAGGCGGTGATGTCGCCCGACTGTTTCCATTCGACTTTGATGGTGTAGGTCTTAGCGGGATCGATGAAACCGAGCGGCTTCTTGATGCGGGTTTCCTCGCGGCCCGCTGGGGGAGGATCGAATCCTGAGGTGCTCGACAAGAACTTGAACAAATTGTCGTAGGTAGCGCCAGTTCGGATATTGAAGAAGCCGCCCTTGGGCTTGTCACCGTCGGATTGATGCGGCGAGCCGTGGGGGTTTTCGTAGATGTTGATGATGTGCTGCTTGGCGTGCTGATGCTGTGGGCTATTGGTGTTGGGATTCCAGTTGGTCACCTGGATGCTCATCCCGCCGTCGGTCACCACCATGCCCAGATCCCATTTGATCTGCTTGCCGGCCTGCCAGCCGCCGTTGACGAAGCTGCCACCAGTCTGTTGACCGAGCGTCGAGCCGTTGAGCGGATCCTTCAAGATGTCCGCGCCGTCCGCCGAAACCGACAACGACAGCAGCATCACGAGCGACCCCATCGCCCAAAGACGAGTCATGACCGTTTTGTCCATTGGTGCAGATTACCTGCGCCTGCTGCCGGCGTCGCTGTTTGTCGTCGACGCTAGCGGAGGGACAACCCCCGCGGGGCCGCGGTGCTGGTGCGCACTCCTCTGCCGCAAAGCGC
>CAZRGL010000766.1:0-4212 GCA_964599485.1 uncultured Polyangiaceae bacterium
CATGGTTCATTTGGACGTGCAGCTGTTGGCTGGGCCCGCACAGGGCAACTACCACGTCATCGCCAAGCAGATTTCCGCGCGCGCCAAGGCCCGCGGCGGGATGCTACGGAGCTCGGCATCGCAAGGCAGCGTGGACAACCTCGAGCAGCTCGCCGCGGCCGCGGACAGCTGCGAGGTTCAGTTCGCGCTGGTGCAGGATGGGTTGGTGGCTCCGGCTGGAGCCAAGTTGGAGCTCGTGGCGCGGTTGCAGAAGTCCGAATCCGTCTTCTTCATCGGGAAAGATGCCGGCAAGCTGCGTAGCTTTGCCGAGCTACGTGGTCTGAGGGTGGGCGTTGGACCCAACAAGAGTGGCACCGACAGGGTGGCCCGACAGGTGCTCGAGTCAGAGGACTTTCGTGGGCTCGACTTGAAGCTGAGCAATCACGGGCTCAACGAGCAAATCGAGCTGCTCCAGCGCGGCAAGCTCGATCTGGGCGTATTCGTCATCGATGAGGATGCGGCGCTGATTCGTAACGCAGTCCGCGATCGCCAACTGCAGCTTGCTGCCTTCGCACATTGGGACGTCGTCGCCCGCCGTTACCCATTCTTCTGGCACGGCCGCATCGGTGCGGGGCAGTACGATCCCATCAAGCTGCTGCCGCCGAGCGATCGGCGGGTGCTGCGTGTGGACACCCTCGTGCTCGGTAACGGCTGTGCCAGCCATGCGCAAACCGTGTCGCTGTTGTCATTGTTGAGCGAAGCGCTTCCCGGCTTGGTGGAGCACAACCGCAAGCGCGGCGCGAGCGGCTCATTTGACTACGACCCGTCGGCCAAGGCCTTCTTCGACAATGAGGGACCCGATCTGTTCGAAGTGCATCTGCCTTGGCTGGTCGACATCATGCCTCCCAGCAAGTGGGTCTACATCATCACCGCGTTGAGCTTGCTGTTCAACGTGATGGGTTTCGGTCACCGTTTTCGGCTCTGGCGAATCGATACCCGACGGGTGAAGCTCGACATGGCGGTCCTCCAATCACTGGGTGACAAGCTCACATTCGAGGAGATCCACGACCTACAGCCGCGCCCCGAGCACGTCGACGAGCAGGTCGCCGCACGGCTCGACACGGTGCTCCAGCAGATGAGCGATTTGCGTCGGATTTGTCGCAAGCATGCCCAATCGATGTTGGTCCCGATGGGGCAGGAGATGGGTTACCGCTTCCAAGAAGACCGCATCGAGGAAGCCGTCACTGCGCTGCGTCTGTTCCGCGGGCGGCTAGGGACGCTCATCGAGGTCGAGGCAGATGCCCTCGGCACCGACGCCGAGCAGCCACGGGGCTAGCCCCATCGCCGCCGAATCAACGAGCGAGCTTGCTGACGAACAGGCTGGCTCCTGGGCCAGCGGGTAGCCGCTGCTTTCCGAGCTCCGCCGCCTTCTGCACCGATCCGCAGATCAGCACGTTGCCGTGGCGGTCCATCGCCAAAGCGCGGTTGTCGTCGTCGAGCGCTCCGCCGATCCGCACTGCCCACCGGACATCCCCGTCGCGGTCGAGGCTGGCGACGTAGACGTCTTGCTTTGCTGCGGACAAGCGCGCCGCTCCGAGCACGAGCTCGCCCTTGAAGATACCGCTGACGGCCACCTCGCCCGTTGGTGAGCTGGCCAAGCCGCCGATCTCGGTGGTCTCGCTCGACGCGATTGTCATTCCCCAGACGGGCTTGTAGCTCGGCGCATGCAGCGCCACGACGAGCCCCGCCTCCCGTGACGGCTTGCCTGTCGCGCGCCCCAGCAGTGCTCCGACACCCCCGAGGTCGCCTGCGAGCACTACATTTCCCCGCGCGTCGACCGCGACGCGCTTGCCCCAGTCGCTCCCGGGGCTGCCAAAGCGTGCGACGTGCCGCTGTCTGCCTTTTCGGTCGAAGAACACGCCCACGATGTCGGTGCCGCCCGCCTTGGAAGGAGGCGTGCCGAGACGGTCCGCTGCGCCCGCCACCACCATCCCGCCATCGGGGGTGGCTGCGGCCGACCACGCCGAGATCATTCCGCCGCTGACCGTTCGTCCGCTGAGAACGTGCTTGCCCGCCGGGTCCAGTTTTACGAATAGGACGCCCTGGCCTTGTCCCCTGAGCAGCGGCCCGCCGGCTATGCTGAGCGCTTCTTCGAGCTGTCCGGCCACGTAAGTGTTGCCAGTTTCGTCGACGGCAACACCCCAAACCTCGGCCGCACCGGGATTGGAGGCATCGAGGTGAATTGCATGCCGCACCGACCCAGTGGAATCGAGCAACGCCACAAAGGCGCTCTCACCAGTGCCGCGCAAAGTGGTGGCGCCAAATTTCGCCTCGTCAGTGAAGGAGCCGACGACGGCGATTTGGCCCGCCGGTCCGATCGCCAGCGCGTGGGCACGGTCCTCTCCGGCGCCGCCGAAGGAGGTGGCCCAAACTACGCGACCTTGGGCGTCGAGCGCCACGACGAAGGCGTCCCGACCACCGACCGCGCTCAGGGTCGTTGTGCCCAGTTCGAGCTGATTGCGAAAGGTGCCCACGATGGCGGCTCCGCCGGCAGGGTCGGGCTCGATGTCGAAGCACAACCGGTGCAAGGCGCTGGCGCTCTCTCCAGTGGGGGGGCCGTCGAAACGAGCGGTCCACAGAGGCGTGGACGCGTCTGCGGACATTCGGGGCGTGGGCGGTCGTTCGCTCGCTTGTGGGGCGATCTCTATGATGGGCGCGGGCTGCACCGCCGCATCGCTTGGCGAGGGAGCGCCGGCGCAGCTTGCGAGTGTTGGCAGCGCTGCTGTCAGCAGCATTGCCAATCGTAGATGAGAGAGAGCCGGCCGGCTGGCCTGCCGGATGATCACGGCGGCGTCTCGGGCTCAGTTTGGGACAGGCGCAGGCGCCCGAGCTCGCGGCTGAGCCGGTAGCGACGCGGATCGTCGCCGAGGCCGGTGCGAAGGTGCTCGCGGTCGTTGCGCTCGTCGATGGTTTGAACGTCGATCAGCAGCTCGGTGTCGTCATCGTGGCGGTTGAGGGTTACGGCTCCGCAGATCAGATAGACCGTGGGCGTATGACCGCGGTGCTGCAACACGTCGGCCGCGGCGCGGGCAGATTGCAGCGAGGCGCTCGTGGCTGCTGCGAACAAGGCGCGGTGTTTGGGGGCGACTTGTTGCGGGTCGGTGAGCATTGCCACCCGGTCGATTCCCTGCTGAAAACTAGTGCGCAGCTCGTCCAAGAAGAGGCCGCTGGCTCCGTCGAGAAGGGCGTGCAACGCGCCACAATAGACCGACTCTCGCTCGTAGCGCTCCATTCGTCCGCAAATGAGCTCGCCGTTTTCCTCAACTACCGAAACGTGGGCGTTGATCTTGATGACGAGCACCTTGAAAGCGTCCGCTGACTCGGATGTTGCGTAATGATCTTCGGCAAGTGCCGCCGAGCCCAGCTCATAACGGCCGCCTAGATTGACGGTACGAAATGAGGAGCGGCTGTGGAACTTCAGCTCCGGGAGCAGGTCGCGAACCACAATTTGGTGGAAGCTCTCCACGCACTCGCGTTCAGACTCGTCTGAGCAGTTGATTTGGTGGGCTCCGACCACCGCAGGACGCAAGTCGCAAACTGCAGCCCGGATGATGTGGCTGACCTCATCGAGGCGGTGCTCCCTGCCGATCAACGCCGATAGCTTCTCAAACATAGAGGGTCATTGCTGGTTGCCTGTCAAAACGGTTGTCGAGCCGGGTGTCGAATGTGGTACGGCCGAGTTGCGGTTTCCGTCAACAGATTGCTAACATCAGCCGCCGACTAGCCGGTCAATTCGACTGGCTCAGGCTTGCTAATAACGACGCACATGTCCGTGTACGAGCTATCGATCGATCCCCGCCTCGTCGCTGAGGCTGAACGGCTGGTGTCGCTGGAAGGTCGCGTCTTCCCAACACTGGTCATGCATTGGGAGTCGCAGATGTTGGGCCAGGACTGGGAGACGGTCATGGTGCTCGACTACGCCATCCCGTTGCCGCCCTTGGCCCATGGTGTAACGTTCAACCAAGTGCGCATTGCGGCGTACACCGGCCAGGTCCCGACCAAGTTCCTCTATTTCGGCACCGAGCTGACGGCTGACGCCCCCCGCGTGGCCCCCGAGATGGAGAACCTGGTCTCGCCCAGCGACACCTACCAGGAATTCCGCCTCTGTGAGGACAATTGCTCGCAGCCCTACCTCGACCTCATCAACACGACGCCGCCCATATACGGTAACGG
>CAZRGL010000767.1:0-273 GCA_964599485.1 uncultured Polyangiaceae bacterium
CGACCGATCGTGGTGACACAAGACTTGCATGGCAATCACACGAAGGCTCGTGTCGCCGCTGCGGATGCGCTGGTCGGGTTTGATACCTTTCCGCACATCGATATGGCCGAGCGAGGCGTAGAAGCCGCCGATATTATCGCTCGGACGGTGCGAGGCGAGATTCAACCGCGAATGGCGATTCATCAGCTCCCGCTATTCTGGAGCACACCTTGCCAAGTCACCGCACATCCGCCGATGGATGAAGTCCTGCGGCGCGTGCATGACGTTGAGTCT
>CAZRGL010000767.1:283-2915 GCA_964599485.1 uncultured Polyangiaceae bacterium
CGGCCTGAGATCATTTGCGTCACAATCGCCACGGGGTTCCCATGGGCCGATGTGCCGGAAGTGGGTAGCTCTGTGATGGTCGTCGCCGACGGCGACGAAGCGATCGCGCAACGTGCAGCGGACGAACTCGGCGGGTGGATTTGGGATAATCGCGACACGTGGTATTCGCCACCGATTTCGGTTCACGAAGCGCTGCGGCGCGGCGCGGGCATCGGCAAGTATCCGATCATCGTTGCAGACCACTCGGACAACACGGGCGGTGGCTCGCCCGGTGACTCAACGGAAGTTTTGCAGGCATTTCTTGACGGGAAACTGCAAGACGCGTTGATCCTGTACATGGTCGACCAAGAGGTTGCACAACAAGCTCATCGAGCCGGTATCGGCAGCTTCATCAAAGTCTCGATCGGTGGCAAATCGTCGCCCGTCCAAGGTAGGCCTGTCGTGGGAGAAGCCGAAGTCCTCGCGATTTCAGAAGGCGCGTTCGCTTACGACGGTCCGATGTTCGCTGGGCTGACTGGCTCGATGGGGACGTCGGCTTGGTTGAAGATCGAGGGCGTGAACATCGCAGTCGTCACTGCGCGGGAGCAACCCTTCTGCATGGCCTTCGCCCGTTCTCTCGGCATCGACTGCGCAAAGATGAAATACATCTCGGTCAAGTCGGCCGCTCACTTCCGCGCGGCCTTCGAGCCGATCGCCGGCAGCATCTGTAACATTGATGCCGCCGGAATCCATACACACGACTTCGGCAAGCTGCCCCACAGCAAGCGGAATCGCGAGGTGTTCCCTATTGAGATCAAGCCTTCGATTGCTTAAACCCGGATCGCTCCCGAGCTAGTTGCTCAAATCCGTAAAATACAGATCAAAGCGCCCGGCTCGTTCGGCGATGGTCAGCAACCGTTTCCCGTCAGGATGCCATCTCGGGAAATCGTCTCGTTCGGGATGGTCGGTAACGCGACTCAAGCTGCTGCCGTCTGCATTCATCACATACACCTCGTAATTCCCGTCGCGAGCGCTCGTAAAGGCAATTCGCTTTCCGTCTCGCGACCACGAAGCGTGCAAATCGCTGGCTGGACCCTTGGTCAACCGCGTCACCTCGGAGCCATCGGTGTTCATCCTGTACAAATTGAAAGTTCCCGCGCGGCTCGAGCTGAACACGATCTGCTTGCCATCGGGAGAGATAGCGGGCCATGCATTCGCCCCATTCGAAGTCGTCAACCCCTTCAAGTCCATCGCCTTCAGATTGACCGAGGCAATCTGTTGCCCACCAGGCCCATTCAGGGTGAAGATGACCCGCTTTGCGGCAGACACAAATCGCGGTGTACGCACGGTGCTTCGCTGAGTGCCCGGCGGCGCAAAAACCGATTCGACTCCCTGTGCAATATCGAGGATGACTAACTTGAGTTGTCGGTCCGTGTCTGATTTGGCGTACGTCAGATACTTTCCGTCGCCAGAATAACTGGCATCAAACTGCGAGGCCCGCCCCTCGGGAAGCACCATGGACTGCCTACCATCTTCGAGATCGAGCTTCATGAGCACAACTCGCTTCGGCTCGGCGTGAACGGAATAAACAACTTCTTTGCCACCGTTGATGAAAAACGGCGCGAGTTTGAGCTTGCCGTCCCTCGTGATCCGCTGTGGTTCCGCAGCGAGCGCCGACGCACTAATGATCGTGAACATTGCCAGCAGCAACTTGAAACCTGGAGCTTGGAACAGAGGCTCCCTCGATAGCACTGCAGGGTGACTTTGCCGCCGTCACCGGGCAGCGCGTACGAGAACTCCGAGCGTTCCGGGTTCTCTTGCGGGGGGCCCAGCAGCCGCTCGAGATCCGAGGACGTCGCTTCGAACAGGCCGAGCAGCCTGGCATCCTTCGCGCGCCTGGCCAGGTGCAACTCACCACTCCTGGGAACCGAGATGTCTACCTGCAGTAGCTTCTTCGACTCCGGGTCATGAAACACGACCACTTCGCCCTCGAGGAAGCTGGCGTAGCCCTCTTGCGCGCCGCCGCCCTGCCCCTGCACCGAGGCTGTCTCGTCGGGCCGGCCGAGTTGCCGGACCGCCTGATCGAGCGAGCTGCCCCGCGACAGTCCCAGGGGGCCGAGAAATTCCCCGAGCGCATCCACCAGGACAAGCGGCGAGGTCTTCGAGCTGGCCACGCCCCCCGAGGCCGTCTCCGCCAGGGGCGCTCCGAATGACTGCGGTTGGCCTGGGATCTGGTCGTCGGACACGGGCGTGTCTTCAGCCAGGTCATCGGCGGGGTCACCGCTCAACGCAATCCACCACAGCACGGCAAGGGCAACAGCTCCCAGGCCGAGCAACAGGGGAGCTTTCGGCAGCCCCTTCGCAGGCACCGCCGGGGGGTCTGCCTGCGCGCGCGTAGCGACTACGCCATCCGACGAGACCGGCGAGCGGGTGGGAGGGACGTAGGGCTCCGAGTCCGGCTGGTCGCGGGCCAGAGCTTCGGTGCGGGTGTTGGACGCCAGCGAGCCCCCCAGCGACGACAAGGTGGGATCCGGGGCCGACTTCCTCACCTTCTCGATCGATCAGCCCGCCCTGGTGTACGTGGCGCTGGACGAGCGGCTGGCCGTGCCAGGCTGGCTCCTAGGGTCCTGGACCGCGGTCGGGGCGGCGCTGG
>CAZRGL010000767.1:2925-4169 GCA_964599485.1 uncultured Polyangiaceae bacterium
ATCCGGGGCAGCAGACTGGTCCTGGTAGAGCGACCTCAGAAAGCGCCGGCCCTCGCTCGGCTTCCAATTTTCTGCCAGGACTTCCAACTGATCCAGCAGCACAGCTGCAGTCGGCATGCGGTGGTCTATGTCCGAGTGCAGCAGACTTCGCAGCAGACCTTCCCACTGCGCTGCCTCGCTTTCGCTCAGGCCATGGACTTCGTCGCCCCTCAGAGCGTGCTCCAATGCAGGCCGCCGCTGGTCGTAGGTCATACCTGCCGCATTCGCCATGACCGATGCGAGTGAATCGCCCGTGACCGGCCGAAAGCGAGCACCGGCAACCAACTCGAAGGCAATCAGTCCCAGCGAGTAAAGGTCAGAGCGGGCATCGAGTCGCTTGCCGCGCAGCTGCTCGGGACTCATGTAGGGAATGCTGCCCTTGGCGACTCCCGTCGCAGTCCTCTCGATCAGGCGCTCGGTGGCCCAGGCAATTCCAAAGTCGAGAACTCTCAGGCGCCCCTCTGTATCGACCAGCAGGTTCTCGGGCTTGAGGTCGCGGTGCACGAGCCCGAGGTAGGCGCCGTCCTCTGAGGTCAGCGCATGGGCATAGCGCAGGGAATCGGCGGCCTCCATCAGCAGCGACAAGCTCGCGGACAACGGCAGGACCTGCTTCGCCGCACGACACTTCTTGAGCAGACCTCCCAGGGTGCTGCCTCGCAGCAGCTCCATCACCAGGCCGTAGACGTCGCCCAGAACCTCGTGAGAGAACTGTTCGAACTGGCGGACCTGCACGATGTTCGGATGATCAATGCGCGCCAGGATGTGCGCTTCGTCAGCCAGGGAGACCACCAACTGTGGGTTGCTCTTGATCCGGGCGTTGTCCACCAACTTGACGGCGACGTCCTGGCTGAACCCGTGCGAGCCCTGCAGCCGAGCCCTGTAGACCGTGCCAAAAGCGCCCGCCCCGAGTTGCTCCAACAACTCGTAGCCGCCCAGAGTCTGTGGAAGCCGCATAGTGGGCGAGTATATCGCTTCGCCTGTGAAACCGGTGTTCTCCGCTTCCCGTTTGCTGCCTGGCTTCGTATCGTCGGGGCTGAACCCTCTGGAGAGGACCCATGAACAAGCTCCCCAACCTCTTGTCACTGTCGGCATTCACAGTCCTTGCACTTCTTCTCGTCTGGCCCGCCACGGGTTCCGGCGAGTCGGCAGACACAAGCAGCCAGGACCCACCCCCGGCCGAAGAGAAGGCCCAGTCCAACCAGGAC
>CAZRGL010000768.1:0-4139 GCA_964599485.1 uncultured Polyangiaceae bacterium
GGGGGGGCCGCGTCCGCGTCTGCGTCCGGGTCCGAGTCCGCGTCCGGGTCCGGGTCCGGGTCCGAGTCCGGGTCCGGGTCCGAGTCCGCGTCCGGGGCCGAGTCCGCGTCCGGGGCTGCTTGTGCATGTGCCACCCCCTGTTGGGCTGGCGCGCTTGCCGGCGAGAGCCATGCAAACCAGGACGCGCGGACGATTACATGGGCGAGCGCCGCAAGTTGACCGGCTAGTAGTACCGTGGCCAAACCCGAGGGCTGCTGGGCGGTGAGCAACAAGGCAGCCACGAAGCAGCCTATGCTCAGCAGCCCACGCCAGGTGGCCGCCCACAGCAGACGCCAGCCGTCTTGCTGCAATTGCTCCCAGCTACGCTCGACTGCTCGATAGAGGCTCAGATCCGCCTGGACCATGACGCGTCGAATCACGTCATGCAGCACACCGAGCAGCCACGCGACCAGCAAGCCGAGCATCACGCCCGCTAGCCGCACCAGGTCAAAGATCTGAGGGTCAGCAAAAGCGGAAGCGACCGCATGGCGCACGAGCAATACCACCAGAGCGAGTGCGATCACCTGCGCAACCCTGACGACACCGAGCAGCAGTACCAACCGTCCCCAGCAGCGGCCAGCGCGCCCCAACACAGCGCGCAGCGGCTCATCACGACAATCACCACCGAGTGAGGCGATCAAGGCTCCTAGCGGCAACAGCCAGCCGACGGTGGCCGCCAACGCCAAGCCTCCGCCGTAGCAGAGAAAGCCGGCCGTGGCGGGGCGAAGCAGCCGCACCATCTCCGCCAACCACACGCCCCCCGGCTCGAACAGGACAGCGTCGCCAAGTGGGTGCGCGCCGGTCAGCCCGCCAACCGCCAGCGAGATGGGGACGGCGAGCAGCGCGGCGAACAAGACACGATAGACAAAACACAGCGCGACGATGCCCAGTCGCAGGCTCGATAGACCACCACGACGGGAAGGCCTCTCGGCATTGGTTGCGACATTCATGGGAATAGCGCTCCGGCCACCAAGAACGCCATCAAGCCCGCCCGCGCCAACACCCGCGGGGCCAGTGACTGGCGTGCTCGGCTGCGGGCATTGTTGGACAAGTCGTTGTCGATGAGCACCCGCTGGTCAGGATCTATGAGGGCTGAAACGAGGGGACTACTGCCGGCATAGGGGATGACCGCGTGCGTTGCCTTGCCATCCCAATGGGCTCTGCTGCGTGTGCCATCAGCAGCTACCATCTCGATCTCTACGGGGAATACCAAGGTGCCGCCGCGGCGCACGGTGACCATCCCGCGATACGCTGCTGGCGGGGCTTCACTCGTTGGAGCTGGATGCGGCTGTTTTGGATCACCAAACACGCCTTCGGCCGGCCGGGCCTTGGCGGACTCGATACGCTCGACCGCATAATCGACCCAACCACCCTCGAACAGGCCGCGACGCAACACCGCTTCGACCTCAGTGCCGAGCTCCGTTTTGATTGCAGCCAGCAACGCTTCAGGATCGGGATGCGCAAAACGCTGCGCGCGACAGTAGCGGGCCAGCCCCGCAGCGAGCCGCTTTTCACCGAAAACCCGACCGAGGCTGAGCAGCAGCGTCGCAGTGCGGCTGTAAACCAATGCGCCATAATCACTGCCTGAGGAGAACCCAGAGACCGGCTGAGCGATAACGCCGTGATCCCAGACGCGCTGCGCTGCCACCCTCAGCAAAGCGGGCAGGCCCACACGCAGGCCAAACCCACTGAAAGCAGAAGCCGAAGGCCACCTGCTCTCGAGCGCTTCTACCTGAGCGTAGGTCGCCAATCCCTCGTCCAAGAAGGGCCAGCGCCGCTCATCGCTCGCAAGCAATCCATAGAACCACTGGTGGGCGAGCTCATGGATGGCCAAGATATCCAAACGGCGTACGCCAAGAGCGGGCCAATACCAATCGCCCCCTGTGGTGATCAGCGTCGGATACTCCATCCCGCCCGCGTCTTGGGCGTTGGCAGGCGGCCGCACCACGGTGAGGGTGGGATAAGGGTAGCGGCCGTAGCGCTGCCCAAAGTGGCTCAGTCCCCACCCCACCATCTCCAGATCTCTGCGAGCGAGGCGCTCTTCAGTGGGCGGATACAGTACGCGCAGCGAGACACCCTCAGGGCCACGTCGGTGCAGCTCAGCAAAGCCGTCCCAAGCCGTAAACGCGAAGTCATGCACGCGTTTGGCAACGAACCGCTGCTTGACCCGGTCGCCTGTGCGCTGGACCTCCGCCTGTCGGGTGCCGCTGGCGCCCAGCACAAAACCGGCTGGGGCGTCGATGGTCACGTCGTAGTCGCCGAAATCGGCGTAGAACTCGCTGAGACGATGAAACGAGAAATGCGCCCAGCGACCATCGGGCTCGAGGCGAGCGAGCTTGGGGAACCACTGCGCCACCATGTGAAAGCTGCCGACGAAGCCGGTGCGGTGCACGAGTGAAGGCAGCTGTGAGCGCCAGCGCATTTCCAGGGTGAGGGTCCCACCAGCCTCCAAGGGCTGCGGCAGTGGCACACGAATATCCGTCTCGTCGTGCTCGTCGTCAGGGGTGTGTACTCGTCCCGCGGGCCACAACTCGCGATCCAGCTCACGTGCATACAGGCGGTCGACCTCGATCCATCCCCACCGAGCTGGCCGAGCGCCGCCGCGAAAACCTCGCTGGCGTGAGCGCATGAACACGCTCCGCTCGTTCTTGAAAGCATTCAGGTAGAGGTGCAGGTAGAGCGCGTCGAGAGCATGCGCGGTGCCATTGTGAAACACCACCACTGCGGACCCATCAACGCGATGTTGTTTGGCATCGAGCTTCGCCTCGATGCGGTAGTCGACGCGCGTCTCTCCCGCTGGCATGGGCGGCACGGTGCTCGCACGCAGTTTCGGACCGTCGGCCGCATGTGCAAGGTGGCCCAACTTCTCGGCCCCGAGCGAGGCCAGCAAGATCAGCGCGCCGCCGAGCAGCAAGCGTGCCAGGTCGCGCCAGCGCTCGCGCCTAGACCGGGCCACAGAGTCCTCAGTCGACGAGCTCGATGACTTTCTGTTGGACGAGATCATAGAGGATGCGTAGCGCGTCGAGTCTTCGCATGGGGCTGAGCTCGAGCAACTCCTCCACGGTCGTGGGACCGACGATTCGCGAGACCATGAAGCCGGCGCGGTGATCAATCGAGAGCCACTGCAACCGCTCGCCGCTCATCGATACCCGTACCTGCCGACTGCAGTCTCCAAAGCGAGCCAAATACATCTGCATCAACGTTGCTTCACAGCGCTCGACGATTTGCTGTGTCTCAACCTCATCAGGGTAAGCCTCGAGCCGCGCTCGTGCCAACTCGCAAGCGCCGGTGTGATCGTCGAGGGCAACACGCGCATCGATGTCCTCGCGGGACGGGACGGGGACGATCAACGCCGTGTGCTGTGAGTCCGGCAAGGGAGCTGGCGGCGGTTCTGACTTCACGCCCATCCCCTTCAGGAACGTCAATGCGGTCGGGACACCACGCCTTTGAACATCCGCAGCGTGCGCGAGAGCGCCTCGATGTGCTCTTTCAACGCAGACAGTTCTTTGTCGTCGAGCGATTGCTTGGTCTTGGTCAACACGCCGCGCGCTTTGCCGATGGCTTCGCGCCCGAAATCACTCGAGGCCACGATCTTCTCCACCTCGGGAAAGAGCTTCTCGACGTCGGCAATCAGCTTCTCGGCCTGCTGCTCAATCGCCTCGTACTCGTCGCTGTGCTTGCGGTCGACCATGTACTCCTGAGCGCTCTCCATCATCTCCTCGATCTCCTCAGGCGTGAGACCACTGGAGGCGGTGACCTGGATCGACTGCTCTTGTCCAGTCTCGAGATCTTTGGCACTGACGGAGACGATACCGTCGGAGTCGATAGCGAACGTCACTTCGATTTCCACCTGCCCTTTGGGAGCTGAGCGTAGCCCGGTGAGGATGAACTCACCGAGAAGTTGATCCTGCGCCTCGATGGACTCGTGCTGCATGACCAAAATCTTGACCGCCGTCTGGTTGTCACGGCTTGTGGTGAAGGTCTTCGTCTGGCTGGTGGGGACCGTGGTGTTCTGGGCGATGAGCTCTTCGAAGTTCTTGCCATAGGTCATCACACCCAAAGCATGTGGCGTGACGTCGAGCAGGAGGAGCTCTTCGGTC